>JAYTGN010000220.1:0-4779 GCA_043733485.1 Gemmataceae bacterium
TGCGGCCAACGCGGGAGGCCCACGTGCATCGCCAATTGGTTCCCCGCGTGGGCCTCCCGCGACCAATCGCTTCGCGATTGGCCGCGGTCCGGCCCACCCTACTCGGCTGCTGGGTTGTTCTAAGGACGGCTATCGGATCAGCTGTAGAGGCCGACGGGTGCCGGCGTCCACGAGAAGTCGAACGGTGCCTCCACTTCTTCTTCCTCGCCGCCGCGATCGCGGAAGACGTGCAGCACCCGCACCCGCGAGAGATCGTCGAACTTCGGCTCGGGGTAGTCCTGGGACTGGAACGGATTGCCCGGTTCATAGTCGTGAATCATCACGCGGACCTTCGGCAAGCCGCGAAAGTGCGACTCCTCGGCTTTGCGCTTGCCGCCGTGAACGTCGTAAAGTTCGAGCAGCAAACGCAGCACCTTTTCGAGCTTGCGGTAGCTCACGCCGTCTTCGACGAAGATCATGTCCACCTGCGTGGCGCGGAGCACGCGGTAGAGTTGCTGCCGGGAACGCGCGGGCAGGATTCGATGGTAAGGGGGGCCGACGAGCGGCGGGGCGTACTCGTCGCCGTGGGCATCGGAATCGTCGCGACCGAGGCCCTCGAAGAACCACCAGTGCGGCGCGAGCCAATATCCGCCGCCTCCGGGCCCCTTGAAGGAACTCGCCCGCTTGAAGAGTTTGGAGAGTCCGCGAAAGAACTGGCGACGCACCTGAATTTCGTCGCGCCGTTCGAGGCGAGGTCGAACGTCGCCGGTCGTCAGGTCGGCCACGCTCACTTGAATCGGCCAGCGCGGATCGAACTCGGCCGCTTGCGAGTGCTCGGGCTCGACGACCTCGACCCCGACGGTGCCGGATTCTCGCGGCTTCGGCTCAACTTGAACCTTCCAACCCCAGGATCGAATGGCACGAGCCGCTGGATTGCGAGCCGTTGCATCGCTACCAGAAACGTGGACGGCCGGTTGGGATTGCCGGGCCGGGTCGATCCGCCAGGACGCTCCGAGCCGGAACAAGGCGACGGCAATTAGGCCGGGAATCACCCAGGCGGCCACGGCCCCGAACAGTGCCGTCACCGGCATCGTTTCCTCGGCTCCGTTCAGCCCGAAGAGTCGCCCGCCGCACGCCGTGATGAGTACGTCTACGAGCAAAAGCGCGACCAGTCCCGTCGTGACGGCCAAGACGCGATTCAGCGGAACGGCGTACACGGGCTCGCCCGCTCCGGCACGCCACAGAATTGCGGCACCATCCGTGCCGCGCGGCCAATAAGCCACGGCGGCACCCACCGCCACGACACCGCACAGGATCAAAACGGCTGTCGGAGGAACGACCGAAGCAATCGCCGACACGAGAATCGCATAACCCACGACAGCAGCCAACTCCGCGCCCTTGCGGTCGGTATCGCCCACCCAACCTCGCAACATCCGATCGATCACCGCGACCGGGACGTACACGCCCACAAACGTGCAGGCCAAAAGCAACCCCCACAACAGGGTGAGCCCGGCAAGGTACAGGACGTAGGAAGAGTGCAACCCGACGGTTCGCCAGCCATTCGGAAGGAGGATCCAGGCCACGGCGGCCAGAGCACCCCAAAGCAGGAGCGCAATCGCAACGCCCCAGACGATCCGCGGCGTGCGTCGCGGCAAGGGTGGGGTGCCGCGGAGATCGAGGCCGTGTTCGTAGCGCAGCCACGCGGTGGCCGCGCCCATCCGTTTGCCCCAGGCCGTCAACCGGTTCAACCACGGCAGCGGCTCGCGACGATGCCGCATCGCCACCGTGGCCAGCACTCCGATCAACGCGAACGCCGCCAGGCCATCGTGGATGTCCGAGGTCGTGAAGCGACCGACCACTTCCAATCCGGCGAGGCTGCCCACCATCAGCAAGGTGAACCAGCCTCCGGCCGGCAGGATGCGCGTTCCACGGGGCAGAACGGACTTGAGGAGTTTCATGAAACTATTCCACCACATCGCGGGCGGCGTGCCAATTGTCGATTCGAATCGAAACGACCGGTCCCTCGGGTCTCAACCATTTTACCAAACCATCCGGAACAGGTTACGCCCGAATCCTCGGATTTGAAAAAGAAGAACTCAAGTCGGCCGGTGCGGGACCGATAAGATTTCGACATGAACGATCCCTTCCTGATGCTGCTCGTCGAGTCGTTGAACCTGATGCATCCTCGTTTTGCGGCCGCTCACCCCCTGCACGAGTTCTACCATCAGTTCCGCCGGCTCTGGGATAAGGCCCTTCCCGTTCAACTCGGCCTCGGGCACATCGTCGTACAAGACGATCCCGATTCGCCGCCCGGCTCGCGGCCCGACTTGCTCATCTGGCGAATCGGCGAAGGGGGCCAACCGGATCGCCGGCTCGGTGCCGTTTCCCTCGTGGAATCGGCCGCCGATCTCGCGGTTCTCGCACGGTACAAATTGGGGCTCGAGTATCCCCACGCGGTCGGCATCGAGATCGGGAATCGAGGATTGCCCCCCGTCGAAGGCGTCGCGCGAATCGAGTACGACACGCAGAAGCGAACGGCGAGCGTTCGCGGTTCGTGAACGATCATCGCTGTAACACCGAACGTGGGCGAACGGTATTCCCTGGAAGCAGCACCGACGATTCGGGAAGGAAGAACTCATGGCCAGCGAACTGAAGCGATCCGCGAGCGGTTACGATTTGAGCCCGCTGACAGCGGACGATCGGGCGTTGCGCGAAGCGACTCTCACGCCGGACGAGCGACGCGTAATTCTGAATCAGGGCACGGAGCCGCCTTTCTGCGGGGGTTTGCTCGCGAACAAGAAGCCGGGCGCGTACGTTTGCCGGCTTTGCGAACTGCCGCTGTTCAAGTCCGATTCGAAATTCGAGTCGGGGACGGGTTGGCCCAGCTTTTACGAACCGTTCGACCCCGAACACGTGGCGAGCATTCGAGACGCCAGTCACGGCATGGTTCGAGTCGAGATTCGCTGCGCGAAGTGCGGCGGCCACCTCGGGCACGTTTTCGAAGACGGCCCCAAACCCACGGGCCTCCGCTACTGCTTGAACTCGGCTTCACTGGCGTTCGCGGAAGGGGCCTGAGCCAAAATCGCGTTGCCCCGCGGCGGATCGGTGCTAAAAATAGAGAGAGCATTCACCATTTGCGAGCGCGAGGCTCGCCGAGCAACCACAGCCACTTCCCATGCCAGCCAGCGTTCCCGACGGCCCCGAACTCAACAAGCACATCTGGAAGATCTATCGCGAGTTCTTCGACATGGCCGAGCGCCGCCGGCGCTGGACCATCGAACGCGATATTCCCTGGGATCAGTGCAACCCGAACACGTCGCGCGAGATCGCGGACGTAGTCGAAACGTTTTGCGCCGTCGAACTCTTCCTTCCCGATTACGTCGGCAAGGCGCTGCCCATGTCCCGCACCGTTCGCGGCCGGGCCTGGTTCCTCGCCAACTGGGGCTACGAAGAATCCAAGCACTCGCTCGTGCTCCAGGAATGGCTCGTCCGCGGCGGGCACCGCACCGAGGAGCAGATCGAGGAAGCTTGCAACTGGGCGGTCTTCAACGAGTGGAACCTGCCGATGGACGACGTCCGCGGCATGACCTGCTACACGATGTGTCAGGAACTCGCGACCTGGCTGCACTACCGCAACTTGCGCAACGTCGTCGGCAACACCGACCCCGCACTGAGCCGAGTTCTGCAACTCATCAGCATCGACGAACGCGCCCACTACGACTTCTACGTGAAGGTGATGAAGCTGCACCTCGCGGACGACCGCGCCGGCACGCTCGAGCAACTCAAGCGGGTGCTCAACGACTTCGCCATGCCCGCGACTCACCTTATGGCCGACAGCGCCAATCGCCAGGCGAAGGTGCGGAGCCTCAACATCTTCAACGAAGGGCTCTTCTACGCGGACGTGCTGGTGCCGATCATGGACGCGCTGGGAATCGAGAAGTCGGAACTGCGCAATCGGGCCCTATTGAAGAAGAGCCTGCCCAATCCGGTACCGGTGGTGTGAGGGAACAAAAAAACCCCCTGGTGAAACCAGAGGGTGTTCGCGAATCGAGGTCGAACTCAATCTTCAAGCATGGAGGAAAAAACGCCTTCGGGGTCCACAAACGAGAGTACTCTACCCGACACTTCATTAATTGTTTCATCGTCCAGGCGGCACAGAAACGACACCTGACGGGCTCGCCAATCGATGGACTTCGCATGTTGGCAGAGCACGACCCCGGTGACCTTGCTTCCAACGGGAACGGGAACCTCAAACGGGATGCCCTTAGGTTGATTGGTAATCGGGCAGACGAACGCCACCTTCATTCGATGATTGAACTCTCGCGGGGATAGCACGAGTGCAGGTCGGCGACCGGCTTGCTCGTGTCCGGCTTGTGGATTGAAATCCACCCAGACTACGTCGCCCCGATCGGGGACATAATTACTCATAGCTCTTCTTCTCCTAAGGGCGGACCGAAGGCAATCTCATCCGGTTGATAATCCTCGGGAACGCCTGCTAACAACGAAACCAGTGAAGGACGCACGCGCGGCGTCTTCACAACACGGATCCGGATCTCCGTTTCATCTAAGTGATCGACTGTCACCATCCTCCCGGCAAATTGCTCGGGTAGGATGACTCGCGCTTTGGCGTCAACCTTTCGAGTTCGAACTGCCATCTCTGCACCTTCTCAATTCGGCCACGGTTGTGACGCCGTGGAAAACAACTAGATCACCCTGGCTGAATCCATGTGCCACCAATCAAGGAAAGTGCCAGACTCCTTCAGCCCATAACCCGCTTCAGAGCGGACCCTGCCGAGCAGA
>JAYTGN010000221.1:0-28222 GCA_043733485.1 Gemmataceae bacterium
AGATGGCCAGGTGGGATACGTGGCAATCTTGGCAATGTTGGCAACCTTACCCGTCACACCATCCGCCCCGGCCAAGAAACCCACGGGCAAAAAACCCGGTGGCCAACCCGGCCACCCGCCGCGGATGAAAACTCAGATTCCAGAACAGAATGCCGGCCATCAGTTCTCACACCACGTTTCGTAGAATGACACTTCGTTCAACCCCGAGAAGTTTACCCGATGCCCGACGACGACTCCACCTCCCTTCCCACGGTCACGCTCAAGATCGAGCGGCGATCGTCGCACCCGTGGATCTTCCAGAAGATGATCGAGAAGCCCGCGGGACGGATCGCGCCGGGCACCGTCGTGGACATTCGCGATCGCGGCGGAAGCTGGGTCGGCCGCGGCTTCTACAACGGTCACTCGCGCATCTCGCTGAGGCTGCTCACGAGCAATCCCGAAGAACAGGTCGATGCCGCGTTCTTCGCCAGGAAGCTCGGCGCGGCCGTCGCCTTTCGCCGCGATGTCCTCAAGCTCGATGCCGTCACCAACGCCTACCGCCTCGTGCATTCGGAGGGCGACGACCTCAGCGGGCTGGTCGTCGATCGCTTCGGCGACACGATCGTACTCGAGTTCTTCGCGGCCGGGATGTTCAAGCAGCGCGGCGCGATCATGGACGCACTCACGGTTCACTACCCGAATGCCAAGTTCTACTGGTTCGCGGAAGAGCATGTGGGGAAGCAGGAATCGTTCGATTGCCGGGCTCCGGAGCCGCCCGCGCCGGACGTGATTTCCGAGAATGGCCTGAAGTTTCGCGTCGCTCCTGGCAGCAAGCACAAGACGGGGTTCTTTCTCGATCAGCGCGACAACCGCAAGCGCCTCTCCGAGTTCTGCGGCGGCAAGCGCGTGCTCGATATCTGCTGCAACTCCGGCGGCTTCGGCGTCTATGCGAAGGCACTCGGCAACGCCAATGAAGTCGTCGGCCTCGACCTCGATGAAGGCGCGCTCGAACTGGCCAAGGCGAATGCCAAGCTCAACAACGCGAACGTCCGCTACATCCAGGCCGACTTGTTCCCCTGGCTCCGCGACGCGATTCCCAACGGCGAGCGCTTCGATGTCGTCGTGCTCGATCCGGCGAAGCTGACTCGCGATCGCGAGTCGGTCGATCTCGCGCTCAAGAAGTACTGCGACATGAACCGCCTGGCACTGCAAGTGGTCGCGCCGGGCGGCATCTTCCTCACGTGTTCGTGTACGGGCCTGGTGCGGGAAGAAGACTTTCTGGAGTCGATTCGCCGCGGGGCGTGGCAGGCGGGCCGCTCGCTGCAAATCTTCCATGTCGGCGGTGCCGGCGGCGATCACCCATTCTTGCTCAGCGTGCCCGAAGGCCGCTATCTGAAGGCGGTGTTCGCACGGGTGACCTGAGACTGCTCCACCTACGGTCCATGCCCCTTCCTCGATAGCGACAATGTTTGCTCTTGTTCATTTTGGCGAACCGGCGACGTAAGTCGCTGGGTTGCAACTCCAACCCGGCGACTTACGTCGCCGGTTCGCCTGGAAAAGGCCTCAGAGCCAATTCAATAGGCGTGGTTGCAATAGCGGGTGTGCCAACGATTCTTGGAGTTCAGCCAAACGGAACAAATCGAGGCTGTTCGATTCGTCGCCGCGGATGCGGCGTCCGATGGTAGCCTGGGGTGAAGCGAGGCTTTGCGAGCGCAACCCCAGGTATGTGGGGTCCGACCCGATTGAAGCCGCGGAGCGGCGACAGAACGCCATGGCTGCGCATTCGGTCGCCGCTCCGCGGCTCAAGAACGCGAGTGGTGTTGCGTCTCTCCTGGGGTTCCGCTCGCAAAGCCTCGCTTCACCCCAGGCTACCATCGGACGCCGCAGCCGCGGCGAAAAGCCGTGTTTTACCTCCGAGGCAGGACTCTCGAAGACGTTGAAACCTTCCCAACGGCCCAGCGGAGAGAGGTTGATAGCTGGCATCGTTTCGGTAGCCTCAAACCGTGCGATTCCATTCCCGACGGGCAGTAGCCGCGACCCGAAGTCCTCGAAGGGGAGCGTGTATGACGCGCATCCAGGTCATCGATTCGCACACGGGAGGCGAACCGACTCGCGTGGTCGTTGCCGGCGGGCCAGACCTGGGCTCCGGCACCGTTGCGGACCGCGCTCGCGTCTTCGCCGAAAAGTTCGACGCCTTCCGTTCGAGCGTCGTGAACGAGCCGCGCGGCTCGGACGTACTCGTCGGCGCGCTGCTCTGCGAACCTGCCGATCCCACCTGTGCCGCCGGCGTGATCTTCTTCAACAACGTCGGCGTGCTCGGCATGTGCGGGCACGGGACCATCGGCCTCGCCGTCACGCTCGCCCACCTCGGCCGCATCGCCCCCGGCGAACACCGCATCGAAACGCCGGTCGGCATCGTCACCGCGACGCTGCATCCGGACAACCGAGTGACCGTTCGCAATGTCCCGAGCTATCGCTATCGTTCGGTCGAGTCGCTCGATGTGCCGGGCTATGGCCGCGTGAGTGGCGACATCGCCTGGGGCGGCAACTGGTTCTTCCTCGTCGCCGACCATCGCGAAGAACTTCACGTCCGCAACGTCGAACGGCTCACTGCCGTTACCTGGCAGATTCGCCGAGCGCTCGAAGCGAATGGCATCACCGGTGAGAATGGCGGCGTCATCGACCACATCGAACTCTTCGGCCCACCAGCCGATCCGTCCAACCATTCTCGCAACTTCGTCCTCTGCCCCGGCGGCGCCTACGACCGCTCGCCGTGCGGCACCGGTACGAGTGCGAAGCTCGCTAGCCTTTTCGCAAGCGACGAGCTGAACCCCGGCCAAATCTGGAAGCAGGAAAGCATCATCGGTAGCGTCTTCGAAGGAAGCATTGAGTTGGGTATAGGTGCGAACGTCGTGATTCCGAGCATCACGGGTTCGGCCTACATCACGGCGGAAGCGACGTTGTTAATCGATCCCGCGGACCCGTTGAGAAATGGAGTGCGGCGTTAGGCGGGCGGCAGATCGTGATCGACCCGTTTGAACGGCTCGTTGGGTGGGCCGGACCGCGACTTGCGAAGGCAAGTCGCGGGAGGCCCACGGGGAGAGTCTCCGGCGATGCCCGTGGGCCTCACTCGGCAAGGCTGAAGCCTTGCCTCGCTCCGGCCCACCCTACGCACCCCGGAATGGGTAACAGAAGAACTGCCGCTCGCGTTAGCAGATTCTTACTCATGACCCTCGACTTTGGGCAGGCTCTTCGCGGTGGCCTTGAAGAATCGTCGGGCTTCGCCCACGAGGGCGAACAGCACGTGCGGGTTCGGAATCTTGCCGGCATCCACGACCGCCCACGGCAACCAGCCGCTCGTCTTCTTGATGCTGAGCCGGCCCTGGGCGATGGTCATTTCCTTGAAGTCGCGCCAAGAGAGCCGCTTGCCGGAATAGCGAAGTCCGGCCGGTGTCACGATGAGGTCGCCGAACTCGACCTCTTCACGAGTCAGCAATCGATCGCGGGCCTGGGCCCAGGCACGGGGAAAGGTCCGGCGCTGCACCAGTTCCGAGAGCCGATCGTAATCGGCGAGTGCCGGGCTGATGTGCGCTTCCGTGCCGTCCGCTCGTTCCACCGTAAGCCCGGCTTTCCACATCTGAATGCTCGGCACCTCGGTCGGGAGCCAACAGCACGTCGGGTCGCCGTCGCCATCGTAAGTGATTTCCGGGGCGTCGAGCCGCTGCACCTTCAAGCGAATCTCGGCAATCTCGTCCCAGGGGAAGGAATCGACGGCCCCGCGCCGAAGCCGCAACACGCCCGTCGGGTACACGAGCACCATGAGCCCGCGTTGGCGGTACATGGTGGCGAGAATCGCGACGCCGATCGCCATGGGGGTGAGCAAGATTTTGGCGAGAATGGCGATGTCGAAGCCCAATCCCGCTGCGAACATGATCAGCACCGCGGCGAGGGAACCGGCGACGAGCCCGACGCCGGCCCAGAGCTTGGTGTAGAAGCGCGAACGGCTAATCTGAAACAGAGCCTCGGGTTCCCCGAGTTCGTTTTGAGCCCGCGAAAGGTGATCGTCGCCCGGCTCGCTCATGCCATCCTCAGAAAGTACCCGCCCTCGCACTATAATACGGGCTCCCCCGTTTCGACTCCAGGTGCCTCATGCTCGTCGTCATGCAATCGGATGCCACCGCGGAGCAAGTGAGCCGCGTTCTCGAGTCGATCCGTCAGATCGACCTCACGCCGCACACGCTGCCCGGCCCCACCCGCACGGCCATCGCCATCACCGGCAACACCGGTGCCGTGGATGCCCGCGTGCTCGAAGTGCTGCCCGGCGTGAAAGAGTGCATCCGCGTCACCAAGCCGTACAAGCTCGCCAGCCGCGAGATGCACAAGCACGACACGGTGATTGCGACGCCGCAAACGGAGATCGGCCCCAAGACCTTCACCGTGATCGCGGGACCGTGTTCGGTCGAGAACGAGTCGATGATCTTTAAGACGGCCGAGTTCCTGCTGTCGCGTGGGGTGAAGATGATGCGGGCTGGGGCGTTCAAACCGCGCACCAGCCCGTACGCCTTCCAAGGAATGGGAGTTGAAGGGCTCGCGATTTTGAAGCGCGTTCGCGAGAAGACCGGCATCGGCATCGTGACCGAACTCATGGACACCGAGTACGCCGAGGCTGTGGAAGACGCCTCGGACATCATTCAAATCGGCACGCGGAACATGCAGAACTTCTCGCTGTTGAAGCGAGTCGGGAAGTGCCGCAAGCCGGTGTTGCTGAAGCGCGGCATGAGCGCCACGCTCGAAGATTGGCTCATGGCCGCCGAGTACATCATGGCCGGCGGCAACTATCAGGTCATTCTCTGCGAGCGCGGCATCCGCACCTTCGTCGACCATTCTCGCAATACGCTCGACCTCTCGGTCATTCCCCCGGCCAAGGCGCTGTCGCACTTGCCGATCTTCGTGGACCCCAGCCACGGGACGGGGAAGCGGGCCTACGTGCCGGCGATGGCGCTTGCGGGCATGGCCGCCGGAGCCGATGGCCTCATGATCGAGATGCACCCCGAACCCGAGAAGGCACTCTCGGACGGAGCGCAATCGCTGGACTTCCCGGGAACGGAGAAGCTGTTGGAGAAGTTGAAGTCCTTGGCCGGCGTACTCGGACGAACGATGTGACTCCGTTGGTTCACTTGCCCTGGTTCCAGTAGATGCGGACGTTCTTCGTGGCTCGGCCGCAGGCGATGATGTCCGGCTTGCCGTCGCCGTCGAGATCGGCAACGGTCAGGTCTTCGACCGCGACGCCGCCTTCGTCCAACATCATGCGGTCCCACTTCGTGCCTTTGCCGTCGGTGTTTTTGTAAATGCGAACGCCCATGCGCTCGGTGAACTTGTCGCCCTTGGCCGGGTTGTCGCGCACGCCGACGATGAGTTCATCCACTTTGTCGCCATCGAGGTCCGCGAACCAGACGGCGTGGCCCCAGCGCAGATGATCGTCGATGACCTGGCGCTTAAACTTGGGACCATCACCCTGAGGGGTGTACACGACAACCTGGTTGCCGTGCCACGGTTCAATCGTGGCAATGTTCAATCTCCCCTGCGCGATCGCCTTGATTTCGCTTGCGCCACGGTTGCTTTTGGGGTTTGTCTGGTTCGCCGGATCGATCAACGTCGTAACCCATTTGTTTTCCTCTTTGGCGATAAGGAAGATCCCTTCATAAGCCGCGACAAAGATTGGTACTTCACCCGGGTGGACCTGAATGGGCCAGAAATTATGGCACACATGTAACTCTTCGCTCAGCACCTCCGGCTTCCACGACTCCGGCTTCTCCGGCGACTTCGGAATCTTGTACGCCATGATCCGCACCGGCTTGCCGTCGGTGTAGTTCCCCTTTGCCGTGGCCCCGCGGCCCTGGAGCGGCACGTGAACGATCTCCGGTTTGCCGTCGCCATCGATGTCGAAGGCACGGACGCGATGCACAGTCGGTTCGTCGCAGGGAATGGGGAACATCGCCCATTCTTGGTCCGTCACGCCGGGGTTCTTGAGCCACTGCAAGGTGCCGGGCGTCAGGGTGTCGCTCGGCTTCCACGCCGCGCCGACCACGAGGTCCAACTTGCCGTCGCCGTCGATATCCACCGCCGCGGCACAGACGTTGTCGGGCTTCGTCTTGCCGTCCAGGATCACGTGCTTCTTCCAGGTCGGGTTCTCGTACCACACGATTTGAAGTTGGTCGACGACGACGATGTCCGGCTTCTTGTCGCCGTTGAGGTCGGCGGTGAGCACGGCGTAGCCGATCTTGAGCTGCGCGTCGATCTCCTGCATCTTGAACTTGGGGAACGCGGCGGGTTCCGCTGCGCTCGTGGAGACAGGCTCGGGTCGCAGACTGACCGCGACGGATGCTGCCAGTAGCAATGCAAGAATGCGCATGACGTGAACCTCGGAAAGGAGTCGTCTCGGGTTCCGCCCAGTTTATGCAAAACCTCGACGAGGTGATTTGGCCGCGCCTCCAAGACTCAAGATTTCTGGTAAACTACTACCATGGACGCACTGCTTTCCCGAATCACGGTCGATCCTGCCATCTGCCACGGCAAGCCGTGCGTGCGCGGGCTTCGCTATCCCGTCGAATTGCTCCTCGACCTACTCAGTTCCGGCATGTCGAACGATGAGATTCTCGCCGACTACGAAGAACTCGAACGCGATGATCTTCTCGCCGTACAGTCGTACGTGGCAAATCGCGCGGCGCGGGCCGATCGGGCGGCCTACGAACGGGCGCTCGCGAAAGTCCCAGCAGGACCGCCCCAACCGGGCGATGAGCGACCCTGATCCGACGCAGCTCACCTCTCCCCTGCGATCCTCATTTTCGGCTCAGGTCGCAGACTCATCGCCGCCGTTCCTACCAGTACGATTGCGATGCGGCGCACGATTCCCCCTCGGAGTCGGCAAGATTTTCCGGTTTCGCCCAGTCTACCGATCCCGAATGCGTTGTGATAGAGAAGCGGCACATTCGGCGTTCCGCCACTCTTCCGCTTGACCGGCGCTCGCGGAACTCGACAATGGAACCAACGAGTTCAAAATGCCCAGGGAGCGGGCCGCCGTTCAAAAGGAAGGTCCATGTCGATTCCCGCGTCTCATCGCCCGGCTCGCGAATGGTTGCTGCTCATCCTCGCGCTGCTCATCGTCGGCGGCGCCACGGTACCGCTGTGGCAACTCGCCAACCCGGGCGACTCGCGCGCCGAACTCCTCGCCCGCTGGACGCCCGAACGCCTCGGCAAACTCTTCCTCGGGCCGGAGCAGATCGCCTGCTACGTCTGCGCCGTGTGGGCCACGCTGATCCTGCAAAGCCGGTATCGGGAAGTGTTCCGCCAGAGGCAGGCCTTCCACATGGAACTGCTGCCGACCGAGGAAGGTGCGCGTATCCTGCCCGAAGATGCCCGGCCACTGGCCCGCAAGGTCGAGCACATCACGGCTCGCCGGCCGTTCATCCTCGCGAACATGATTCGCCTCGCGCTCGGGAAGTACGCCATCTCGAAGGCCGCCCCGGATGTGGCCGAGGTGGTGCGGAACCAGGCCGACGTGGAATCGTCGCGGCTCGTCTCGACGATGGGCACCGTGCAGTATCTGGCTTGGGCGATTCCCGCGATCGGGTTCGTGGGAACCGTCCGCGGCCTCGCCGGCGCGTTCGGCATGGCCGGCACGGGCGCGGAACTGGACGTGACCGCCTTCACCCGACAAGCCACCGATCAGTTGAAGATCGCCTTCGACTGCACACTCGTGGCGCTGCTCTTGAGTTTGGTGCTGATGTATCTCGTTCACGTGGTGCAGCGTGCGGAAGAAATGCTCGTGGTGGATGCCCAGGAGTATTGCCAGGAGCATTTGCTGTTGCGGTTGTACGATCCGTCGTCGACGCCGGAGTGAGAGTGGATAAAACCCGGTTTCTGCTTTGGAAACCGGGTTTTTGGCGACCAGAGAGAAACCCGGTATCCAAAGCAGAAACCGGGTTTCAAGCATCGTAAAACCCGGTTTCTGGCCTCGAAACCGGGTTTTTTGAGCGACGGACTCATTCCCTTCAACGAATAGAAACCCGGTTTCCAAAGCAGAAACCGGGTTTCGAGAGTGCCCCATGCTTTGGTCCTCGAAGAAGCCCGCCCCCGTTCACGATCGAACCCGCGTCATCGGGTTGGACCTGACGTCGTCGCGCGCCCGCGCCGTGTCCGTCGGCGGCGGCAAGGTCCGCGTCGTGCTGCTCGAAGACCCTGCTGAAGAGATGCCGATGTTCCTGGCCTGCGAACGGCGCACGCCGGAAGTCGGCCGTGCGGCCTACGCCCTGATTCGCAAGATGCCTCATGCCGTGGGTTCCAACTTCCTCCCGGCCGTGGGTCAACCCCGCGAGATTCGTGCCGGGAAATACGCCTTCACGCCCGATGCCGTCTTGGAACTGGCCTTCAATCGCCTTCGCGTTCCCATCGCAGCGGAGGCCGACTCGGTGGCCCTCGCGCTTCCCGCGTACCTCGCGCCGAATCAGGTGACGCGGGTCGTGGAACTGGCGGCGCGAACGAAGTTTCCACTTAAGGGTACAGCGGCCGCGCCGCTGGCGGTGGCCGCTCATCGGGCCGCGATTCTACTTGCGGGCAAGTCCCAGAATGCACCCGAAAAATCGACGCCCTCGGGTTGGGTCGTGCCGATGCGGCCCGCCGCCAGCGGGCCGGGCTCCGTGCTCATTCTGGATGCCGACGAGTTCGCCCTCTCGGCGTCCGCGATTCTGGTCGAACGGGACAGTGCGAAGTTGCTCGCCTCGGCGATCTGGACGCGAGTCGCCGTGAAGGCGTGGAAGGACAAGCTGCTCGATGCGGTCGCCGATCGGTGCGTGCGGCTCTGCCGTCGCGATCCGCGCGATTCCGCCGACGCCGAGCAATCGCTTTTCGAACAACTGGATGAAGCGCTGGATCGGGCGCGGGCCGGGCAGCGCGTGAGCTTGACCATTCGCACGGCTCACTGGTATCAGGATCTCGTGCTTCAACCGGATGAACTGGAAGGCTACTGTTCGGCGCTGGCACAAGCCGGCGCGGACGCGGTTCGCGAGTTGATCGCGAGCCTGCCCGCGCCGCCTCGGGCAGTGTGGCTCACGCACGCGGCCGGTCGGCTTCCCGGTTTGGGCCTTGCGATTCACCAAACTTCGCCCGAAGGCACGTCGGTGGAAGTGCTACCCGCCGGCGCGGTGGCTCACGCCGCCGCGGCGCTCGTGCCTCGCTGGCTCGCCGGTGAACTGCCCCGGACGCACCTCGACGCATCGATTTCGTTTCCCGCTGTGTCGATGCGTGTCGATTCTCCGAAGGTCAACCCAGCGCGAGGTTAGCCGCGACGCGGCTAATCTGTGAGGTTCCTGCCATGCGAGTTCGACACAAGACGCCGACGCTCGTGAGCATGTGGATGCTCGATGTCTTCTGTTGCGCCCTCGGCTGCGTCACGTTGCTCTGGCTCCTCAACACGCGGCAAGCCGGCACCGCCCTGACGGATCTCGAAGAGATTCGCGCCAAGCTCCTTTCGACCAGTTCCGAACTCGACCACTCGCGGATGGACCTGAAGCTCGCGCTCACCACTCTCGATGCCACGAAACTGCGATTGAACTCGGACGTGATGAGCCTCACGACCCAACTCGGCGCGGTTCGCACGGAGAAGGACAACCTCGCCCGCAAGCTCGGCATCGCGCAGGGCGAAGCCAAGGCCGCGGCGGCACTGCTCGATTCCACCAAGGTCGCGCTCAACGCTGCCCAGACGAAGCTCGATGCGAAATCGAACGAGCTTCTCACGCTGCGCGAGAAGGCCGACAACGCGGACGATTCGCTGCGCAAGAGGCAGAAGGACGTGGACGCGCTGATGAAGAAGAACGCGGATGCGTCCGCCGCCGCGGACGATCTGGCGAAGCTGATTCGCAAGAAGGACGACGAGATCGCCGCGATGGCGAAGCAGGCCACCGCGGCCCAGAAATTGATCGACGACGCGAACGCCAAGGTGCTGCTGTCCAAGAAGGAAATCGATGCGGCGGCGCTGGCTGCGAAGACGGCTTCGGCCAAGTCCGCGGAGGAACTCGCCGCCATGAAGGCGGCGACGACCCAGACGGATAAGAATCTTGCCGCTGCCGCCGGCACCATCAAGGATCAGACCAAGAAGATCAACGACTTGAACGCCACGATCATCGATCTTCAAGGCGACAAGACGAAGCTCGCGGACAAGGTCGACAAGATCATTCGCGATTCGGAGAGCCGCTTTGCCGGGATCGCGATGACCGGCAAATCGGTGGTGTTCCTCGTGGATATGTCCGGGAGCATGGACAAGATCGACTACAACACGCCGGCCCCGCACAAGTGGCCCGTGGTCTGCGAGACCGTGGCAAAGGTGATGCGGAGCATCCCCGGACTGGAGCGCTATCAGGTGATCGTGTTCTCCTCAAAGGCCCGGTGGCTGAGTACGGAAGACGCGACTTGGCAGAAGTTCGACGGGGAGAAGTCGGCACTGGCCGTGAAGGATGCGCTGGCCAAGGTGAAGCCCGAAGGCGACACGAATTTGCACGCGGCATTCGAGATGGCCTTCGCACTCCGCACCCGCGGGCTCGACACGGTCTATCTGTTTTCGGACGGCCTGCCGACCAGCGGCCCCGGCCTCACCGCGGCGCAAGAGAACGCCAACCCGCCGCTGGAAGAGAACAAAAAGGGTGAAGTGCTCGGCAAGTACATCCGCGAGAAGACGACCCGCGACTGGAACCGCTCGCTTTCCGGTGCCGAGCGCGTCCGCATTCACGCGGTCGGCTTCTTCTTCGAGAGCCCGGACCTGGGTGCCTTCCTCTGGGCACTGGCCCGCGAGAACGACGGCAGCTTCGTGGGAATGAGCCGGCCGTAGTTTCTTGAAACGCGTCGCCTCCGCAATCGTCAATTCTCCGAACGAGTCGTTTCGCGGGAAGTTTGAATCGGTTAGGATCGACTCCTCGAAGCGTCCTAGCTTCGAGGAATCTTCCCCCGGCGCGATCACTGCCGAGGATCCACCATGTGCGTTCGGCTCGGTCTTCTCACGGCGATGAGCGGCCTGATGGTCGCGGGGTCGGCGTTTGCCGCGGAACCGGCACCCTTGCCGCGAACGGTCGTGGATGCCGATGCGATTGCCGCGATCATCGACCGGCACCTCGCAGCCGATTGGCAAGCCCGCGGCATCAAACCCGCGGCCCGAGCCGACGACGCCGAGTTTGCTCGCCGCGTCTATTTGGATGTGATTGGCCGCGCTCCTAAAGTGAGCGAACTTCGCGAGTTTCTCGAAGACCCCGACTCTCGAAAGCGAATCCGGCTCGTCGACCGGTTGCTGACGCTCCCATCTCATGCGGCCCACTTCGCATCGGTCACGCGAGTGGCGTGGCTCCCGCAGTCGGTCACGAATCAGCAGTTCTCGTTCTTCGGTTCGCAACTCGAAGTCTTCCTGCGGAACCGCTACCGCGACAACACCCCGGCCGACGAAACCGTTCGCAAGCTCATGACCGCCCCGCTTCGCAACGCGGCCGTCAACGGCAACATGCGCTTCTTGCAGGGCGACCCGAACGACCCCGAGAGCCAATCGCTCATCGCGTTCTACCAGGCGAACGAGGCGAAGCCCGAGAACGTCGGCGCGGCGATCAGCCGGCTCTTTCTCGGCATCAAACTCGAGTGCGCGCAGTGTCACGACCACCCGTTCGCCCCGTACACGAAGGAGCAGTTTTGGGAGTTCGCGGCCTTCTTCGCCGAGTTGAACGTGCTGCCGAACACGCGGCCGAGCGAGGCGGCTCCGACCAGCCCGCAAGCCGGCAAGAATCGACTCAACATTCCCAACACCGACAAGCAGGTGATCGCGAGGTTCTTCGACGGCACCGATCCGAAGTGGGTCGAAGGTCGCATCCCGCGGCAGGAACTGGCGGAGTGGCTCGCGCGGCCCGAGAACCCGTACTTCGCCAAGAACCTCGCGAACCGAATGTGGGCGCACTTCTTCGGCCTCGGCATCCTCGATCCGGTCGACGAGCCCGGCGAGAACAACCACCCGAGCCACCCTCAGATGCTCGAAGAACTGGGGAAAGCGTTCGCAGCCGCGAAGTTCGACAACCGCACGCTCATTCGCGCGATCACCCGCACGCGGGCCTATCAACTCACGAGCCAACTCAGCCATCCGACGCAGGCGAATCCCAAGGCGTTCGCCCGGATGAATTTGAAGGGCCTCACGCCCTCGCAGTTGTTCGATTCGCTCGTTGCCGCCACGGGGTACCGCGAGAATCCCCAGAACAAAAACAACCAGTTCGCGTTCTTCCCGCAGCCCGGCAACCCGCGCAGCACGTTCCTCAACCGCTTCGCCTCGACGGACAAACCCACGGAAACGAGCACGACCATTCTTCAGGCCCTGATGCTGATGAACGGCGACTTCATCGACGGGCAGACCGGCCTGGATCGCAGCGAGATTCTCGGCGCGGTCGTGGACGTTCCCGGCTGGGATACTAAGCGGCGCGTCGAGGCCGTGTTCCTCACCGCGCTCGCCCGGCAACCTTCGACCGAGGAGATGGAGAAATTCGCGAGCTACGTGGATCGCGGCGGCGCGGCCAACGACAAGAAACGCGCCCTCGGCGACGTCTTCTGGGTGCTGCTGAACAGCCCCGAGTTCTCGTTCAACCACTGACCTCATTTAGCCCGCCGTTTACGGCGGGTCGTCCGCGGTCCCCGCCGTAAACGGCGGGCTATATTTCGGAGTTCCCCATGCTCGCACGTCGTCATCTGCTTCGCGTCGGTGCGGTGAGCACCGCCGTCTCGATGTCCGGTTGGATGGGCCGTATGGCCCACGCTGCCGCAGAGTCGAAGACCAAGCCGAAGCGGTCGTGCATCCTGCTGTGGATGAACGGCGGACCCGCGACCATCGACCTGTGGGACCGCAAGCTCGACCACGAGAACGGCGGGCCGTTCAAAGAGATCGCGACCAAATCGCCGGCGCTCAAGATCGGCGAACACCTTCCCAAGATCGCGGCGTTCGGCGACCGGTTGGCCGTACTCCGCGGCATGTCCACGAAGGAAGGCGATCACGGCCGCGGCACCTACCTCATGCGAACCGGGGTGATGCCGAGCGCCGCCGGGATTCAATACCCATCGGTCGGCGCGCTCGTCTCCAAGGAACTCGGCGACCCGCACGCCGAACTGCCCAACTTCATCAGCATCGCCCCGCAGCGGTTCTTCAGTGCGGATGCGTACGGCCCCGGCTTCCTCGGGCCGCAACACGCCGCCCTCGTCGTCGGCGACAACCAGTTCAACAACAACGCTCCCAACGTGGATCAGGTTCTCAAGGTGCAAGACCTCGACCGGCCCAAGTCGATCGACGAGGCCACCTCGGCGGCGCGGATCGACATGCTCCGCGACATGCAGGAGGAATTCGCCGCGGGCCGGCCCGGTGCCGTGTCGAAGTCGCACTCGGCGGCCTACGATCGCGCGATCCGCCTCATGCAATCGGCCGGCGGCAAGGTCTTCGACCTCACCGAAGAGAAAGCCGAGATTCGCGACAAGTACGGCCGCAACCTCTTCGGCCAGGGGTGCCTGCTCGCCCGCCGGCTCGTGGAGAAGGGCGTGCCGTTCATCGAAGTCTCGCTCGGCAACTGGGACACGCACGGCAACAACTTCGACACGGTGAAAGGGCTCTGCGGCACGCTCGACGCGGCCTGGAGTACACTCATGACCGACCTCAAGGAACGCGGGCTCCTCGAATCGACCACGATCGTGTGGATGGGCGAGTTCGGCCGCACGCCGAAGATCAACGGGGCCAAGGGGCGCGACCACTTCGCCAACGCGTGGAGCACGGTGATCGCGGGCGGCGGCGTGAAGGGCGGTCAGGCCATCGGCAAGACCAGCAAGGACGGCACGACGGTGGAAGAGCGCCCGACCACCGCCGGCGACCTGATGGCGACCGTGTCCAAGGTGCTCGGGATCAATCCCGAGAAGACGAATATGTCCAACGTCGGCCGACCGATCCCCATCGCCGACCGCACCGCGACCCCCATCGCGGAGGTGATCGCATGAACCGGACGACGCAATTCACCGCCTCGATCGGTCTCTTGGTACTGTCCTCGGCGCTGGTCGCTGCACCGTCCGCGGGAACCATTCGCCTGGCACCACCCGGCAATGCCGCTCTCACTTTGAAGGTTGCGAAGCCGCGGGCCGCAGCGTTTGCGTCGGTTCTCTATCCGGACATCGCACCGGCTTTTCGCACGGTCGCGCCGCCCGCACCGACCGTGAAGTTGCCCGAAGGTTACGAAGTCGTCGTCTTCGCGCCGCATCGGCCGATTCGGTTCAAGGTGACGATTCAATATGCGGGCAAGCCGCTCGCCGAGCGCTGGACGGAGGCACTTCGCGCCGCCTTCGCGGGGTTCGATCGCGATGGGGATGGGTTCCTCAACGGACACGAGACGCAGTACATTTTCTCCGATGCCTCGCTCGCGCAGCTTCTGCAAACGGCGTACTACGCGCCCAATCCGGCGAACGCGCCGACGCTCGACAAGCTCGATGTCGATCGCGATCGCCGCGTCTCATTCGACGAGTTCGCCGCGTACTACAAGACGGCGGCTAACCGCGCCGTGCAGGCGTTCCCGCCCGCGGACGAATCGCCGTTCAACGTCCAGACCACCGAGGCGCTCTTCAAGCTGATGGATCAAAACGGCGACGGCAAACTCACCAAGGAAGAAGTGCTGTCCGTCGAGAAACTGCTCGCCACGAAGGACGCCGATGAAGACGAGTGCCTGAGCGTGACGGAATTGATTGGGAACACCGGTGTCGATCCGAGGTTCGGCCGTCTGGCGGCGGGGCAGACCTCAACGGGGCCGGCATTGCCGCGCGTCGTTCAAAATGTGGCGGTGTTCGACCTCGAACTCGTGCCGGGCACCATCACGCAGCGCATCCTCAAGGACTACGACAAGAACGGCGATTCCGAACTGACGCAGGCCGAGAGCGGGTTCGACGATGCGACGTTCGCCCGGCTCGACCTCGATCGCAACGGCAAACTCACGGGCGAGGAACTCGATTTGTGGCGAACCGGGCCTCGCGACTTCGAGGCGAATCTCTCGCTGGCCGCGAAGGCCGTCGATTGCCGGGCGACGATCGCCACGGAGGCGAAGCTGTTCGCTTCGCGCGGATTCACCATGAAGGTCGTGGAGCCGGGCCGGTTGGTGGTGCGGCACGGTCGCCAGCCGATCGAACTCTGGAGCTTCGCCGCCGTGCTGCAAAACGGTCGCGCCCTCCAGTTGAAGCAATCGTACGGCTTCCTGTTCCAGCAACTCGCCGGTACCAAAGGCTACATCGAGGAGAAGGATTTCGCGGTGGGCCAAAACGCGTTCAGCTTCCAGCAACTGCGCGTACTCTTCGAACCCGCGGATTTCAACTCCGACGGCAAGTTGACGAAGGACGAGTTCGACAAATACTTCGACCTCCAACAGCCGTTCTTCGACCTGGGCATCGGCTTATCACCCGCGGTGCAGACGCCCACGCTCTTTCAATTGTTGGACGAGAACCGCGATGGCCGGCTCGGCGTTCGCGAACTCCGCACGGCCTGGACCCGACTGCGTTCGTTCGAACCGAGCGGAACCGAAGAGGTCGTGACCCGTGCGGCGATCCAGCCTTCGGTCTCGATTCGCCTCAGCCGCACGTTCGATCGCGCTTCCATCAATCAGCAGGTTTACTTCCCGAGCCAGAACGCGGTGGTGGTCCCTCAGCGCGGTCCGCCATGGTTTCGCAAGATGGACCGCAACGGCGATGGGGACGTTTCGCGTCTGGAGTTTCTCGGCACCCGCGCCGAGTTCGACGCCATCGATGCGGACCGCGACGGCCTGATTTCGCTGGAAGAAGCCGAGGCGTTCGAGAAGGCAACTCGGAAGTAGGTCAATCCAGGCGAACCGGCGACGTAAGTCGCCGGGTGCGATCGAAACCCGGCGACTTACGTCGCCGGTTCGCCTGGAATTGCCGCGGGTGCCGTGCGAAGTCAGCTTGTCCCCAGCTGTGGAAACCGGTTTAATCCGAGCCGCTCGCGAAGCCGCGTGCGGCACGGAGCTTTTTATGCGCGTCGCCATTGTCATTCCCGCCCGCTTCGCCTCGTCCCGGTTGCCCGGCAAGCCGCTCCTCCGCGAGACCGGCAAATACCTGATTCAACACGTCTACGAACGGGCCTGCGGGGCGAAGTGCGCCGCCGAGGTGATCGTCGCCACGGACGACGAACGCATTCGCGCCGCCGTGGAAGAGTTCGGTGGCCGCGTGGCTATGACGCGTGCCGATCATCCGTCGGGCACCGATCGTGTGGCGGAAGTGGCCGCCGGGCTCTCGGCGGACGTGATCGTGAATCTCCAGGGCGACGAGCCGATGTTGGAAGCCGAGTCTCTGGATTTGCTCGCGGGTTTGCTGGAACGCGATCCCGGTTCGGCGATGGCCACGCTCGCGGTGCCGATCTCGGATCGCGCGACGTACCTGAGCCCGAACGTGGTGAAGGTGGTCTGCGACGATCGCGGTCGGGCGCTGTACTTTTCGCGGTCGCCGATCCCGATGCTCCGCGATGGCGAGCCGGACTTTCGCGCTCGGCCCGCGCGGTTCCTACAGCATCTCGGGTTGTATGCTTATCGCCGGGAGTTTCTGTTGCGGCTCGCCGCGACCCCACCCCATCCGTTGGAAGAGATCGAGAAGCTCGAACAACTCCGCGTGCTGGGAACGGGTGAAGCCATTCAGGTCGGCCTCGCGGCACATGCACATCGGGGAGTGGACACTCCGGCCGACTACGCGGCATTCGTTCGCAGCTACCGCGCGACTCTGGTTAGACTGAAAGCCGCGTGAATTCAAGTCGCCGGAGATCACCATGAAATCCTCAATCCGGCTCACGAAGCTTGCCAAGCGCGCGGGCTGCGCCGCGAAGCATCCTCCCGGCTTCCTCCTGCCGTTGCTCGGCCAGCTACCGAAGATCACCGATCCACGCGTGCTGGTGGGAAGTGCCACGGCCGACGACGCGGCCATCGTTCAAATTTCCGAGGATCAGGCGCTCGTCTTCACGACGGACTTCTTCACGCCGATCGTGGACGACCCGCGCGATTTCGGCCGGGTCGCCGCCGCGAACGCCCTGTCCGATGTCTATGCGATGGGCGGCACGCCGCTCTCGGCACTGAGCATCGTCGGGTTCCCGGATACGCTCGATGCCTCGATCTTGGCGGAGATTCTGCTCGGGGCGGCGGCCATCGCGGACGAAGCGGGCATCGCCATCGCCGGCGGGCACACGATCAAGAGCGAGGAGCCGATCTTCGGGCTCGCAGTCGTGGGCACGGTTCATCCGAAGCGAGCGATCACGAACGCGGGGGCGAAGCCGGGCGACGTGCTGATTCTCACCAAGCCGATCGGGCTCGGGATCATCACGACGGCTGCGAAGAACGACCGGGATTCGCTCGATGCCATCGGCGAAGCGATCCGCGTGATGACGACGTTGAACCGGTCCGCGGCCGAGGTGTTCGCGCGGTTCGAGGTTCACGCGCTCACGGATGTGACGGGCTTCGGGTTGCTCGGGCACCTTCGCAACATGACCTCGGCGAGCGGCGTCACGGCGAAGGTCTGGTTCGATCGGGTGCCTGTGTTGCCGGCGGCTCGTACGTACGTACGGGAAGGAATCGCGCCGGGCGGCACGCACGCGAATGCGAAGTTCCTCGCGGACTGGGTGCGCTATGCTGCGGATGTTACGCCCGAGGAGCAGTTGCTGCTTTGCGATGCGCAGACTTCGGGCGGGTTATTGGCCGCCGTTCCGGCGCAGCTGGCCGAGGCGATTGTGGCCGCGTTGACGGCTGCCGGCACGCTGGCCGCGAACGTCGTTGGGCAGATCGCGGAGCCCGGCGCGGGAACCATCTCCGTTTCTCGTTGAGCGCAGTCGGGAATTCCGACAGCACCTGAATTCGGTTGCGTTCGGGCAACACTTCACGCGCGATCCGCCGTTACAGCCCTCACTTCCGGGAGTTAAAGCACGACCGTTCGCACCGGTTCGCGTCGATTCTTTCGCGCCAGGTGGAATAACCGGCCTCTTTCATACCTTGAGACGAAACTTCGCGACTTCCCAATCTTGTCCAGCCTTCCAACGTCGGGTAGTGGTAGAGGCTGGTATTTTCATTTGAACTGCCTTCCGAACTGAATCGTCGCGCAACGGGTGCTCGCACCGCCGCGGCACAATACACCCCGACTCCCCGGCTCCCGACTCCGAAGGTGCGGTCCATGAATCTTCACAGCTTCACCCGGCGATTGATGCATCGTGCGTTTCGTTCCCGCCCAGCCCAGCCGATCCGCAAGCGACTGTCGATGGAGTCGCTGGAAGATCGGACGGTGCCGACGACGATGTTCGCCGCGACGAATGCGAACGCGTTGATTTCGTTCGATAGCGCGACGCCGGGCACGATTGCGACGAACGTGCCGATCACCGGTTTACAGCTGGGCGAATTCATCCTCGGGCTCGATACCCGACCGGCCACTGGCGGCCTCTACGGCCTGGGTATCACGGACGATGGAGCCACGCGGACCGGCCGCATCTATACGATTAACAGCACGACCGGCGCGGCAACTCCGGTCGGTGCGACGCCCTGGAACGCGGCGCTGGAAGACACCAACTTCTGGGGCTTCGACTTCAACCCGAACGTCGATCGCATCCGGATCATTTCGAATGGCGGCAGCAACTACCGCGTCGACCCCAACAGCGGGCTTCAGGTTGCCCAGGATACGAACCTCTCGCTGAGTTCGATCGACGACGCCGCGTACACGAACAACGACGGCGCGTCCTCGACCACCACCCTCTACGGCATTCGCCTCGCCAACGACACGCTCTACACCATCGGGGGGCTCAATGGGACCCCTTCGCCTAATACCGGGCAAGTCTTCGTTGTCGGTGCGAATGGAATCGCTTCCACGGGTGGGCTCAACCTCGACATCGAAGCGGGTACCAACATCGCCCGGGCAACGTCGCGGGTCGCCGGGCTGACGCAGCTCTTCACGATCGATCTGGCGACGGGTGCCGCCACCGCTGTCGGAAATGTGGGTAACGGCTCGCTCCTTCTCAACGGCCTCACCACGGCTCAAACCGCGCTCGCGATTGTGGGAACCGGCGGAAACGACACGCTCGTCGTCTCGGCGACCGGAGCGAACTCCGGCACCTACAGCCTCAACGGCGGCGCGGCCGTGCCGTTCGCCGGCATCGCCTCGTTCGCGTTCTTCGGCGGTGCCGGCAGCGACACCTTCACCATCGACGACTCCGCCGCGATCCTCGCACCGGTCAACGGAATCTTTTACCACGGCGGCGAGAGCGCGGGCGATAACGATCGCATCGCGGTGAACGGGTACAACGTCGGCACGCTCACAGTCAACCACACCGGGCCGGAAGCCGGCACGATTCAGCTGGGTGCCGGCTCGCTCATCTCCTTCGACCAGACCGAACCGCTCGCCCTCGGCGGTACCGCGGCCGACGTTATCATCAACCTGCCGGCCGCGGCGAGCAATGCGTTCCTCGAAGACGACGGCACTCCGGCCAACGGCATCTCGCAACTCCGCAGCGGCAACGGCACCTTCGAAACCACGACCTTCACGAACCCGACTGGTTCGCTCACCATCAATCGCGGCAACGCGGCGGACACTCTGACCCTCGACGCCCTTCCCGATTTCTCGGCCGCCCTCACGGCGGGTAGCGCGGCGAATCCGTTCGGCTCCGTGACCGTGAGCGGTGCCGTGAGTTCGGCGGGAAGTATCTCGCTCTTCGGGAACGGCATCGCCGCGAACGCACTGCTCACGGCCGCGACGACCGTGACCCTGAACGCGGGAACCGGCGCGATCGCGACCTCCGGCGCGGCCACGGATGTCGCGGCGACCAACCTCGTCGCCACGGCGACGACGGGAATCGACCTCGATACGGATGTGGTGAACATCGCCGCTACCAACAGCGGGGTCGGCGACGTTACTATCGACGAACTGAACGGTGCGAGCGTCAACGCGAGTACGATCACAGGCAACTTGCAAATCGCGAGCGCGAGCGGGAATATCACCGTCGGGACGCTTTCCGCTTCCGGAAGTGTAAACCTGCAAGCGACGACCGGTTCGATCGTGGACGACAACAACGACGCCACCCGCATCAGCGCGAACGTGCTCTCGTTGACCGTGGCCGTGGACATCGGCCAGCCACTTTCAGGTCCCTTCACTCAGGACATCGACACCGACGTCAACTCGATCACCGCAACCACCACGAATTCATCCAACGCCGGAACGCACGGCATCTGGATCGACGAACTCGATGGCGTCACCCTGACCAGCGTGACGACGGCGGATGGATTAATTCGCATCACCACGGGGGGTGCCACGACCGCGACGAATGTGGCCGCGAGAGGTGCCGGGCGGAACGCCACGATCATCGCTTCGCTCGGTGACATTACGGTCGTGTCCGTTTCGTCGGCGGCCGGCAACGCGACGCTCAACGCGATGGCCGGTTCGCTCGTCGACGACGGGAACGACGCGACGCGGATCAGTGCGAACGTGGTGACTCTCAACGCCGGCGTGGACATCGGCCATCCACTCTCGGCCGACATCGACACCGCCGCCAACTCGATCGTGGCCACGGCTGCAAACGTGCCGCTGTCCGGCAATCCCGGCATCTGGATCAACGAGACCGACGGCGCGATCCTGACGAACGTGACGACGGCCAACGGGCTCATCCGCATCAACACCGGGGGCACCACGATCGCAACGAACGTGGTCGCGAGCGGTGCCAATCGCGATCTCGCGATCTCGTCCCCCGGCGACATTAGCGCGGGAACCGTAACGTCCAACGGCGGTGCCGCGTCGCTGAGCGCCGCGAACGTGAACTCCGCATTGGCTGGGACGATCACCACGGCCAACGGGCTGACCGTGACCGTGACGGGAACCACCGGCACTTTGCTGGGCACGGTGAACGGCGCGGGTGCCACGTTGACCAAACTCGGCACGGGAACGCTTACGCTCGCCGGTGCCAATACCTATACCGGCCAGACGAACGTGAACGCCGGCACGCTGCTCGTGAACGGGACGATCGCTTCCAATCTCGTCGTCGCGACACCGGGCATCGTCGGCGGCAACGGGACAATCTCCGGGAATGTCAGCGGTACCGGAACCGTCTCTCCGGGGAACAGCCCCGGCACCTTGAACATCGGCGGCAACTTCACGCCGGGCGGTCCCGTTCTGTTCGAAGTCAACCCGCCCGCCGCGACGGCCGGTTTGGGTGGCGACTACGACCGGATCATCGTTGCCGGGACTGTCGATCTCAGCGGGGCGACCCTCGCGTTCAGCGGAACCAACTCGCCGCCGCTCGTGGCCGTGAACCAGATCGCCACGCTGATCGCCAACAACGGTGCGAACCCGATCGCGCCCAACGGTGGCTTCGTCCAAGGCGCGACGGTGACGATCGGAAACAACGTCTACCGGCTCTTCTACAACGGCAGCGACGGAAACGAACTCGTCCTCGTCGAGAACAGCACGCCGACCACCGTGTACGTGGACGACAGCTTCGCCCAATCGCTCGGTCAGTTCATCCCGGACGCGGACCTCGGCACGACGGGCAACCAACCGGCTACCTTCGGCGTCAACGCCTTCATGACCATCGATCTCGGCCTGTCCGCCGTGGCGAATGGCGGCACCGCGATCGTGAACGGCGGAACCTATGCGGAGACGGTGAGCCTGCTGGGAACGCGAATCGTGCGCATCACCGGGCCGAACGTTGCGGGGGCCGTCGCGATCGACAGCCTCTCCAGTGCGATCGGAACCGAAATCCAGATCGTGGGAACCTCCACTCTCACCGTGGGCAACGCTTCCAACGCGGCCATCGCCGGCACGATCACCAACGGCGGAAGTCTGATCAAGCAAGGGACCGGCACACTCACCTTGAGCAATGCCAACACTTATGCCGGCACCACGACCGTGAACGCGGGCACGCTGCAAATCGGAGCGGGCGGTGCCACGGGCACCCCGGGCACCGGCCCCATCGTCAACGACTCCAATATCGTCTTCAATCGAACGGGAACGCTCGATGTCGCAGGCGGGATCAGTGGAACGGGCACCGTCGATCAAATCGGTTCCGGCACGGTCACGCTGAGCGGAGCGAGTGTCGTCTACACCGGCGCGACGACCGTTCAGAACGGCATCCTCGAACTGCGGAACAACGGCAACCTCGTCGGCGAGGGCTTCCGCTCCACGATCACGCTCAGCAACAGCTCCATCGTCTGGCTTACCGCAACGGCCGGATTGACCAGCGACCTCCGCGGGGGCGGCATCGGTGGCACCGGCTCCGTGGTGAAGCGCAACGTGGGCATCGTTCGCATCGGCACCTTCGCGGGGCTTCCCTCGCTCACGTACTCCGGTAACACGACGGTCGAAGGCGGCACGCTCGAACTTCAGGGTCAGGCCGCGGGTCGCGGCTTCGATACGGCCGGCAACCTCATCGTAAACATGGGCGCAACCTTCACCCTCACCGGGATCGCGGCACAGTCCGCCCCCAACGCGGCCCGCTTCGGTGGCCTCTCCGGCCTCGGTACGATCACCGGCGCGAACGCGACTCCGTTCCTCGAATTCGGTGCGAACACCGCCACCTTCGATGGCACGATCACCGATGTGGTTGGCATCGCGCTCTCGCTCTTGAAGACCGGTGCTGGCACGCAAACGCTCACCGGGGCGAGTACCTACACCGGCACCACCACTGTGAACGCCGGTACGTTGCTCGTGAACGGCAACGACTCGCTCGCCACTGGGGCCGTTGCGGTGAACACCACGGGAACCCTCGGCGGCACCGGCACCCTCGGCGGAGCCGCGACCGTGAACGCGGGTGGAACCATCACGGGCGGCACGCTCGGCGGCGTGGGAACGCTCACGGTTGCTTCGCTCGCCTTCAACGGCGGAGCCTTCGAGGCCGACTTCAACGGCAACACGTCGGACACGCTTCGAACGGCCGGTGCCGTGAATCTGGCCAATGCCGCGCCGGGCACCTTCACCGTGAACAGCCAGACGGGAGCCACGACGGGTGCGAATGTGTTCACCCTCATCAACAAGACCGGTGCCGGGAACATCGCGAACCCGCCGCTCACCGGCGCGACCGAGGGCGGAAGCATTTCCATCAATGGAGTCACGACCTTCGCCAGTTATGCCGCGGGAGATGGAAACAACTTCACGCTCACGGCACTCGGCAGCCCGAACCTCTCCGGTGCCGGGAATTTCGTGATTCGCAAGGACACGACCAACGGAGCGAGCAACATTCAACTGCTCCAGGGCGGCACGATCATCGACGAGCGGCCACTGGCGAGCGTCCCCGCGGCCGGAACGTATGGAGTCACGGCCACCGCCGCCTCGACGCTAATCGTGGACTACACGAACGCGCCGCCGACGCCCGCCGGCCCGTTCGCCACCAACATCAACTACACGGGCTTCGGCAGCGACTCGCTCACCGTCACCGCCGGATCGTTCGGGAAGATCGCTTACAACCCGAACTCGGCGACGAGCGAAACGATTCAGGAGTTTACGAACGCGACCGACGCCCTCCCGATCACGACGATCGTGGCGACGGGCATCGCCGCGGTGAGCGACACGAGTACGAACACTGGCATCGCGATCATCAACTTCCCGAACCTGTTGCCGGGCACGGGAAGCAGCACGGTGGGAACGAACGCGGGAGCCACGCAGTTCGCCGGGAATCTCGCCCCCACGACGACCTTCGGCGATCCGGGCACGAACCTCGTCGTGAACCTGAACGCCGCCGGTACGCTTGCGGTGAATCGACTCGGTGCCGCGTTCAACCCCACGGGCGGCGTTCAAGTGGTCGGCAGCAGCGGAGCCGACGCGATCAGCCTGAACGGAACCGGTGCCAACGATCTCGCCAGCCTCGACATCGCCTCGGGTGCACAGGGCGGAGACTCGGTGACGTTCACCAGCACGTCCAGAATCACGGGTCTGCTCTCGGCCACGACCGGAGGAACGGTCGCAGTGACGGGCGGCAGCACGACCGGCGGCAACATCACTTTCGCCGCAGGCAGCACCATCGCCGAGAGCGGCGGCGGCTTGCTCAGCACGAGCGGCGCACTGACCACCAGTTCCGCGGGCGGGACGACGCTCGGAAGCGCGAATACCATCGCGGCCTTCAGCGCCACGAACGTCGGCGGTCCGGTTCTTCTCCAGAATCAGATCCCACTGAATCTCTCGGGCGTGGCTCAGACCGGCGGGGGTAACGTGTCCGTCACCAACGCGGATAAACTGACCGTGACGGGCGGCGTGATCGCCGACACGGGCGGCATCGCCCTCAACGTGAATGTCAACGGCATCGACTTGAACGCGGCCGCTTCCAAGGTGCAGACGGCAGGCACCGTGCTGCTCAACCCCACCCTCGGCGGCGTGACGGAAAGCGGTGCCTCGCAGGGCGTGATTGGCGGCACCGTGGCGCTCGCCGGAGCCGGCACCTTCGCACTCGATAATGCGAACAACGACGCCGGTGCGATGTTCCGCGCCGCCGTGAACGGCAAGCTCACCTTCCGCGACGCCAACGATCTCACCCTCGATCCCGCCAGCGGGGTCTCCACAAATGGCCAGGATGCGACCCTCTTCGCCGGTCTGAATTTCACGGCTCAGAATTCGGGCGTCCTACTCGTGAACGCGGGTGCGGGTGCCGTGCGGATCGTGCCGGGTGCCGGAGCCGTCGGTGATATCACCGTCAACTTCACCTACGATGCCGAGGTGATCGGCAGCAGCGTGACGTTCGGCTCCGATACGCCGGCACCTGCGAACGAAGCCAACCGCACCTCCAACAACTTCAAGATCGCACCCAGTAAGAATGCCACCATCGTCGCGTTCGGCAACAACCCGACCCGCGCCCAACTCAACTCCACTGTCCTCGGCGACTCCTATTCCCCACTCCTCGGCGATCCGAACATCAGGGATCTGAACCTCGTGCTCGATCCGTTCGATCCCAACACGACCTTCAGCGGCACCTACTTCGTCACGATGAACGACAGTTCGGTTCGCCAGTTGAAATTCCGCCAGATCGAATCGCTCGGCGGCCTCGGATACCGGGCGCTCGTGGCCCAGACCGGCAATCAGCAGTACTCCATCCGCCTCCAGAAGACCGTCTTGATCCCGCAGCCGGGCTCGGTCTTGGGGCAGGCACTGCAGTCCAGTCCGTTCGTCGTGTCGCCTTCGTTCATCAGCACCGAGTCGACCTACTCCGCGCCGAGGCTCGCCTTCGGCGACGTCAACGGCGACGGGCTCGTCGATCTCGTCATCGCCAACGGGGCCAACGATACCCCGCTCGTCACCATCATCAACGGCGCGACGCTGTTCCAACCCGACCCGATTGACCCGACGAAGACGAGGCTGCTCGACCTCGGCAATCTTCCGCCGGGGGCGATCATCCAACAGTTCTTCGGCTTCCCGGATGCCAACGGTCAGCCCGTTTTCCGCGGCGGCTTGAACGTGGCCGTGAAGTCGAACGGGGCGAATGTGCCGGGCGACATCGTGCTCGGTCCGGGCGTCGGCGGCGGGCCGGTCGTTCAAGTTTGGGGAATCTCGAACGGGTTCTCGCAGCCGAAGTCGAGCTTCTTCGCGTTCGAGCCCTCGTTCCGCGGCGGCGTCACGGTCGCGACCGGCGACTACAACGGCGATGGCCTCGACGACATCATCGTCGGCACCGGACCGGGCGGAGCCCCTCGCGTTCAGGTCTTCGATCAAGGGAAGTCGGACCTCGAGTTGCCGGTCCTCGCCAACTTCTTCGCCTACGATTCGAACTTCCGCGGCGGCGTGTTCGTCGCCGCCGGCAACTTCAACGGCAAGGACGCGGACGGCAAGTTCCGCGACGACATCGCCACGGCCCCCGGTTACGGCGGCGGACCGCACATCCAGGTCTTTGGAAACACCCCCGGCGGGCCCGTCGTGCTCGCCAGCTTCTTCGCTTGGAATCCCACGATCCTCAACGGACTTCAGACGCTCGGCAGCAACGCGAACAACGGCGTCGGCAGCATCTCCTTCGGTGCGCCCGAACTGATCCTCAAGGGCGTCGGCGACCCCAAGGGCCGGCAGGAACTGCTCGTCGGTTCCGCTCGCGGCACGGCCCTGCAACTCCGCCGATTCACCTTCGCCGACGGAGCGTCCAGTCCCAAGCAGACCTACGCGAACCCCATCAGCCTTTACAACGAACTCACGAATCCCGCCGCGACGGACGAATTCGGAACCTTGCTCAGCGGCATCGAGATCCGGGATCCCATGACGAAGCGAGTGCTGAGCGAAAGCGAAATCTTCGACGGAGGAAGTGTGGCCGGCTTCGGCGGATGAAAACCCAATCCGCGAACCGCCGAGGGGAGCCGAATATGAGTGCCGCCGCCAGTCTGGCCGATTCGTACCTTCAGGGCGTCGCGGAGCTCCGGGCCGCGGTGGCCGGGATGACCCGCGAGCAACTCCTAGCCCGCCCCGTGCCCGGCCGCATGAGCACGATGGAAGTGCTTTGCCACATCGCGGATTTCGAGCCGATCGCGGCCGAACGCATGAAGCGGATCATCGCACTCGGCGATACGCCGCTCATCCTCGCCGCCGACGAAAACCTGTTCCTGCAAGAATTGCACTACGAGGAACGCGACCCGGAAAACGAGTTGCTGCTGATCGAGGCCACCCGCAAGCAAATGGCCCAACTCATTCGCACGCTTCGCCCCGAGCAGTTCCAAAAGTCCGGCGTTCACACCCAGCGCGGGCTCATCACGCTGGAGCGGGTCGTTCAACTCGCGATCGGCCACATCAAGCACCACGTGCCGTTCATTCGCGAGAAGCGGAAGGCTCTGGGTCTGTAGGCCGCAGTTCGATGGTCTTGCGCTTGCGCTTCGGTTCGGGGGCCGCGTGGAAGCGGACTTCGAGCATGGAAAAGTCGTCGCCGAGAACGTCGCCGCCGCGAAGGCCGCGGGCGAAGCCGAGGTGGTTGTCGATCAGCCCTTCTCGGCCGAACTCCTCGCCGATGCGATCGATGAACTGCTGGAACTGCCACATCTCGCCGTCTTGCTTCTCGATTTCAAATACGCCGTCGCTGTAGATGAGCAAGCGGGCATCGACCGGGACATCGGCCGTGTGCGTTTCGAAGGGCATGTCGGGAATCATGCCGACGCCGGGGCCGTCCGCTTCGAGTTGCGCCACACTTTTGCCATCCCAGAGCAGGCCCGGCGGGTGCCCGCCGTTGCAGTAAAAGAGCTTGCGATCCGACTGGCGGTAGACGCTGTACCAGATGGTGAAGTACTTCTCATCCTGGCGATCCATTTGGAAGATGTCGTTGAGCCGCGTCACGACTTTGCCGGGATCGCGGGGATCGACGTTGGGCAGCGATTGGGCCGCGAGCAAGTTCGCGGCGGAAACCGCGAGCAGGGCCGAACCGACGCCGTGGCCCGAGACGTCGAGCAGGTAAATCGCGAGGTGGTCGGCATCGAGCCAGACGTAGCCGAACATGTCGCCGGCGAGTTGAGTGGAAGGCACGAACCGCCAATTGATCGTGACCGGGCCTGTAGTGAGCATCGGCGGGAGGAGCGATTGCACGTAACGGGCGGCCTGGCGAATCTCGGCCGCGAGTTCCTTCTGGCTCTCGGCCAGTTCGCGGTACGCTTCGTTGCGTTCCAACAGGTTGATGTACCCGCGCGAGTGGTAGCGAACCCGGGCCAGCACCTCGAGCTTGTCCGGCAACTTCACCATGTAGTCGTTGGCACCGAGCGCGAAGGCCTTCGCCTTGATCACCGGTTCTTCCTTGCTCGAAAGCACGACCAGCGGGGTCTGCCGGGTGCCGGGGTTGGCCCGAAAATACTTCACGAGCAACAGGCCGTCCACGTCCGGCATCACGAGGTCTTGAAGGATGACCGTGGGCCGGAACGCGTTCGCCGTGTCGATGGCCGCCACCGGATCGGGGCAGTAGCGAAACTCGATGTCCGCTTCGTTCGCGAACATTTGGCGGATCGTTTCGCCGACGATGGGCTGATCGTCCACGAGCAAGACGCGCACGGGCCGCCCCTCGGCGGTGGTGAAGTGCGCAATACCGTGAGGGGTGGACATGGTGAACTCGAAACCCGGTTTCTGCTTTGGAAACCGGGTTTCTCAACAGCCAGAAACCCGGTTTCCAAAGCAGAAACCGGGTTTGGAGTTCACCATGTCCACCCCTCACGGTATTGCGCACTTCACCACCGCCGAGGGGCGGCCCGTGCGCGTC
>JAYTGN010000222.1:0-12369 GCA_043733485.1 Gemmataceae bacterium
GGAAACCGGGTTTCTTCGGGCGCAAGAAACCCGGTTTCCAAAGCAGAAACCGGGTTTCGAAATTCCGGCTCCCGCACCGCCACCGCGTAGCCCTTCAACTCGACGCTGCCAAACGACAAGTAAGGCGAGTCGTCTTCCGTTGCCGGCTGCTGTTCGTCGAGGAACTCGGCGAACTTCCGCAGCGCGTGCCGCACCCGCTCGTGAACTTCCTCCAGCCAAACGTCGCGCGTGTCGGTCGGCATCGCGAGGGAGTCGCACTGCGTGAGCACGAGGAAAATGGGGAATCCGCCGATCTCGCGCTCGAATGCCTTTCGCCCGTGGACGCGTTCGAGGAACATCACGAACTCATCGAACGCATCGTCGAGTTCGCGGTCGTCCGCGCCGGCATTCACAACCAGCGCGATGAGATCCGCCTGGACCACGGCCGAGGCGATGGTCCCGCGAACGTGGCGTTCCGTGATGGGATCGGGATGCCGCAGAAGGGCGTAGGATGCGTTGCCGTCGCAATCCAGGATGGTGAACGAAGTCGACTCGAGGCGCGAGCCGACTTGCCAGGGGCGAAGCCGCACGTCAAAGGTCACGAGTTCGGTGTGTGTGTTGTGGAACTCGGCGCCGGCGTAGACGTGATTGCGAATGAGTTGAAGCCGATCGGACGCGTCGATGACTTCGGCACCGAGGGTTTCGCCTTGCGTCTCGCCGGCCTGGAAGAGCGCGCCGAGCAGCGACGACTTCCCGGAGCCGGGATGGCCGAAGAGCAGGATTCGCGGCGCGGCAGGATCGAGGGACATGTTGAGATTGTAGGGTGTACGACGGCCCGAAGGGCCGGAAGTACACGCAAGAGTCATACGGTGTACTTCCGGCCTTCGGGCCGTCGTACACCCTACTTCTTCCCGGGCTTAAAGACACCGATGCCGAGCCCTTCCGCCCAACTCGTAACCTGGGTCACGTTGATGCTGCTCGGATCGATGCGCTGCTTCGGGTCGGTCGGGTACAACACGATGAGCGTGAGCGGGCCACTCGCAGTCTCTTTCCGCTTTTGCACGAGGGCCTTCAGTTCCACGAAACTCTTTGGGATGGCGTCGTCGTCGATGAGATAAAAACGATCGCCCTGAACGGCGTCGCCGCCGAGGAACGTGATGCGAACCTTCGGATCGTCGGCGTGCAATTCGGGTGTCTTCTGCATGTCGATCTTCGGCTGCACATTGGGATCGACCGGCTTGGGCGCGTTGGAATCGGGCTTCTGTCCGCTGTCCGGATTGTTCGAGTTGTTGCCGGGGCCGTCAGGTCCGCCTCCGCCGCCGAGCCATCCGCTGCCAGAACCGTCGCCGAAAACGATGAACGCGATGAGCAGCGCGAGCGCGACACCCGTGAGGAAGCTGATCGTCTTCTTCAGCACATCCGGAGACTTCTTGGCGAGCGCCCACTTGTCGAGCGCCCACGCACCCATGCCGCCGATCACGTAACCGGCGAGAAACCCGCCGGCGACGGCGAGGCACTTCACCGCGAACGCAGCAATCTGCTCGGACCCAGGGAAAGCAGCGAATGGGGAGTGCATGCGTTTGCCCTTATCGAATTAGAGTCGCCGAAGGCGGCAAGTCTCGGTGTAGGTTTTCTCGAGTTCGACCGGAATGAAATGGTCCGCGATCAGTCGGAGCGGCATCGTGGGCAAAGGTTCGCCGAGGGCGAACGACTTGGCCCAAACATCGACTTCCGGCGAGCCCTCTCTCACGACGGGACGAAACGATGCCGCGTAAAGCGAAGGCTCGGATGGAAGCCGAAACTCTTCGGGCAACCGCATGATCTCCACAATCTCGTTGTGCAGGTTCGCTCTGCGTTCGGTCACGACATCGACGATGAGCACGCAGACGCCTTCGTGCAAATAGCTGGCAACCTTCATGGCAAACGCTTCGCGCGTTTCGGGAGCATCTTTGTTCGCGGGGCTGATGAGTTCGATCGCGGCCACGAGTTGACGACCCCCAAACTGTCGATAGACGAGAACCTCGAACCGATCGGGAAAAACGGCCGGGGCAGTCGCGGGTGGGTCGAGTGGCTGCCAACCGGAGTGGAAGGACGTTCCCGCGCCGTTGTTGCCCGTGGATTTCCGGACGGTGGCAACGTCGATTTCGAGGCCGCCCCCCAGTTTCAGGTTTTCATGCACCCGAAACTCGGCAGGCACGACCGTGTTGAGATGCGTCGCAAGAGTGGACGCCCATGCGGAGTGGAACGTGTTCCACTGGATCTCATCGCTCACGGGCGGACGGAAATGGTCGAGCAGCGGCATCGGGGCTCTCCACGAGTTCCTTTCATGATAGCCGAAGCCGCGACGATCATCAGTCCAGGTCTTCGCGGCTCAGAAAGTGTTCGATCGAGCAATCAGATGAGCCGCCGACCGATGCACGTTTCCGTATAGGTTCGTTCGAGTTCGACCGGCACGAAAAGGTCTCCGATCAGTCGGAGCGGCATGGTCGGGAGCGGTTCGCCGATTGCGAGCGGATTGATCCAGAACTCAATCTGCGTTTTCTTGCCCCGGATCACGGGGCGATAGGCCGTGGCGTAAAGGTGCGAATCATCCGGCAGCAGAAGTGCATCCGATGCACCGAGGCGTTCCGCAATCGCATTGTGCAGATTCGCGTACCTCTCCGTGACGACGTCGACGATTATCAGGCTCGCTCCGGACGCGAGATAATCTAGACATTTACCCACGAACGCCTCGCGCTTCTCGAGGCGATCCTTATTAGCCGGGCTCACGAGTTCGATGGCACCGACGAGTGTGCGTTCTCCCCGGTCTGTATAAACGCGGATTTCCGCCACATCCGGGAACGCATACGAGCAAGTTCCCAGTGCGGTCGGAGGTGCATAGGCGATCTGCCGCGTTGCGAGGGCCAGTCCCCCCCGTCCCTCGCCGCCTTGCTCCGTTTCGAATCCTCCGATCTCGACTGCCGCGATGTCGGCTTCCGCACGGCTACCGATGCGAACGGTGTCGAGAGCCAAGTATTCGGGCGGCATGAAGGCGTTCAACCGAGTCGTGAGCGCTCCGATCCAACCTGTGTGAAGGCTGGGCCACGGGAGTCGGCCGGCAATGGGCGGGTGAAAGTGATCGCGAAGCGGCATAACACGCTCCCAAGAGTTCCCACCATCATACTCGCTCGGCCATTTGTTCCCCAGCCCCGCGCCTGTCTAGAATGTGAAGTTACCACCATTGCCGAGGAACCGCTCGTGACCGCATCCCGACCCGCCACGTTGAAAGAACTCCGCGACAGCGGCTGGCAATCCAAGACCGTCAAACGCGAACTCCGCGACAACTTCCTCGCCGCCCTCCAGCGCAACGAGAACCTCTTCCCCGGCATCGTCGGGTACGAAAACACCGTCGTACCCGAGATCAGCATCGCGCTACTCGCTGGGCACGACCTGCTCTTCCTGGGCGAAAAAGGCCAGGCGAAGAGCCGGCTCATGCGGGCACTCGTGCAATACCTCGACGAGTTCGTTCCTTACCTCGACATTCCCGGCAGCCCCGTTCATGAAGATCCGTTTGCACCCATCACGAAAGCCGGGAAAACGTTCGCGAAGAGTGCTCCCGAAGAGCAGGTTCCAATCGCATGGTGGCCCCGAGCCGAGCGCTATGCCGAGCGGCTCGCGCCGGGTACCAAGTTCGCGGACGTGATCGGCGAAATCGACCCGGCCAAGCTCGCCATGGGCACGAGCATGTCCGCCGAAGACGCCCTGCACTTCGGGCTGATCCCGCGCATGCACCGCGGAATCTTCGCCATGAACGAAATCCCCGAACTCGACGAACTCATCCAGGTCGGGCTCTTCAACATCCTCGAAGAACGCGACGTCCAAATCCGCGGCTACCCGATCCAGTTCGACCTCGACGTACTCGTCCTCTTCTCCGCGAATCCGACCACCTACAACCGTTCGGGGAAGGTCATCCCGCAACTCAAGGACCGCATCGGCTCGCTGATTCAAACGCACTACCCGCTCGAGCGCTCGCTCGGCATCGAGATCGTGGAGCAGGAAGCCGGTGCCGACCTGGGCGGTGAGTTCCCGGTGTTCGTGCCCTATTTCATGAAGGAAATCATCGAACAGGTCAGCATCGCGGCACGCAAGTCGAAGTACGTGGACCACGCGAGCGGCGTGAGCGCCCGCTTCAGCATCGCGAACTATCGCACGATGGTGGCCAGCGCCCGTCATCGCGGCGTGAAGCTCGGCGAGAAGCCGGCCGTGCCCCGCATCAGCGACCTCGGGCACCTTCCGACATCATCGCTCGGCAAGCTCGAACTCGACATGATGGGCGCGCACCAGATGAGCGAGAAGCAAGTGCTAGAGTCGATCATCGCCGAGGCAATCGGCACGGTGTTCGAGGAGTACGTCGATAAGCACGGCCTGGACGAAATCGCCGACCTGTTCTCCAAGGGCGTGAAGCTCGAGGTCGGCGACATGCTGCCTTCCAGCGACTACGCCAAGCGCTTGAAGCGGGTGCCGAAGGCATGGGAGAAGGCGTTCGAGGTGAACGCCGGCGAGAGCGACGCAGTGCGGGCGAGTTGCGTGGAGTTCGTGCTTGCCGGACTGTATGCTGGCGACAGGATCAGCCGCAGTGCCCGGCATGGGCGAATCACGTATGAGGTGTGACGATGAGTACCGGTGCCGAGCCGGGGACCGCGTTGCCCCGGCCCTCACCAATCCCCGAGGACTTCGCCTCCATCCTTGGTTACGGCGCCCCAGAAGATCGCGGGAGAGACGGACGGTGAAATGGACCGCAAGCTGCCGTCGGCCATCGCCGCCAACATGCCCGATGCGTGGGGCGTCTGGTTCAAGTTATAATTGCACAGAGGGGTCGATCCGCATCCGGGACTGGGCAAGGGGCGCACGCCACCGGTACTCTCCCATTTCACCGTGCAGGGCCGCACCTGGAACGTGACCGGCTCCCCGTCATACTTCACGGCCGAAGCTGTTGGACCCATGTACGATTCGATCGATCGGTCGCCAAAGTAGGGCGGGTGCGTCAACCCGACGTACATTGAGATGTAGTTGCTGTCCGTCATATCCCACTGGAAATCAACGTAATCGCAGCGGGCGTAGTGCTCGCCCCACATGATGGTGTTCGAGAGCCCGTCCGGGATCGAGGACGGCAATCGATGCGACGTCGGCCCGAGGAACATCTTGGCGTTGAACGCATAGCTGGTCAGCGACCCCGGGATACTCCTGACCGGGTCGAAATACTCGCTGCGTTCATGGTTGATCGGCACGTTGTTCAGAGTCGGATCGGCTGGGCTGACGTACATGCGGACCCGCATGTTCGTAGCAAAGGTCGGCCCGGCATCGGAATACGCAAAGAGTTTCGCCATGACCGAGAGATTATCCGAATGGTCTTCTCCCGGCAACGTCTGGTCGTGCGAACTCGCGTAGTCGTGGCAGGCGAGGGCGATCTGCCGGAGGTTGTTCGCACTCGCGCTCTTCTGGGCGGCCTCGCGCACCCGCTGAATCGCCGGGAGCAAAAGCCCGATCAGGATCGCGAGAATGAAGATCACCACGAGGACTTCGATCAGACTGAACCCGGCACGAATCGATCGCATGATTGCCTCCTTGAACCGCGAACGGAAGTTCTCGAAATCGGACCGGCGCGCCGGTCCGATTGATGTCGGTCTTTCGAGTCCTTCGGCTCCGGAGCCAGAGCCTTCACGTTTCGTGCATATCGCGTGCCATGTCCGAGCCCTGGGATCAAAGCGCGACAAAGAGCGGTAAGATTCATTCTCGCCGGCGAGAGCGACGCGGTGCGGGCGAGTTGCGTGGAGTTCGTGCTTGCCGGACTGTATGCTGGCGACAGGATCAGCCGCAGCGCGCGCCACGGGCGGATCACTTACGAGATGTGAACGTGAGTGACTGGTGGCCTACTTCTTTTTGCGGCCCTTCTTAATCTGCTTCGGCTTGGGTCGTTTTGGCCGGCCCGCGCTCCCCTCCGCGGACTGCGGGCCGCGGCTAAACGATGGCCTATTCTCGCGGGCAATCGAAGCAATCAGGCGGAAGTCGAGCATCCGCTTCTGGATGTCCACGCGGGCCACTTCCACGTTCACGCGGTCGCCGAGACGGAAACGCCGATTGGTGCGGCGACCCTCCAGAGCATGGCCCGCTTCGTCGAACTGATAAAAGTCGTCGGTCAGCGTGGAGATGTGAACGAGTCCCTCCGCGGGGAACTGCTCGACCTGCGCGAAGAAGCCGTAGTCCGCGACGCCCGTGATCACAGCGTCGAATTTCTCCCCGAGCTTGCTGGTGAGGAAGAGCAGGATCTTCAACTTCACGAGTTCGCGCTCGGCCTTCTCGGCCCGGCGTTCCATCTGCGAGCAGTGGTCGCCCAGCGCCATCAATTCGTTTTGATCCGTGGGGGCCTTCTTGTGCTTGATCCACCGATCGAGCAGCCGATGCACCACGAGGTCTGGGTAGCGGCGAATCGGCGACGTGAAGTGGCAATAGTTCTGGCTCGCCAACGCGTAATGCTCGTCGGGAATCGGCGAGTACGTGGCCTGCTTCAGGCTGCGAAGCAGGGCGTAGTGAATGGCGGCGCGCTCGGGTTTGTCCGCGCTTTCGTTCAAGACGCGCTGCAGTTCGAAGCGGTCTTGCGAGCGCTTGATGCGATAGCCGAGCAGGTCCGCGAACTGCGCGAACTTGTCGAGCTTCTCCTCGTTGGGAGCCGGATGAACGCGGCGAAGGAACGAAATTTCCTCGGAAGTCAGTTTCTCGGCAACGGCCTCGTTCGCTGCCAGCATGAACTCTTCGACGATCTGATGGCTCAGGTTGTCTTCGGCGAAGTGGGCCCCGGTCACGCGGCCGAGGTCGTCGTATTCGAGCACGGCCTCCGGCATCGACAGTTGCAGCGAACCGCGCTTGAAGCGCTTCTTGCGAAGCAGCAACGCGAGGCCGCGCATGCGGAGGAGGAGTGCGTCGATCTCCGATGAATCACCCGTCGGCTGACGCCGCTCGGCTCGCCCGGGACCATTCAACTCGGCCTGCACTTCCTCATAGGTGAAGCGCTTTGCGACGCGGATCGCCCCGTTGAAGAACTCGACGTGCCCCTTCTGGCCCGTTGCTGTGAACTCCATGCGCACCGACTTCACGTAGCGCAGCTTCCCTTCTTGCAAGCTCGCGAGGCCGTTCGAGATCACCTCCGGGAACATCGGGATGACCTTCTGCGGCAGGTAAATGCTGGTCGCTCGGCGACGGGCTTCGGTATCCAGCGGGCCGCCGGGCTTCGCGAAGTGCGCGACGTCCGCGATGTGAACCGTCAGCACCCAGTGGTCGGTCTTCGGGTCGACCACCACGCTGATCGCGTCGTCGAAATCGCGGGCATCCTTCGGGTCGATCGTGATGACAAGATCATGCGTGAAATCGGTTCGATCGGGTGGCACCGTGCTTCCAGCCGGTGCTCCAGATTCACAGGCAGGAATGCCTGTGCCACCAGAATCGAACTGCGAGGCCACCTGCCGAGCTTCATCGAGCACGTTGTCGGGGAAGGCCTCGGGGAGACCGAAGGCTTTGATGATCGAGAGGGTATCGACGCCCGGTTGGCCGTGCGGCCCGAGCACCTCGGCAATCACGCCTTCGCCGCGTTCGTTCGGCGTCGGGAACCGCAGCATCTCGACGACGACTTTATCTTGCGGCTTCACGCCCTTCGCGCCGGGATCGCCGACCGAGATGCTGTGCGCGAACAAAGTGCCGTCGATGCGAACGAGGCCTTCACCATCGCGCTCGAAGTACGTGCCCACGAACGTCTTGGTCGCGCGGTTGAGAATGCGGACGATCTCGCCGGCGGCATCCTTCGTTTGCGTGGCTTGTCGGGTGATGCGAACGACGACTTCGTCGCCGCTGCTGGCGTCGAGTGCCTTGCCTTCGCGAATGAAGAGGTCGGGCCGGGCGATGCCGTCCACGATGTTCGGCCGCACGAATCCGTTGCCCGAAGGCGAGCGGCGATAGACGCCGGTGGCGGTACCGTGCGGATCGGCGGCGCGAAGGGTGTTACTCGCGCCGAGCGCGAGCCGACCCTCGCGAATCAGTTCGCGAACCGTGGTGCGGAACTCGGCGTAGTCGTCGCTGGTGAGCCCGAGCCTCTTGGCGAGCACCTTCGGTTTGACCGGCGTATAGCTCGGCCTCGTGACGGCGAACACAATTCGGGTGATCAGTTCGGACATGCTGAAGACATGATAGGGAATCGATGCGGATGGCGAAGGCTTTCGAACCTCGTTAGAAATGTCCGGTCTTAACTCGTTAGAAGTGTCCTCCTTATTAAGGCCAAGGAGGGCACGTGCTGGCCACGACGCCGCAGACGCTTTCGACTCCTCGAAAACCCCAGACCCGGTTTCGCCTTCGCCGGAAGTGTCGTGGCGCACGTCGGCCTCCAGACCCTCGAAGAGAGTCGGTTGGTCCGGCCTGCCTTGCGGTCGCTTCACGCCCATCGAGTCGACTCCGACTGCTCCTTCGCCGAGCGGCCGCCGGATTGACCCTCGTGTGCGTCCGAGTGAGATTGGGCTTCGCGGTCCCGTGCCCGCTGAACCCACCACGCCGGCCTCATATCCGTTTCCTGTTCGTCGGCTCCCTGTTCGTCGGCTCCCGACTGGGACTACGGCTTCCTTCAGATTCCGCCTCGCGACGGACACCCTTGCCTCGCCTTGCGGTTCCGCTCACCACGCCCCGCGGAGGACTTCCACCTTCTCAGTCACAACATGCCTGGCACACACGAAAAAACCGCAGGGGTTGGCCCCCGCGGTTTTGTTTTGGTCCTATGCCGCCACTTCAATCGAATCGCTTGCGGTGCTTCGGCCCCTTCTTGTCGAGGCTCTCGGGGAATCGGTAGACGAGCGCCTGAACGAAGTCGAGCATCTCGGCCAGATCGCGAACGTGGATCGGGGCTCCGCCCTGTCCCGAGCCGCGGGTCAGGAAGGCGACCTGCTCCACTTTACACCAGTCCATGGCGTCCTTGATCGCACTTCGCACTTCCTCGAGCCGCTCGGCCGGATCGACCTTCTCACCTCTGAGCAATCCGAGGAACGAGGCGGCCCCTTCCCATTGCTTCGGCTCTTCGGGGTTGTCCTGCCAACGTCGGAATTCGGGTCGGCCCACGTAGACGGAGGCGGTCTCGTACAGCTCTTTCACGGTCACGGGCTTGGCCGTCGGCTTGAGTTCCGGCTCCCCAGCAACCGTACCCCCGCGTAAGCGCTGGGCCGCCGCACGACCCAGCGGGGTCATCCGGTAGTAGTTGGGTCGCAACTTCTCGAGGAACTTCTGCTGCACCGGGCTCGACGGCTTCTGGCCCATGATCTCCATCATCACGCGCTTGTGATCGGGGTAGCTCTGGGCGTAGCCGCGGAGTCCGAAGCGAAAGCGATCCACGGCCCAGGCGGCGACCGTGAGATCCCATTCGCTGAACTCCTGATTGCCGGCAGCCGTCAGATCGCTGGCCGCGAGAAGGACGAGCTCGGAGGCGGTGAACTTCTGCTTGGTGGTTACCATCGGGATGGCCTGGGATCCGTCTGTGAAGGGGATGGGAGACGAGCACATCCCAAGCATGGAAGCGCGGGATGGGCGAACATGAATTGAAGTAGGCCGAGGTGCAAAACTTTCACCGACTCATCCGTCACTTTCGGTACGACCGGTACTTTCCGAGGCTCCAGCTCATGAGCTCAGACTCTGAGCTCATGGATTTGATAGTGGTCGAATGTATACTCCGCTCCGGTGAGTGTCCCACGGCGAAGGCGACCCCGAGCCCTCGGATTCGACATCCCCGGTGCCCCACACCGACGCCAGGCGGTTGATTCGCCTCACCGCACGGTCCGCGAGTGCCACGCCGAACGCTCCCAGGCCGATCAGCCCTGCCGAGAGCAACCGGAACGCGAGCTTCATCTCGCCGTCGGTGAACGCAATGAGCAGCACCGCACCCGTGAGGGGAATGGCCGAAGCGAGGAGGACGAGCGGGCCGAACGGAGCCACGAGCGGCCTGACTTCCGCCCGCACACCCGCCGAAGTAAACGTGTCCGGATTGCCCACCCGAGGCAGCAGCGAGCGGAACACCACGTACTGCACGCCCAGGTAACTGAAAATCACCCCGACCAACCCGGAGAGCGTGAAAGAAATCAGAAATTGCGTGTAGATCGGAACCGGTTGCTCGTACGGCCCGGCCGCGAGGTCGATGACCAACGGGAAGAGCAGGCCGCCGGGGAACCAGCCGAGGGTTCCGATGATGACCGCCCACCAGCCGAGGCGGCGGATGCGGCGGCGGAGGTTGTCGATTTCCGCCCCGCCGATCCGCGCGAGAGAAGCGAGGGGCTTGGCGATTTGGCGGAAGAGAACCACGGCGATTGCTAGCGTGACGGGGTAAACGATGAGGTTGTAGACCAGCGTCATCACGCCGAATGCTGCCTTCTGAGAATCTTCGTGGAACTCGATGCGGGCCATATTGAAGGTGATGTTCACCACGGAGGCCGCGACGTGGGGCAGCACACTGGCGATCGCCAGCCCGGCAATGGGGTGTGCGATGACCCAACGCCCCAGGCGTTCGGGCTGCGGCAAGGCGCGCGACGCAGCCACGAGTTGCCACGCTCCGGCCAGCGCCGCCGCGAGTTCACCAGCCGTCTGGTAGCGATTCGCCGGTTCGGGTTCGAGACACCGACGGATCACCGCCGCCAATTCCCGCGGCACGCGACCGAGTGGACCCGCACTCTCCGCGTCGGGCCGACTTCCGGTCGCCAGTTCGTGCAAGACGACGCCGAGGGAATAAATGTCGCAGCGGCCATCGACGCCGTCGGGCCTCCTATTCTTCAAGGCGAGTGCGTACTCGGGTGCCATGTAGGCCCGCGTGCCCCCGAGCCCGGCATCGGTTCCCATGCGTTCGCGGTCGAACGCCACGTTGAAGTCCGCGAGCATCGGCCGGCCGTACGGGGAGAGCAAAATGTTCCCCGGCTTAATGTCGCAGTGCAGCACGCCCTTCGCGTGAGCAAAAGCCAAAGCCTCGGCCAACTGAGCCCCCAAGCGACAAACCGCTTGGGCGAAATCGTCCGATGCCAGTGCGTCGCGATCGCGCAGCGCCGCCGGATCGAAGGCGGCATCCTTGCGGCCCACGGCATCGACCGCCGCCAAAATCGACCGACCCGAGATCGGTGCAGACTTCTCGTGCAGCGATTCGATCGCGGCTTTGAGGTCCGCGCCGGGAACGTACTGGAGGCAGAGGCAGTGCCAGCCAGTCGAGGCGTGCGTGAAGCTCGAATAGACCTTCACGATGTGATCGTGTTCGAGCCCGCCGAGCGACTTCCCCTCGTCCGCGCTCATGGCGCGCTGGCGGGAAATTTTGAGCGCGACCTTGCGGTTGAGTAAGTCCTGCCGCGCGAGGAAGACCTGGCCGAAGGCACCGCGGCCGAGTTCCTCCAAGAGGAGGAACTCGCCGATCTGCATGCCGATGCCCGGCTCCGCGGGCGGGAACGTTTTCGTGGGATCCTGCGGCTCGAAACCCGCAGCCACGCGAGTCTCGGGTAGACCCGCGCCACGCGGATCGGTAGGGTCAAATTGCGTTTCAGGATTCATGCGGATGTCGTGCGAAGGGAGGCGGGGGAACTGATGAATAATGTAACCGAGCCGCGACCTTCGGGAGCGAACATCCTCGACTGTTCGGATCGAACGCATCAAAGGAGACCGAAGATGGCCGACGATAACGAAATCGCTTTTGCCGCGGCCGCTTTCGCGGCGCGAGCCCACCGCCACCAACTGCGCAAGGATCGCGAGACGCCCTACGTGAGCCACGTCTTTCGCGTGAGCCTCGTGGTGCGGCAGGTCTTCGGGTTCGACGACCCGCGAATGCTCGCGGCCGCCCTGCTCCACGATACGATCGAAGACACCGCGACCGATTGCGACGACATCCTCGAGCAGTTCGGCCCCGATGTCGCACGCTGGGTCGCGGCACTCACTAAGGACATGCGCTTGCCGAACGACGAGCGCGAAGCAGCGTACATTCAGGTTCTGAGTGAGGCCGAGTGGCAGGTAAAGGTTTGCAAACTCGCGGACATTTACGACAACCTCGGGGACAGCAAGCACCTCCCGGCGGAGGGCCGCAAGAAGACGTTCGCGAGGTCGCGCTCCTACCTCGACGCGGTAAGTACAAACCTGCCGGAGCCGGTTCGCGAGGCCTACCGCCTCACAGAAAAGAAACTGAGCGATGCAGAGAAGAACTAACCACAGAGGCACAGAGACACAGAGACACAGAGACACAGAGACGGAAAAAGCAGGATCAATCTTACTAGATCACCCTGGCTGAAACCCGATGCCACGAGGGTAGTGAAACTGCCCAGATTACCGTTTATCGCCCAGATTCCGTCTCAACTTCCGTTCTCTACT
>JAYTGN010000223.1:0-12284 GCA_043733485.1 Gemmataceae bacterium
GTGAAGACGCAACTCAAGACCGCCAGCGCCCTGACCAACATCGGCAACCGCTACAAGGAATTCGGCCTCAAGCAGCACGCCGACCTGAAGTATCAGCAAGCCATGACGATGTGCGAGGAGATTAGCACCGAGGCCGCGAAACTCGGCGGCCGCACCCTCGAAGAGACCTACGTTCAACTCTGGAAGATCTACTTCGAGATGGACAAGCTCGACCTCGCCGCTGCGATGAGCCAGCGCTTGCAGAAGGAGTTCCCGAACAGCGAGTTCGTGGACGCCGCGTTGCTCTCGCTCGCCCAAGTTGCCCGCAAACAGAACCAACTCCAGCGGGCCATCGGCATCTACACCAGCGTGCTGCGGCTCGAGAAAAGCCCGCTCCGCGGCGAAGCCCAATACGGCATCGCCGAGTGTTACGAGGACTTGGCCAAGGGCGGCGAGGGTCCGGGTTCGGCACAACTCTTCGATCAGTCGTTCCAGGAATACAAGAAGGTCTTCGACCAGTTCCCGGACAGCGGCCGCGTCGGCGAAGCCGTGGCGAAGATGGCCAACTACTACTACGTGCAGAAGGACTACGCCCGCGCCATCGACGTGTTCGAAACGGTGCTTCGCACCCACCCCGACGCGAAGTTCCTCGATGTGATTCTGTTCAACTACGGCCGCTGCTTGTACCGTCTGGACAAGAAGGCGGAGGCTCGCAAGCAGTTCGACCAGATGATCGCGGACTTCCCGGAGAGCCCGCTCGCGCCGGACGCGAAGAAGATTTCCGAAGCGCTGCGGAAGGCTGGAAACTGATCCATTTAGCCCGGCGTTTACGCCGGGGCTGGTTGAAAAAGGACCCCCGGCAAGCCGGGGGCTAATTGATATGTTCGCACGCTCCTTCAGCTTGATGGCCGTCTTCCTCGCGTTGATCGGGGTCGGGCTCGCGCACCAGCAGCCGAACCCCGCCGACAAGGACAAAGCCAAGGCTCCCGCCGTGCCCGACGGCGAGATCGACGCCGTCGGCAAGCAAGCCGCCGGGCTCGAAGCCCAACTCGCGAAGGCAAGTAGCGCCAGTAAGGACGGCGGCGAGGTGCTGCTCAAACTCGTCGATCTCTACCACGAGAACGGCCGGCCGTTCGGGCTCGTTCGCTCCGCGCAAATGTTCGTCGGGCTCCACACCACGCACGCCCGCCACAAAGACGTGATGCTGAAGTTGATCGACGGCTTGCTCGCCACGGGTCGCAACAAGGAACTCATCGCCACGGGAAGGCAATTCCTCCAGCGGAACCCGACCGACCCGGCCTGCGCCGCGATCGAGCGCTGGCTGGCGGTGCTGCTTCGCCGTGCCGGGGATACCGCGAGTACCGCCTCGATTCAGGAAGCCCATTGGAAGCGGCTCGGTGCCGTGCCCGAAGGTTGGCGAGCCGGCCGCGATGCCCAGATGCTTTATCTGGCGATCAACAATCCGGAGTCGCTCGCCAAGGCGGGCGCACTCGGCGAAGAGATGCTGGATAAGCTTCCCGCCGGTGGCCCGGCCACGGCCGCGGGCTGGTACGCGGTCGATGCCCAGGAACGCCTCAGCCAGTGGGCCAAGGCCAATCAGGTCGCGTTGAAGTTGCTGGCGAAAAGCCCGCCGACCGATCCCAAGAACGTGCAGTCGCTCCACTTTCGGGTGGCCGAGAATTACAGCCGGCTCACGCAGCGGGTGAACGCGGTGGAAGGTTGGAAGAAGGCGATGGCGGTGCCGAACGCGCCGGTGCGAGCCGACATTCACATGCGGTTGATCGAGGAGCAGTTCCTGACCAACCCGAAGCCCGCCGAGTTCGAACCGACCGTGGCGCAGTATGCGGCGAAGTTCCCGGACCGAGTCGACCGCTTCACGGCCCAGACCCGGCTCGCTGCCGTCTATTTGGCGAACAAGGAACCGGCGCGGGCCGAGCAGATTCTCGCGGCCGTGCTGCCGTTCGATGCCCGTTCGCACAGTGCCTCCTCGGCCTATTCGCAACTGTTCGGCGCGGACGCGGACAAGAACGTGAAGGCCCAACGGCTGGCGACGGCCGAGGCGACCTTCCGCGCCGCCATCGCGAAAAGTACCCCATACAACGCGGCCCCGCTCCGCTACTCGCTGGCCCTGGAGATCCTCCGCGATCGCGCCCAAAACATCCCGGCGGCCAAGGCCGTGGCCCGCGAGGTCGCCTTCCAGTTTCCCGCCAACGACGGCTACACGGGCGGTTCGGTGAACTGGCTCCTCGATGCCGCGGTCGACGATGCCGAGTTCAATGCCGACATTGCCCGCACGGTCGAAGCGCGCCGCAAGTTCCCGTGGATGAGCACCTATCGCGCGACGCTCGCCGCCTGGGCCCTGGCCCGCGTGGCAAACAAGGACCTCGCCAAACGTGCCGCCGCCGCGAACGTCGCCCTCGCCGCTTCCGACAAAGAACCGGTGAACGCCGACTGGATGAAGTACGAAACCGACGTCGCACCGAACGTGTGGGGCGCGCCGGCGGCACTGGCCCGCTCGCGGCTCCTCGAACCCGGCCGGCTCGCCGGCTATCCGGACGAACTCGCCAACGACCTCCTCTACCAGCAGCAGTACTACTACCGGCACTACTCGCCCGAGCCCGAGCGGCTCAAGAGCATCGAGACGGCGAAGGCGTGGACGGTCCGCCTGCCCAAGTCGTTCGATGCGGCTACGGCATACCTCACGCACGCCACTGACTACGTGAAGCCGGACGCCTTCCGCGATGCCGCGGCGGTGCTCGTGAAGCTCGAACCGACTTCGTCCCAACCCGATCTCACGCGACGGCTCGCGATCGTCGCCGCCCACTTCAAGGATGTCGCGCTGGCTCAGCAGAGTTGGGCGTGGTCCAAGAAAATGTTCGACAAGCACGGCTACGACAACACCTACGCCAGCACCATCGGCGACTCGCTCACCGCACTCGGTCTGAAGGTCGAGGCCAAGGAAGTATGGGACAAGGCACTGACGGGAAGCCCGGATTCGAGCGAGTTCGCGACCTGCGCCGGCCGCTTGCTCGCGTTGCTTCCCGACCCGCAGAAGCCGACGTTCCTCGATTCGCTCGTCGCCAAGGATAGCGGCTGGAACTTCAGCTTCGCCGTGCAGCGAGCCGACTACCTCATCAAGACCAACGACATCGACGGTGCCGCTCGCCTCTTGAAACCCGCTGCCGAGAAGACACTCGACCGCGCCTTCGGCGGCCAGGCGCTTGAGAACGACTGGACCATGCTCAACGGTTGGGTCGCGACCTACCGCGCCGACGCCATGATGAAGATCCTGCCGGCCGACAAGCGGAAGGTGTTCGCGCTGGTTCGCGATCTGAACGTCGGCTACTCGTCGCCCGTGGCGCAGGCCGCACTGCTCGAACTCGACGACGTGAAGATGCCGCCCATGCAACGGCTCCTCGCCATTGCCCAGGCCACGCTCATCGGCTACGGCAACACCAACGACTTCGATCAACTCGGCACCTACGCTCAGGCCGCGATCGGCCGCAAGGATTACCTCGGGGCCGCCACGCTCATGGGCGGAATGCTCGGCAACTTCGCCGGGCTGGACGAACCGCGTAAGAAGGCCGGTCGCGATCTCCTCACGCAAGCCTACACCCGGCTCGGGGCCGCCGGCGGAGCCGTCATCGACGAGAAAAGCCCCATCGCCCCGCTGCTTTCGGCCGCGTTGCAACTGCGGTTGGGCGATCAGAAGCTCGCCTTCGAAACCTACCTTTCAAACCAGAAACTGTTCGACGCGCATCGCGCCGACGTGCCCGTCGATCTGCTCGTCTTCGTTTGCGAGAACCACATCGCGGCCGGCGGCGACGAGAACCACACCCGCGTCGAAGACACGCTCCGGGCCTGGCTCATCAAGAACGCGGACATCAAGGAAGTGGACGACGTCGAGAAGGCCCGCGTCCAACTTCTGCTCGGTCGAAACTACTTCAAGTCGAAGCGCTACGACCTCGCCCGCGCCGAGTTCACCACGCTCTTGAACAAGTACCCGAAGATTGCGCAGGCCGTGGAAGCGGACTTCGGCATCGGCGAAACTTTCATGGAACAGAAGGTCTACGATCAGGCCGAGCAGGCGTTCGAGCGCCTCGCCGGGAGCCGCGATCGCGAGGTGGTCATCCGCGCCGAGTTCCTCCGCGGCGTACTCGCCAGTCGCCGCGGCGACCGCGACGAAGCCCGCGCCATCTTCCGTTCCGTACTCGAACGCGTGCCCAACATCGAACTCGCCAACCAGGCCCTTTACAACCTCTCCGAGGTCTACGGAGCCGAGCAGCGCTACGTCGATCAGTTGGAACTGCTCCGCACGGTCGGCCGGCTCGGTCGGGCCAGCAAGCGCTACCACACGCCCGGCGAAGCGCTCTCGATCGTGGTGCAAGACAGCGATCTCGGCGTGAGCCGCGGGCACAGCCGCATCCCGGTTCGCGTGATCACCGAGCCGGGCGGCGACGAGGAAACCATTTACCTCATCTCGGGCGGCGCGGGCAAAGGCCTCTTCCGCGCGGACCTGGAGACCCGCCTCGGTAAGTCGGTCAAGAACGACCGCGTGCTGCAACTCACGGGCAAGGACGTGATTCGCGTCGATTACCCGCCCGAGTTCAAGAAGGAATTCAAGGACGCGCCGCTGCCCGATGCTGAGATTCGCATCGCGGCGGACGCCAAGCTCGATGTCGCCTCCGGTAAGATCACGGACGAAGACGAAGAGACCTTCAGCCAGCGACTGGCGCGCGAAGCAAACGGCGGCGCGGACGAGAAGCGCGTCGGCCTCGCCCGCCCGAAGGATCAGGTCAAGCCCGGCAACGTGATCTACATTCGCGTGAAGGACGCCGACCGCGACCTCACCGATCAGCCCGACAAGATCAGCATCAAGCTCGTCGCGGCCAGCGGCGATCAGGTCGCGGCCATTCTCACCGAAACCGGCCCGCACACGGGCATCTTCGAAGGCACCGCCAAGACGGGAGAACTCCCCGCCGGGGCCCTCGCCACCAACACGGCCATCGATCACAGCCCGCTCATGGCCATCGACAAGGACAAGAAAACGTCGTGGCTCAGCGAGCCGGACGGCGTCACGCCCAAGATTCTCTCGATCGACATGAAGGACTTGAAGAAGACGGACAAGGTCACGATCTGGACGCCGGACCCGAAGCAGAACGCGCCGATCCGGATGACGCTCGAAGGAAGCGACGACGGCCGCCTCTGGTTCCGCCTCGCGGCGACGCACCCGGATGCCAAGACGGAAGCCGTGGCCGGCGTTCCCGGACCGATGACGGCCCGCATCTTCGAAGGCACCGACGCGACCGGCTACACCACCTGGGATCAGGTCGTGGCGCTCACCAAGAACGTGAAGCCGACGGTCGATGCGAAGGCCGCCGACCTGTTCTGGACGCGCCTGCCGGAAGACAAGGCGAAGCGGCCCACGGCCATCGTTTGGCACGGCAAAGTGATTCAAGCCAAGTCCGGCGCGGCCCGCATCAGCGTGCAAGGCGAGAAGACCGCCATCATGGTGGACGGCCGGTTGGAACTGCCGCTCGGCGTAGATGGCCGCTTCGCGGATGTGTATCTCGATGCCGGCGTTCACACTGTCACGATCTTCACATCGGCCGGGCCGAACACGGCGACGCTCGAAGCGCGTTGGGCCACGGGCGATTCGATTGCCGAGGAAGTCGTGCCCGTGCCGTTCCGCGAATCGGACTTCGACCTCGGACGCCCGGAAGCCAAGGCCACACCCGCCGCGCGGCTTCTCGGCGAAGCCATCGCGGATAAAGAAGGCACGTCGTGGGACTTCAAGTTCGCCCCCATCGGCGTCCGCCACGTTCGCACCGTCATTCACGAGTACAAGGGCGAAGCCGTCGCCATCAACCACGTCGAGATTCAGGACAGCGAGAAGAAGGTGCTGCACATCCCCACGGAGGCGGACCTGCTCTCGCTGGCGACGAACGACATCCTCGAAATTTCCGGCGGCGACGTCGTCACCGCCACCTACATCGACGACATCAACCTCACCGGCGGGTCGCGGCTCCTCACCGGGAAGCTCACCGCCACCTACCACAACGCCTCGATTACCGCCATCGCCTACGACTTCATGAAGACGAGCGCGGGCGATGTCTACACCATCCGCAAGGAACTGCTCCGCATCGATCCGGGCGAACGGATCGTGATCGAAGTCACGGACTTCGACCAGGACACGACCGCGATGCCGGACAAGATCAAGGTTTCGGTCTCCGTGAACGACGGCCCGCCGATCGACCTCGAAGCCATTGAGACGTTGGAGAACAGCGGCACGTTCGTGAAGGAAGTGGACACGGCGGCAGCGGCGGCCGACGGCAAGATCGTGGTCAAGGCCGGCGACCGCATCTTCATCCGCTACCTCGACCAGCAGAACACCGTGCCCGGCCACGCGGCCATCCGCGAGTCCGTCATCTACGTGAGCGAAGCGACGCCCGGCCGCGTTCGCGTGATCGAGACGCGGGCCACGCGGCCGGTTCAAGTTTTGGGCGGCCCGCCGGTCGATCCCACGCCGATCGTGCGCTACCTGCCCACCCCCGCCGGCGACCCCGACCCCAAGCTCGTTTCGGGAGTCGCGTTCGAGGCCCCGTTCACGGTGGAAGTGTTCGACCGCGACGCCGCCAAGGATAGCCGCAGCAAAGTGATCGTGAAGTTGAAGACGACGGGCGGAGCGGAAGTGGATGTGGAATGCGTGCTGGACGACCGCCGATTGAACAACCTCGGCACGGTCGACAAGTACGGCACGGCCCTGTTTGAAGGCCGATTCACAGGGCAGGTCGTGATGCAACTCGGCGGCAAGGAGAGCCCGTCGCTCGTGCCGCTGACCGCGTCCATGCCGCGCGATTTGATCGGCGGCCCGGTCCTTCCCAAGGAAGAGATGAACGAAGACGGCAAGGCCCGCGACCGCACGTTGATCACGCGGGTGTTGAACCTCACGGGTTCGGACACGGTCGAGGTCATTTACAAGGACGAGCGCCGGCCCGCCGGGATGCCCGGGATCAACCTCACGGCCAACGCTCGCTTGCTGACGGATGGCCGGCTGTCTTGCACCGACTCGGAGTACGTGAAGGAAATCACGGCGGTTCACGTGGGCGAACGCCTCTACTTGAAGGTCGTGGACGCGGACCTGGATCGCACGCCGGACCGCGACAAGGCGAAGGTTCGCATCAAGACGAAGCGCGGCGAAGACGAGTCGATCGAACTCGTCGAGACGCTGTCGCACAGCGGCATCTTCACGGGGTCGGTGCTGCTCAAGCCGGCCGAGAAGCCGACGCCGGGCAACTTGAAGCAGGACGCGCCGGAACTCGAATGCTACTTCGGCGACACCATCGAAGTGGTGTACGTGGACGAGCGCGCCGCCAGCACCGCCGACGGCAGGCTCGAATCGACCGCCACCATCGCAGTCGTGATTGGAACCGACGGCAAGCTTGCCGCCTTCAGCAAGAGCTTCAGCGATGAGGGGCTGGCCGTTGATACGCAGTTTAAGATTGCCGAGAGTCACTTCGAGTTATTCAAGAGCCACAACTCACTCGGCCGCGCCGCGGAAGCGAAGGCCGACTTGGAAGCCGGTCGGCGGATTCTAAGGGAGGTAATGGACGATTATCCGAATCCGAAATACACGCCGCAGGTTTCGTACCTCTTGGGCCAGTTCGCCCAGGAACTCAAGCAGTACGGCGAAGCGGTTCAAGCGTATCAGGTGATTGTGAAACTTTATCCGGACCATGCGCTGGCAGCGGATGCCCAGTACAAGATGGGTCAGGCCTTCGAGGAAGCGGGCGAGTTCAACCAGGCCCTTGAAGCCTACGTCACTCTGGCCGCCACGTACCCGAAAAGCCCACTGATCGCGGACGTGATGATCCGCATCAACGATCACTTCTACAAGGCGGAGAACTATAAGGTCGCGGTCCAGGTTGGCGAGAAGTTTGGAGAGAAGTTCGCGACCGACCGGCGCGCTGCCAAGATGGCCTTCAAAGTTGGCCAAGCCTACCACCGGGACAAGCAATATGTCAAGGCTGGCGAGGTGTTCGACAAATTCGCCCGACAATATCGCGACGATCCGGAATTGACTCCGCAGGCCATGTTCTGGGCCGGTGAAAGCTACCGCATGGGCGGCAACAATAAGAAGGCCTTCGAGAGCTACAACAAGTGCCGCTGGGACTTCCCGGCGACCGAAGCCGCGAAGTACGCCCGCGGCCGGTTGGCCCTGCCGGAAATGTTGAGGCAGTTCGAGGAAGCTTCGAGCGGTTTAGATAAGAACTGATCTGTCGAAACCCGGTTTCTGCTTTGGAAACCGGGTTTCTCTTCGAGCGAGAAGAAACCCGGTTTCCAAAGCAGAAACCGGGTTTCGGGTGTTTCACGAGAGCGAGACGATGATTCTGTTTGCCGAATCCGATCTGCTCCACTCCGGCGCGATGGGCTACATGCTGGACGGCGGCGTCTTCATGTGGCCGATCCTGTTCATGGGCATCCTCGCGGCGGGGGTGGTCATCGAGCGATTCCGCAGCCTGCGCCTCATCGCGACCGATGCCGCCACGCTCCGCGGCCAAGTCCTCGACCTGCTCCATCAAGGACATATCGAGGAAGCCATCGACCTGTGCAGTCGATCGCGCGGGCCCGTTCCCGCCATTCTCGCCGTGGGCCTGCACCGCTACGAACTGCTCCGCAAACTGAACTACGACCCCGCCCGCATCGAAGAGCAAGTCGTGAAAGCGATGGACGATTACAGCGTCCACATCATGGCGGCGCTGGAAAAGAATCTGCCGGTTCTTTCGACCGTTGCCACGGTCGCGCCGATGGTCGGTTCGCTCGGCACCGTTGTCGGCATGGTCGTCCTGTTCCAAGACGTGGTCGATACCTTCGGCATGAAGAACATCATTCTCGCCGCAGCGGCGGGCATCAAACTCAAGCTGATCGTCACGGTCTGGGGCCTGATGGTCGGAATTCCCTCCTACATCTTCTTCAACTACTTCTCGGCCGTCGTGAACCGCTACATTCTGGAAGCGGAAGAGACCGCCTCGCAGTTGATCGAATCGCTGACATTGCGGCTGGCGACCGAAGCCCCTCAGGTCGAAGCACCGGTACGGGTGAAAGCCGGAGGGCCGAACTGATGGCGGCCGGACCGACCGGCGGATCGGGCGGAGCCATGGCCGGCTGGGTCATGAACTTGCTCACCGATCTCGCCTTCAACCTGTTGATCTTCTTCGTGGTGTGTGCGTCCACCACGCCGGAGAAGGGCCGCCCGCAGCAGATGCCGAGTTCCAGCAAGGACAAGCAGACCGAGCAGAAGAATCAGAACGTCGAGATCGCGATCGCCCGAACGACGCTGACTGTGAACGGCGACGAAGTGCCGATGCCCGAGCTTCGCAAGAAGTTGGACGGCTTGCTGGCGAACAAGGCGAAGCCCGAGGATCGAGTCGTGGTGGTGAAGAGCGCGAAGGACACGCCTTATTCGCAGTGGATTCGCGCGACGGGGATCATCGAGCAAGCGGGCGGCGTGATCACGCTGCAACTGGAAGAAGAGAAGGAAGTCGGGGTGAGGTGATTTCGAAACCCGGTTTCTGCTTTGGAAACCGGGTTTCTGGGAAGTGGAGAGAAACCCGGTTTCCAAAGCAGAAACCGGGTTTCAATCGGTCATGAAGTTCAAGCGCCGCAAACTCGAGGTCATCCCCCCGTATGTCGCCATGGCGGACATCGCGTTCAACCTCGTTTTGTTCTTCCTGATCCTCGCCAAGACGCAGGACGACAGCCACATTCAGTGGACACCGGTCAAGGACGTGGGGGCGAAACAGGTTTTAAACGCGAAAGTTTCCATTACCGTGGATCGCGACAACAAGGTATATTTGAACGGGCAGCAGATCGGGATCCGCGAGATGGCCGACCGCGTGGGCCAGGAACTCGGGGATAAGCCCGTCAACGAGCGGACCGTCTTGTTGAAGATCGACAAGAATACGCTCGCCGCCACGTTCGAGCCGATCATGGAAGCAGTCAGCCAGGCCGGCGGCGAAGTGGTACACGTGATCGAAGAAGAACAGTAGTTCGCCATTTAGCCCGCCGTTCACGGCGGGTCGGAAGACCCAGGGTAAACCCTGGGCTATATGAGGAGGTAACGGTGAAAGTTCGCTTGTTCTCAATCGCGGTGTCGCTCGGGGCCTTCGCCCTGTTCGCACCGCCCGTTTCCGCTGCCGCGCCGGACCCCGGCACCACGGCCAAGGCGCTCGACAAACTCCTCGCCGAGGAGAACGGTGCGAAGCCCAAGACGCAGGCCGCACCGGTCGTCGAAGACTTGGCATTCCTCCGCCGCGTCTCCATCGATCTGAACGGCCGCATCCCCACGGAAGTGGAAGCTCAGAAGTACTTGGCTTGGCCGGCCGGCGAACGCCGCGCTCTGGCCATCGCCGAGTTCATGGGCCGCGAACAATTCGCCGACCGCTGGGCCATCTTTTACGGCGACATGCTCCGCCTCCGCTACGGCTCCGACGGCGGCCCCGCCTTCCAGGCCTACATGCACGAAGCCGTTCGCACCAACATGCCTTACGACCAACTCACCCGCAAGCTGATCGCCGCCTCGGGCCGCGCCAACAGCAACCCGGAAACCGGCTTCATCCTCGGAGACGACGCCGACGCCATGGCCCTCACCGGAGTCATCGCTCAGGTCTTCATGGGCGTCCGCATCTCGTGCGCCCAGTGCCACGATCACCCGTTCGACACCTGGACGCGGCAAGAGTTCTACGACCTCGCCGCCTTCTTTGGCAAAACGCAGCGCGTCGAGCACCGCGTGAAGATGCAGATCCTCGGCATCTTCCTCAACGAGCGGGCCGATACCGTTATCATGTGGCCGCCGGAAGACAAGGCGAAGGGCAAGCCGCGCGCCGCCGTGAAGGCGAGCTTCCCGTTCAAGATGGATGCAGGCGACGGCCCGAACCAGCACCTCGCGCGGTTGAAGTCGCTCCGTGAAGAGCAGGCCACCGCGGCTCAGGTCAAGGTCGCCAGCAAGGGCAACACGGTCGACGACCTGCTCGACGGCAACAAGACCACGGGCGGTTCCAAGGATCCGCTCGACGTGGCTACCGAGGCCAAGAACAGCATCAAGAAGATCGACCTCGAAGGCGACCTGTACCGCGCCAGCGAACTGCGACGGCGGCTCGCCGAGACCGTGACCGATCCGCGCAATCGCTTCTACTCGCGGGCCATGGTGAATCGCGTCTGGGCCGAACTGATCGGCCGCGGATTCGTGAACCCGGTGGACGACTTCCGCAACGACAACCCGCCGAGCCACCCGAAGACGCTCGACTTCCTCGCGGACGAATTCGTGGCCAGCGGCTACGACTTCCGCTTCCTCGTGAACGCCATCGTTCGCACCCAGGCTTACCAGATGGGCCACTTGAAGCTGGACGTTCCGGCGACGGAACGGCTCGCGGCCGAGAAGGCGTTCACCGCCACGGCCGTTCGCCGCATGAACAGCGAGACGCTCTTCGACAGTATCGTACAAGCCGGGCACCTCTTTACCGCGAAGCACCGCCCCGGTGAGAACGTGACGACCGTGACCACCTACACGCAGGTGGCCGTTGCCGTGAAAGAAGACCCGACCAAGCCGGGGCTGAACAAGCCGAAGCTCGGTGGGGACAAGATGCCCGCGATGCCGGCCATGGCCCGCGGGGCATTCGACCTCGAAAAGGGCATCGAGATCGACTTCAAGGACGCGTTGAAGAAGCGCGACGGCCTCGAAGTCGAGAAGATGACCGCGAAGTCTGCCGAGGAACTCGAAGCCGAATCCATGATGCGGAGCGGTGCGATGCTGGCCGGCACCCGCATTCGCTACATCACGAAGGAAGTGAAGTCGCAGATCGACGATAACCCGCGCTTCACGAGTTCGATGCGAATGGCCTCGCCGGCTCCGGTCGGGCACTTCCTGCGCGTGTTCGGTCAGACCGACCGCGGCGCGCTCGATGAACGCCGCGATCACAGCCCGTCGATGCGTCAGGCCCTGATGATGCTCAACGGGAAGTTGACGAACGAGGCGGCTCGCGTGGGTCCGCTCGAACCGCTGTACCCTCTGATCGCCGGCAAGAACCCCGATGTGGAGGCGGCGATCAAATTGGTGTATCGGGAAGCGATGACCCGCGATCCGAGCGCCGACGAGATTGCCGATGCCAAGGCGATCATTAAGGAGGCCGCGACCCCGGCCGACGGCCTCGCCGATATTCGGTGGGCTCTGTTCAACAGCAACGAGTTCCGATTCATTCCGTGACGAACAACGAAACCCGGTTTCTGCTTTGGAAACCGGGTTTCTC
>JAYTGN010000224.1:0-12281 GCA_043733485.1 Gemmataceae bacterium
GAAAACATCCTCGATCCGAGTGCCGTCATTCCCAAGGAGTACGCCGCGACTCGGCTCGGGCTGCTCGATGGCCGCGTGGTCACCGGCATCGTGAAGGAAGAAACCAAGGCCGCCCTCACCGTGGTCACGGCGACCGAGACGTCGACGATTCCCGTCGGCGACATCGACACCCGCAAAGCGTCCGAACTCTCCATGATGCCCGACGACATCCTGAAGACGACAACCGAGGCGGAACTGAAAGCGTTGATCGCGTACTTGCGGCACGCGGCCCAGGTGCCGATGCTGGCCACCGCGGACAACGCCAAGGACGCCTTCAACGGCAAGGACCTCACCGGCTGGGATGGCGACAAAGACGTGTGGTCCGTTTCCAACGGCGAGATTGTCGGCAAGACCGAGAAGGGTTTGAAGAAGAACACTTTCCTCAAGTCGCAGTTGGCCGTGGAGGATTTCAAGCTCTCGCTCAAGGTGAAGCTCGCGCCGAACGCGGCGAACAGCGGCGTGCAGTTCCGCAGCGAACCGCTCGAAGACGGCGAGATGCGCGGCCCCCAGGCCGACATCGGAGCCGGCTGGTGGGGCAAGCTCTACGAAGAGAACGGCCGCGGCCTTCTCGTGAAGGAGGGCGGCGAACAATTCGTGAAGCCCGACGAGTGGAACGATTACACAGTCGAGGCGAAGGGCTCGCACGTCAAGATCTGGATCAACGGCAACCTCGTCTGCGACTACGACGACCCGAAGCTTTCGCGTCGCGGCGTCATCGCCTTCCAGGTCCACAGCGGCGGCCCCACCGACGTGCGCTTCAAGGAGATCAAGCTCGAGGTGTTGAAGTAGATCACCTCACGAGGCCGCGACTTCCGGCTGATGCACGGAAGCGCGGCCTTCATCAGTCGGCAACCGCTCTTCCACAATCACCGGCGAACGCTGCCGCCCTCGGCGCGAGCGGCCGAAGAGCCGCTTCAAACGCACCGTGAAATCGTCCCACAGCGAGTAGGCCACCGGCGTCACCAGCAGCGAGAGCAACAGCGACAGCAACTGCCCGCCGAGGATCACCTTGGCCATGCTCGCACGGGCGCTCGCGCCCGGCCCGCGGCCCATCGCGATCGGCACCATCGCCATCACGAGCATCACCGTCGTCATGAGGATCGGCCGCAGCCGCGTTTCGTTCGCCTTCAAGATCGCCTCGTCGCGGGGCAGCCCCTTCGCCCGCAGCACGTTCGTGTAGTCCACCTGCAAGATGCCGTTCTTCTTCACGATGCCGAACAGCATGAAGAGCCCGATCATGGCGTAGATGTCCAACGGCGTCTGAAGCAGAAAGAGCGAGACCAGAGCGAAGGGCAGTGTGAGCGGCACCGCGAGCAAGATCGTGATCGGATGCACGAGGCTCTCGAACTGCGCCGCGAGGATCATGTACATGAAGGCGAACGCCAGCATGAAGGCAATGAGGAAGTTCGCGTTGGAATCCTTCATGAGCTTGGCTTCGCCGAGGAACTCGTAGCGGTACTCCGAGGGCAGATCGAGGGATTGCACGAAGGGTTCGAGTTCGTCGAGCGCATTGCCCAGGGCGAAGCCGGGTTGCAGGTTCGATTGCACGGTGACTTGCCGTTGGCGGGCGTAGCGTTCGATGGCGGCGGGGCCGCGCGCGGAGACGGGCTCGGCGATGTTGCGCAGTTCCACGAGTTGTCCGCCCTCGGCTGGAACGCTCAGCGCGAAGATCGCCTCCTGCCGGTTGCGGCTCGGCAAATCCGCCCGCAGCCACACGTCGAACTGATCGGTCCCTTCCTTATACTTGGTCACGGGTTCGCCCCCGACGAGCAGGCCGAGGGCCGTGGCGAGCCCCTGAATGTTGACGCCCTGATCGGCAGCGCGGTCGCGGTGAATCTTCACCTGCAACTCGGGGCTGCGGCTGGCCGCGCTCGTGTCCACGTCGGTGTAGTGGCCGCGAGCCTTCATCCACGCCACGATCTTCGCCGCGTACTCGTTCAGCTTCTCGGTGTCCGGCCCGCGCAGGCTGATATCGATCTGGGCGTTCTTGAACGCACTGGAACTGAACAGCTTCACGTCCTGCACCGCGGCGCGGAGATCGGGGTAATCCGCGAGTACCGTTCGGGCCTCGTCCATGGAATCGCGCTGCGAGAAGTCGCGGGTTCGCAGGTCGGTCATCTTGCAGTAGATGAGTACGGCCGTGACATCGCCCTGACCCTTGGGTGCCCGGCCATCCGTCTGCCCGATCGTGGTGAAGACGTTGGTGACGCCGTCGATCTGCTTGAAGCGGGCTTCCAGTTCCAGGCTCGTCTCGTTCGCTTTTTGAAGCGTGTACCCTTCGGGCATCGTGATGGCGACTTCGAATTCGCTTTGGTCGTCCTTCGGCACGAAGTCGCTGCCGACGAGTACGAACAGCATCGGCGTACTCATGAAGGTGAGCAGCGTGGCGAGCACGATGACCCACCGATGCCGCAGCGACCACGCCAGGGTGCCGACGTAGCGGCGCGTGAGCCAGCCGGACGAACGCCCACCCGAAGCTTCGGATGGGCTTGAATGGGAACTCTTCAACCATCGCGAACACAGCATCGGTGTGAGCGTGAAGCTGACGGCCATGCTCAGCAGCACCGAGAAGCCGACCACGAATCCGAAGCTGTTGAAGAAGCGCCCAATCTGACCGGACATGAACGCGATCGGGGCGAAGATCACCGCCAACGAGAGCGTCGTCGCCAGCACGGCGAGTGCGATTTCCTTGGTTCCCTCGGACGCCGCTTGCAGCGGAGTGCGGCCGTACTCGTGCATGTGGCGAAAGATGTTCTCCAGCACCACGACCGCATCGTCGATGACGATGCCGACCGCGATGATCAGGCCCAGCAGCGTCATGTTGTTCAGGCTGAAGCCCATCGCATCCATGAAGGCGAAGGCCCCGACGATGCTCGTGGGCACGGCAAGGGCCGCGATCAGCGTCGTCCGCCAATCGCGGATGAAGACGTAGATGACGCCGGTGACGAGGAACGCCGCCAGCACGAGGTGGAACTTCACTTCCTCAATTGAACCCTTGATGAACTTCGACTGATCGCGGATCACCTCGACGCGGATGTCCGCAGGCAGCGTGGCCTGAATCAGCTTCAAGCGAGCCTTGACCGCATCGGCGACGGCGACCGTGTTGCCGCCCGATTGCTTCTGCACGATGAGGCTGATGGCCACGTCGCCATCGAGGCGGCTCAGGCCGCGTTCTTCTTCCCACGAATCCTGCACCTCGGCCACATCCCGAATGCGGATGATCGACTTTTCCTTCGTCTCCTTGTTCTCGCGAGCGGCCACGATCACGTCGCGGAACTCTTCCCAGTTTTGGATGCGGCCCATCGCGCGGAGGTTTTCCTCGCGGCCGCCGGAGTTCACTTTGCCGCCGGGCAGTTCGAGATTCTGCCGCGTGAGCGCGAGGCGAATATCTTCCGCCGAGAGCTTGCGGCCGCGCAGTTGATCCGGCCGCACGGTCACATTGATGGCCCGCTGCTGCCCGCCGACGAGTACCACCTGCCCCACGCCGGTCACGCTTTCGAGGTCTTCCTTGATCTGCTTCTTGGCGATCTCGGTGACTTCGCGAACCGAGCGCCGACCGGATACGACGACCGTGACGACCGGTGCCGCATCGAGGTTGAACTTGTCCACCTTCGGCGGATCGGTGCCGAACGGCAGGTTCGGGAGAATGGTCGAGACTTTGTCGCGCACGTCCTGCGCCGCGATGTCGCCGTTCTTTTCGAGCTTGAACCCGATGACGACGGTGGAGATGCCTTCCTTGGTGGTGCTGCGGAGTTCGTCGATGCCGTTGACGGTGTTGACGGCTTCCTCGACGGGCTTGGTGACGCTCGACTCCATCTCCTCGACGCTCGCGCCCTTGAGCGTGGTCGTGACGACGACGACGGGCACGTCCACGTTGGGGAAGAGTTCGACGCCGAGCCGGCCGTACGAGGCGAGGCCGAGCACGACGGGCCCGAGCACGAGCATCGAGGTGAACACGGGCCGACGAATGCAGACATCCCAGATCGCCATTTCTGTCCTGAACCTCGTAGGGTGGGCCGGACCGCGTGGGCCGCGAATGCGGCCAACGCGGGAGGCCCACGTCCATCGCCAATTGGCTCCCCGCGTGGGCCTCCCGCGACAACCGCTTCGCGGATTGTCGCGGTCCGGCCCACCCTACTGGCGCACTTTGATCGTCGAGCCGTCCACTAGTTGCGAGAAGCCGCTCGTAATCACGCGAGCATTGGCCGGCACCGCGCCGATCACTTCCACGCGGTCCTTGTCGCGCTGGCCGAGTTGAACCTCGATGGCCTTGGCCTTGTCGCCGTCCACCACGAAGATCTTGCTCACGCCGGCAAACGAGACGATGGCCCCCGGCGGCACCGCGATCACGCCCGCATCCGTTCGCGTCTCAATCTCCGCTTTTGCGAAAGTGCCCGGCTTCAGGCTCGCCTTCGTATCCCCGTTCGGTACCGCGATCTCGACCTGGAAGGTGCGGTTCAAGGTGTCCACGGTCGGGCTCACGCGCGTCACCAACCCCGTGAACGGCCGATCGTATGCGTCGACGGACACGATGACGGTTTGGCCATCGCGAACCTCCCGAGCGTGCTTCTCGGGCACTGCGGCCCGCAACTTCAAAATGTGCGACGCGACCAAGCGATAGACGTTCTTCTCCGGCATCGCCCGCACCATTTCGCCTTCCCAAACCATGCGCTGAGCCACGGTGTAGCGAACGGGTGAGCTGGCCGAGCCGACGACCGCGGCCCACGGTGCCCACTCATCCGGCATCGGAGCCTTGAGTACGGCATCTTTCAGGCGATCCTCGGCCTTTTCGAGCATCGCCTTCAGCTTTCGGGCTGTCGCGAACGTGGCCCGAGCTTCCGATTCGGCAACCTTCAGAAAGGCATCGGCCAACTCCACCTCGGCCTCGGCCTTGTCGAAACTTTGTTGAATGCCGACACCCCGCGCCCGTTCGTCCTTCGCCCGGGCGAACTCTTTGAGAGCGAGATTGAGCGCGGCCTTGGCTCGCGCCACGGTCTTCACCGCGGCCCAGTCCGGTTCGCCCGCGGGAATCTCGCTGAGGTTCAGACGCGCGAGTTCGGCGAGCAGCCCGGCCCGCGCCACCTGCACGTCGAGTTCGTATTCCTTCGCATCGAGTTCGAGCAGCACGTCGCCGGGCATCACGAAGTCGCCCACGTCGAGCATCACCCGCAGCACGCGGCCATCGACCTTCGGCGAAAGCATCACGTCCTTGTACGGGTCGAGCGTGCCGACCACCGAGACGGTTCGCTTGAGCGCGATCGGCTGGATGCTTGCGACCGTGACCGTTACGGGAGCCGCTTCCGCTGACGCTCCGGTGTCGGCGGGTTTGGGCGAACACGCAGGGAGCAGGAGGACAAACAGAGGGACGAGGTCGATGATCTTTCGACCCAACCCAGGGCGTTGCCCGCATTCACCTCTCCCCCAGCTTTGTGGGGGAGAGGTCGCTTGGTCGATGCGAATGCATCGACCAAGCGGGTGAGGGAGTTCTGGTGAGCCGTTCAGCACCCCCTCACCCGGATCGAAGTTGCATTCGCAACATCGATCCGACCTCTCCCCCACAAAGCTGGGGGAGAGGTGAAGAGTACGCGTCTCCTCCCGCAATCGTCCGATGGTTGTCATCGCTTTCCCTTTCGCTGCACGGTGCGTTCGCCGTCGGTGAGGACGCCGTGGAAGATGACGTCGAGCACGTCGTTGGCTTGCGTCTTGGGGTCGGCCGGTCGGCCGGTGAGCAGGTTGGTCAGGATCGTGCCGTAGAGCAAGTCGCCGATGACGCCGAAGAATCGCTCGGCGGGCATCGGCCTCACGCGGTGCGTGCCGATGAGTTTCTGGAAGAGCTCGGCCCGCTGGCAGGCCTTGCCGTCTTCGTCCTTCATGGCGAAGTAGAGCGGCCGATGTTGGAGCGGGAACGCCGCCCGTTCTTGGATGAAGAGTTCCGCCATCTCGGGGCGCTTGCGAAAGAACGCGAGGTAGGTGCGAACCACTCGCCGGATGGTTTCGACCGGATCGGTCTGGTCGGCCATCATGGGTTCGATCTGGTCGGTGAGTTCCTGCAAGCCGCGTTCGACGGCCGCGAGGAAGAGCGATTCTTTCGTGGGGAAGTAGCGATAGACGGTGCCGTTGCCGACGCCGAGGCGGTCGGCGATGGTCTGCACTTGCGTGCCGGCGAAGCCGGTCGCGGCGAAGATCGCGGCGGCCACGTCGAGGATTTCGGCTTTGCGGCGTACCTCGAGATCGGGGTCTCGAGGACGGCCGGGCTTGCGGGTCGTTGCGTTCACAATGAACCAACCGCAGGTGGGAGAGATCATTAACGGACGAATCAGTCCGGTAATTATACGAAGTGTGGGATTGCGTCAAGAGAAGTGAAGAAAGAGGGTGTGCGCTCACGGGAATGGACGAACCGGCGACCTCGCCGGTTCGCCCCGAGAAGCCCGCCGGGAGGTTGAAGCGAAGGGTCCGGTTACACGGCCGCCATGACGAGCGCGCCGTTTTGGCCGCCGAAGCCGAAACTCGTGGAGAGGCCGAAGCGGACCTTCCCCTCGCGGGCCGTGTTCGGAATGTAGTCGAGATCGCAGGCGGGGTCGGGGTTCTTCAAGTTGATGGTCGGCGGGTAGACCTGAGTGTGCAGGCTCAACGCGAGGGCCGCGGCCTCGATCGCGCCGCTGGCTCCGATCGAGTGGCCGATCATCGACTTGATCGACGACAGTTGCACGTTTCGCGCATGCTCTCCGAACACGCGCTTCACGGCCGCGGTTTCCATCATGTCGTTCAGCTTGGTGCTGGTTCCGTGCGCGTTGATGTAGCCCACGTCGCGGAAGTCGACCTCTCCCTCGGTGAGGGCCGAGTGAATCGCGCGGGCTCCACCGCGGCCTTCGGGGTCGGGCTTCGTCACGGAATAGGCGTCGAAGCTGCTGCCGAAGCCCTTCACTTCCGCATAAATGCGGGCACCGCGCGCTGCGGCCCGTTCGTATTCCTCGAGTACGAGTACGGCCGCACCCTCGCTGATGACGAAGCCATCGCGGAGCCGGTCGAAGGGCCGCGAGCGCTCTTCGGGCGGGCGGTCGTCGGTGCGGCTGAGCGTGCCGAGCGCGGTGTAAGCGAGCAGCATGAGCGGATCGATGCGGCTATCGGCTCCGCCGCAAAGCATGACGTCCGCGTCGCCTCGGGAGACGAGTCGGAAGCCTTCGCCGACGGCTTGGGTGCCGGCCACGCACGCCGTCACGACCGTGTTGTTCGGACCCTGGCAGTTGAAGGCCATCGAGATGTGAGCCGCCGCCATGTTCGGCAAATACTTCAAGAGCCACAGCGGGAACAGTTGGGCATCGCCCTGGCTATCGGGCAGTCGCGTTTCGTCGAACTGGCCGTTCTCTTGAACCGCGCGGGCGAGCAGCGGAGCGAGTTCGCCCAGGTCCATCGGCACCAAGCCGGTGCCCATGACGACGCCGAAGCGTTCGGGGTTCTCTTTCGCGATCTCGATACCGCTATCGGTGACGGCGAGTCCGGCGGCACCGATGCCGAAGCGGGCGGCGCGGCCCATGACCTTCACGGATTTGCGAAACCGAACGGGAATGTACGGCTCGGGGTCGAAGTCCTGGACCTCGCCCGCGATGCGGATGGGATGGTTCGAAGCATCGAATGAGCGGATCGGCCCGATGCCGCTGTGGCCGTCGATGCACGCTTGCCAGAACGCGTCTTTGCCGACCCCATTCGGGGCGACAACCCCCACGCCGGTAATAACCACCCTGCGCATGACGCAACCTCATTCGGCCACACCGACCTCATCCTGAGGCGGTTGGCTCGTCACGCTTCGGTCGCCACTCGGCCTCCGGCCGATTCCCTCGGGCGACTCGTCGTTGATCGGCGATTCTCGTGCCGAAAGATCACCCAAACCTTCTAACTTCACCATCCTATTCAAACTTAGCCCCTTCGATGAAACCCTTCAATCCCCCATTATGAAAGGAACGGTTATCCTCCTTGCAGACCGCGCACCTTCTCGCGGAAATTCGTTACAACCGGTCAATCCCCAACTGAAACGGGGTCTGAGCTCGACTCCGCGAAAAGTCTCGCGGCAATCGGGTGAATTCCCCGCATCGACGAGCTACTTTTGCCGTGGGAGGCCGAGCCGTTATAATCTGAACGGAGAAGGCGGCTTCCCACCCGCGCCGACCTCCGCGAAGGAACGACCCGTGATGCGCCATCTGAATTGGTCTTTCGCCCTCGCTTTTCTGGTTTCGCTCGACGCGGCCTCCGCGTTCGCTCAGAACGGCATTACCGAGGAAGGCCTCTTCGTCGCCGTCGCGAATCCCATCACCACCGAAGTCGTGCAGCGGATCAAGAATCAGGTCGAACCGCGGCAGAACACGCGACCCGTCCGCACCGTCGTCTTCGACTTCAACCCCAGCGGGAAGGACGCCTCGAATACCAACTTCGGCGCTTGCTACGAACTCGCCGAGGTGATCGGGAAGCTGCGCGCCAATGCGAACACGGTCGCGTTCGTCCATGCGGGCGTTTCGGGCCACACGGTGCTGCCCGTACTCGCGTGCAAGGAAATCGCGATGAGCAAGGAGGCGAAGCTCGGCTCGATCCTGATGGAAGGCATCCCGCCGCTCGACGAGTTCAAACGCAGCGGTTATCAGATTCTCACGGAAGATCGGAAGGCGCAGTGGGCCGCGATTCGCAAGATGTTCGATTCCAACGTGGACCTCGGGTACGGCTTGCTCAAGCAGGGCGGCACACCGTGGTATGTGGACCGTACGAGCGCGAAGGAGTTGGCTCTGGTTGCCGGCACGCCGGCGGATGTGGCCGGAGCGCAGCCGGGCCAAGTGGCGGCCTTCAGCGCCGATCAGGCCCGCAAGATCGAGCTTTGCAAAGTGGTTCTCGAAAAGGGCACGCGGGCGGAACTCGCCGAAGCGTACAACCTCTCCGCCTCCAGCACGCAAGAAGACGTCCTCAACGGCCGCAACCCGGACGCCTACCGCTACAACTTGAAAGGCTCCGTGGACGGTGCCATGCGCGAGTCGCTCGGCCGCATTCTCCAGGACATCAAACGCAGGAAAGGCAACGTCCTCATCCTCACGCTGGAATGCTCCGGCGGGGATCTCAAGACCGCCCGCGATCTCGCCGACGATCTGCGAAAGGCCCAGACCGGCGACGATGGCATCCTCATCGTCGCTTACATTCCCGACAGCGCACCAGACTCGGCGACCTTCCTCGCGTTCGGCTGCACCGACATCGTCATGAGCAAGCGTAAAGACGCGGGTGAAGAAGCAACGGAAGCCGTGCTCGGCGACTTCGACCAACTGCTGCGCGGCAATGAGAACCTCGATGCCCACCGCCAGAGTTTGCGCGAACTCGCCGAACTCCGGAGCATCCCGGGCATCCTCATCGACGGCCTGTTCGACAAGAGTCTCGTGATTCACCGGGTCCGCGGGACCAACGGCCACCGCCGGCTCATGCCCGAGGCCGAGTTCGAGGTCGAAAAGAATAAAGGGTGGGCGAGCGAGGGAGTCGTGAAGGGGAAAGGTCAACTGCTGAAGCTGAACGCCACGCGGGCCGAGGAACTGGGCGTGGCACGGTTCACGACCGAGAATCGCGAACCCGCCGGTGTCTATGCCTTCTACGGGCTCGAAGCCTCCCGCGTGAAAGAGGTCACGCCAGGAATGCTGGATCGCTTCGCCGATTTCCTCCGGCTTCCCGTGGTCACCGTGCTGCTGGTCGTCATCGGCTTCACCGGGCTCATTCTCGAACTCAAGGTGCCGGGGCTCACCGTGCCGGGGATCATCGCCGCGCTGTGCTTCATCCTCGTGTTTTGGGCGCAGTCGCGGTTCAGCGGCGAGATGTTCGTACTGGCGCTCCTGATCTTCATCCTCGGGTTAATCCTCGTCGCAATGGAGATCTTCGTGTTCCCCGGTTTCGGGGCACCCGGCATCTTCGGCGTCTTGTGCATGCTCGGCGGACTGGGGCTCGTGACCTTCGATAAAGTGCCTCAGACCTCGACCGAATGGGGGCTGCTCGGCGTCAAGATGTCCCAATACATGTTCGGGATGATCGGCTCGTTCGTGTTGGCGTTCCTCATCGCCCGCTTCCTGCCGAAGGTTCCTTACGCGAACCGCTTGATGCTCTCACCGCCCTCGGATCAGGTCTCCAAGGATCTGCCCGGCGGCGAGGAAGCGGCCAACTTGTTGGGCGCGATCGGAACCGCGAACACCGCCTTGCGGCCCGCCGGCGTCGTCCGCTTCGGCGATAAATTCGTCGATGTCGTCTCGGACGGCGGGTTCATACCGGCCGGCACCCGCGTCCAGGTTTTCACCGTGGAAGGCACGCGAATCGTCGTCAAAGAGGTATAACGGAACACAGAGCCCAGGGCTTCCGCCCAGGGCTGAGGCAGGCGGCCCCTCCGGGGCGAAGTCACCGAGTTGCTGTCGCCGCGGAGCGGCCGCCTTTTTTAGCCCAGGGCGGAAGCCCTGGAGACTGTTAATAGCGATCATGGAATATCTCACCGTCGCCCTGGTGCTGATCGCAATCGGCGTCGTACTGCTCGGGACGGAAATCCTGATGCCGACCGGCGGGTTCCTCGTCGTCGGTGCGTTGTTGTTCTTTGCCGTCGGGGTCGGTACCATCCTTTATTACGGGGACACGCTAGAGGCCGTGGTGGCCGTGGCGGGTCTGGCCGTGGGGTTACCGGCTGCGGGAGTCGTGGCCGTTTCCGCCTACCGCCGCTTGTCGCTTCGCTCGGCCCTCGATTCGGGGAGCGAAGAAGAAGTGGACGTGACGCACGGCGCGAAGTTGGATTCGTTGAAGGGTCGCGTCGGGAAGGCGCTCTCGCCGCTGCGGCCCTCGGGCACGGTGGAGTTCGACGGTCGCCGGTACGACGCGATCACCGAAGGCACGATGATCGACGCTGGAGTCTGGGTTCGCTGCGTGGCCGTAAAAGCCGGCACCGCCGTGGTCCGACGAATGGAAACGCCTCAAGACATCGCCGATATCGGCCTGGACGAATCGCCGAAGGCTTCCAAGCCGTCGGACGATTTCGACCTCGGTTGAACGGCCGCTGAGAATACAACCCGAAAGGAACGACCCCCGTGACGCGGTCCATCTTCGCCTCCCTGTTCGCCGTCGATACCCCAAAAGACCTCACCGGCACCCAGATGATCCTGCTGATCGTCGCGGGCATCGGCGTCCTCATCTTCCTCGTGTTCCTGTTCATCTTCTTCAGCTTCATCCGGCTCTGGATTCAAGCGCTGCTCACCAAGGCCGAGATCGGCATCGGTAGCCTCATCGGGATGAAGCTGCGGAACGTCGACTACGGCATGATCGTGCGGCAGAAGATCGCGCTCGTGCAGGCCGGCGTGAAGGTGACCACCGGCGACCTGGAATCGCACTTCCTCGCCCGAGGCAACGTGCCCAAGACCGCGACCGCCGTGATCGCGGCCAATAAAGCCGGGCTCGATCTGCCGTGGCGGACCGCCGCCGCCATCGACCTCGCCGGCCGCGACATCCTCGAAGCCGTTCGCACCAGCGTGAATCCGAAGGTCATCGACTGCCCCGACCCCGCGAAGGGGAAGCAGTTCCTCGACGCCGTGTGCCGCAGCGGCATTCAGCTTCTCGCCAAGGCCCGCGTGACCGTGCGAACCAAGCTCGAACGGCTCGTCGGCGGTGCCACGGAAGAGACCATCATCGCCCGCGTGGGTGAAGGCATCGTCAAGGCCATCGGCTCGGCCCACGACCACAAGGAAGTGCTCGCCAACCCCGGCATGATTTCCCAAACCGTGCTGCACAACGCTCTCGACGCCCAGACGGCGTATGAGATCGTGTCGATCGACATCGCGCACATCGAAGTCGGCGAGAACATCGGGGCCAAGTTGCAGGGCGAACAGGCTGCGGCCGATCTTCGGGTCGCTCAGGCCGAAGCCGAGAAGCGAGCGGCCATGGCCCGCGCCCGCGAACAGGAAATGCGAGCGCTCTGCGAAGAGAATCGCGCCAAGGTCGTCGAGGCCGAGGCTCAGGTTCCCCAGGCGATCGCCGAGGCCTTCCGCTCCGGCCGCCTCGGAGTCATGGACTTCTACAACATGCGGAACCTGCAGTCCGACACCTCGATGCGGAACAACATCGCCTCCATGACGGGCGGTAACGACAGCGCGCCGGGCCGAGGGTGATTCGACATTGAACGTCACGGGTGATCGCTCCGGTTTTTGGCGAACCGGCGACGTGAGTCGCCGGGTTGCGTCTCCAACCCGGCGACTCAC
>JAYTGN010000225.1:0-12273 GCA_043733485.1 Gemmataceae bacterium
CAGAAACCCGGTTTCCAAAGCAGAAACCGGGTTTCAAACTCTCCGAGAAACACCATGCTGCCATTTCGCATCGCACTCCTCGTCCTCGCTTCATTCGCCCTTCCCGCGTTTGCCGCGGAGCCGATCAAGCACGGATTCCTCGCCACCGGCGGCGAGACGTTCATCGTCGATGACGCCGGCAAGACCACCTGGAAGTATCCGGCTTCCTCCCGCGATGGCTGGGTACTCGACAACGGGAACGTGCTGCTCGCCCTGACGAAGAGCAAGGCCTACCCCGGCGGCGCGGTGGTCGAAGTCGATCGCGACGGCAAGATTCTCTTCGAGTTCAAGGGATCGCAATCGGAAGTGAACACCGTTCAATCGTTGGGCGAAGGCAAGGTGCTGCTCACCGAGGCCGGCGACAAGCCGCGCATTCTCGAAGTGAACCGCGAAGGCAAAGTGATGGCCGAGATTCCACTCGAAGCACAGACCAAGGACCACCATCTTCAAACGAGGATGACGCGGAAGCTCCCGAGCGGGAACTACCTCGTCCCGCAACTGCTGGATAAAGTAGTGCGCGAGTACGACCCGAAGGGGAAGATCGTGTGGGAAGTGAGGACGCCGCACTGGCCGTTCACCGCGATCCGCCTGCCGGACGGCCACACGCTCATCGGCTGCACCCTCGGCAACCTCGTCATCGAAGTGGACGCGAATGCCAAGGAAGTCTGGCGCGTGACCAACGACGACCTACCCGGCAAGCCGATCAACGACGCCTGCGGCGTCCAGCGATTGGCGAACGGAAACACCGTCATCACCAGCCATCCTGCCACTTCGGGTCAGGCCAAGCTTACCGAGATCACCCGCGACAAGAAGATCGTCTGGACCTACACCGACGACCGCAAGGGCGGCATCCACCACTTCCAGATTCTCGACGCGAACGGCAAGCCCGAGAAGAACCCGTTGCGCTAGTAACGGACGCCCCCGGTGAACAGCAGATTCGCGTTCTGGACGTCGCCCTTGAGCGGCGGGAGGATGTCCATCCAGTCGTAGCCGTACTCGACGCGGGTGCCGGCGAACCAGATCCAGCCGCCCATCGGCACCTCGATGTTCGAGTGGAAACCGAGGTAGAAGCCGTGGAAAACTTTCTGGCGTCGGGAGTAGCCGCCGACTTCGTTGAACGGCACGAGATCGACGTGGGCCGTGCCCCAGCGGCCCCCGACGTCGCTTCCCACTCGGAGGTTCCAGCCCTCCTCCGCGCCGGGTTGCCCGTTGCCCCAGACGAACCAATCGCGTCCGACGCCGAAGTTGAACGACGTTCGGTGCAGCCCGCGGATGCGAACGGTTTGGAACGAATCGGCCTGGGGGATGACCTGATTGTTGAAGCCGGTGAGCGGTTGCCGGCGCAGGAAGGCATCGACGAGGTCGTCGTTCGATCCTCGGTTGTAGGTGTAGCTGAGTCCGAGATCGACGGCCCAAGCCGCGTCTCCGGCCTTGTTGAAGAAGAGGCTTCGGCCGCCGCCGCCGACGTTCCAACCCATATGCAGTCGATCGGTGAAAGCCCCGCTTCCGAAGGCGAAGCTCGGGCCGGTTCGCCAGTAGACTTCGTAATCGACCGAGCCGTGCCCGCCGATGGGGCCGGCGCAGCCCGGGCCATCGGTGCTGAACCAGGGGCTGGCGTAGGAGCCGGCGGGGAGTCCCGGAGGCGCGGTGAGCGTGCCCACCGGGTCCGATTCGCCGGCGGCTCCGCCGGGCGGTATGGGCGCGGTGAGCCGATTCAACGTCGCCGCGGGTTGGGCGCGCGGCGCGGGTGCTTCCGGCTCCACGGCACCGGCAGGTGCAATGGCCGGCACGAGTGCCTGCGAATGCCCCGGCGGCGAGTAAGCGGGCATTCGGATCTGTCCCGCGACTGGTCCGGCGCTTGCTAACGCGGCCAGAAACACCGCGGGTAGGATTCGCGTGGTCGTCATGCGTTCCTCATCCCGACCGTCCGCACGGCTGCGCAACGGCCTCGAACCGGTCGATTCCGTGGACTCAGACCTTGAAATCGGCATTCGGCGGCGGCGACTTTAACGGTCGGAGCGGTCGTGCCGGTTTTAACCCGCAACTCGGCTCCCGGCGGTTGGCCCTGCGTCGAGCGCGGGCTATAAGGAGCTTTGGGAATCTGGCGAAGCCTTGGGAACCAGCATGGAACCGGTCGAACTGCGGGATTTGGAAGCGGCCCGGCGATTCGTCGCCGAGGGGCTCTGGCTGCAACGCGCCGTGAAGCCCAACCCCGCCACCGTGAAGAGTACGCTCGAATGGGCGATGGAAGTGGCCGCGAGCGGGCAACCGCTGCCGCCGGTGGGGTTCGTCGGCGACCTCGGGCACATCGCGCTGGGAGCCGATTCCGAACACCGCTCCAAGGAGGCTTGGCACATCCCCGGCTGGCCGCCCGCGCTCATTCGCATGTACGAGGATCACGTGCTCGGCAAACTCTACGCCGATGCCGCGTTCGAGCGCGCCGGAGACGCCCTGAAGAAGTACCACGAAAAGGACCGCGTCAAGGGGCTCGCCTACGTGGTGAACCGGATGCAAGTTCGAGCGAACCTGCCCGGCGTGCTGCTTCCCCCCGCCGTGATTCGCGGCTTGCTTCGCGATCGTAGCGACGACGTACTCGGCGGCGCGTGGGAGCGGCTCATGCGCGACGGGCCCAGCCCGCTCCTCGTGACGATGTACGAGCAACTCGTGGCTGCCTCGCAGCGCATGAACGAATCGCTTTCGCGCCCGGATATCTCGGCCCTCGAGAACCGCTCGGCCCTCGGCGACCTGGGCCAACGCGTCGCCCTCCAGCAGATCGAAAAGAACACCATCGAACTCGTCGCAAAACTGCCGACGCGCCCGGCGAGCCCGCTTCCCAATCGCCGGGAGGTGCCCACCCGCGTGCTCGATGAGGATCACTACCCGGTCGGCGGCTACACCTCCATTTCGACGAAGGGCTCGATCGAGAGCTTGCTTCATTCGCAACTCGCATACATCGAGGAACGCGACGACGAACCCGACCTCTTCGATGTGAAGTTCGCGCGCGACGAACTCTTCTACTACGCGCGCGACGAGAACCAATTCCTCCGCCGGCGGCGAGCGTTCGCCTTCGTCCTGCATCCGGACCTCGTGGCCTTGCGGTTCAAGGACGCCGAGTTGCCCTACCAGCGCATCGTGATGCTGCAGTCCGCGATCTTGGCGATTGTGGAGAAGTTGACGGAGTGGCTCAGCGCGGATGCGATCCGCTTCGAGGTACTCTTCGTGCAGGATGGCGACAAGAAACCGCTGGCGGAGGAAGCGACCCTCATGGCACTGTTGCTCCGCGATCCCATCGCGCGCGGCGACGCGGCCATCGAACACGTCTCGAGTTCGGAGCAGGCGCTCGAACGAATTCGGAATCTCGCGCATCAGGCTCAGGTTCACGCCTTCGTGGCCGCGACGGAACCGCTCGAGATCGACCTGGAACATGCGGTGATCACGGAGGTGATCGTGGATGGCCCGCGGCCGCAACTCAGCGACGGATCCAACTTGGCCTACACCTTGGATGGCGAGGATGCACTCGATGTGTGGCGGGAAACGGTCCTTCGCATCTTGCAACTTTGGGTCTAATTAGGAACGGTCATGAAATAACTTCCCGTTTTGGTTGGTAGTCCGCCCTCTCCGAGTGCGGTGCTTGAACAAATCATTTACATTTCTCCGGAACCGCTGGCCACGGGCCGCACTCGGAGAGTGCGGACTACCAAAACGGGAGGTTATTCCGTGCCCGTTCCTAGCGAAGCACGTTCCGCGGAGGCAGTTCGACGCGCCCGAACTGTTCGAAGTAATAGCGGAACTTCCAGACCCGGATGCCTCGCGGCAGGCCCGCCACGAAGCGGAGCCGTTGAGGTCCGTGAAGCGTCGACTGTTGTGGCTCGCTCGCCACACCGTTCTCCACGATGGCGATGCGGGCGAACCCGATTTCGTTCTCGATCTCCGTGGCTTGCAGCGGCTCGCGGTTCGGCTCATCGATGGGAACGAGGCGGAGATCGTCGAGGTCCCAGTGCGTCATGGGGCCGGCTGCGTTGGGTGCGGGGAAGATCGTGGCTTCGATCTCGAACCAATCCCACTCCGCGGGCGGTGCGTCGTCTTCCGGCTCGAACTCTTCGGGAGAGGGAACGGGCCGCACCGAATGAACGTCCACCGTGGCACCGCGCAGCACGCGGCTTTTGACGCGGAAGAGTTCCGAGGCGAAGTTCTTGATTCGGGCCACCGCCGAACGGACCATCCACTTCGCACCGTAAACCAGCAGCATGAACGTGGCGAAGGAAACGAGGATTGCCTGCCACCATTCCAGGTAGACGAACGCGGCAATCGTAACGACCACAAAGAGGAACATCGCGAACAGCAAGAGTCGGAGCAAAGCTGCCACGGAACCGCCCTCAACCATTCAGGTGCCTCGGCCACGCGGGGTGAATTGTATCCGGAACGGTCGCGGTTGTGGTTGGCCGTCGTCGGCGTATACTCGGTAGGAACGCGCTCCGCGTTCGCTTCGCAACTCTGGAGACGCCCCATGCGCCGCGCACTTTCCGTTCTCGCGCTGATTGTTCTCGCATCGTCAATGAGCGCCCAGCCGCCGGCGCGAACTCACAATGTGACGCCGGACGATTACGCCTCCGTTGCCACGGTCACGGAGTTGGCGGTGTCGCCAGATGGTAAGCAAGTCGCGTACTGCCTCGCCACGTGGGATGTGAAAGCAGACAACCGCCGCACCGACCTTTGGGTCGTGGACACCGATGGCAAGGGGAAGCCGAGGCAACTCACGAAGGACCGCGCCAACGACCGCCACCCGAAGTGGTCCGCCGACGGCGGCTCGATTTACTTGCTCGGCAACCGTGGCGGCGCGAAGGGCAAGACGCAAATCTGGAAGGTACACGTCGAGGACGGCGAAGCCACCGCGATGACGAAGATTGATGGCGGCATCACCGGCTACGACTACGCCCCGAAGGCCGACGCACTCTTCTACTCGGTCGATGCCGAGACGACGGACGAAGACGACTTCTCGAAGCTGCGCGAGAAGTTCAACAAGGTCGAGTACGGCCATGGCAAGCGCAAGGTCTCGGAGGTGTTCCGGCAGCCCGAGGGGAGCAAGGCCGAGAAGTTGATCGGCGAGAAACGCTACATCCGCGAGTTCGCGGTGACACAGGACGGCAAGCGCATCGCGATGATCTCGGCCTTCGATGACTCGGTGCTGAAGTCCGAGGGCGAGTCGCTCGTCGATGTGTGGGAAGACGGCAAGGTCGTCACGCCGCCGACGGACGTGTATCGGAAGAAGGCGGCGTCGCCGTGGGCCTGGCTGGAGTCGCTGGCGTGGAACCCGGACGGCACCCGCTTCGCCTTTTGCGCCATCTTCGATGGCTACCCAGCGGAGATTGTGATTGGTGAACTGAAGGATGAGAGGTGGGGTGTATACCGGATGCCTCGATCTGGGCACGTTCGCGGATACGGCACTCCGATAAGGTGGCGATCTTCGGACGTGCTCTGCTACCTGTGGGAATTCTCGGGAAGCGTTGGGGTGGACGAATACACGGTGGATAGCGACCGTCCGAAGTTCTCCACGACCGCGAAAAAGTACATGTTGGAGTCCTTCGTCACCTATGGCTTCGCCTGCCTTCCCGATGTTCCCGATGCGAGGGTCGGGCCGAAGGTCATACTCTTTTCCACCCCAGGTGGCTTTCCAGAACTCTATCGACTTGAGCCTAAGGATCAGGGTGCCGAACTGCCTGCCCCTCCACTGACCTACCTCAATCCGCAGACTGCCGGATGGAAACAGACGTTCACGAAACACATCACCTGGAAAGCCCCGGACGGTGCCACCGTCGGCGGGCCGCTCGAACTTCCGCCCTGCTTCAAGAAAGGCGACAAGAAGCTCCCGCTCGTCGTCGCCATTCACGGCGGGCCGACCACCGCGTCGCACGCCGATCTCGAGTTCGACCCGCACAACGGCCGGCTCTACTTCTCCGCCGCCGGGTACGCTGTACTCTGCCCCAACTACCGCGGTTCCACCGGCTACGGCGACAAGTTCGTCACCGACCTCATCGGACGCGAAAACGACATCGAAGTGAAGGACATCCTCGCCGGGATTCAGCACCTCATCGACGAAGGCATCGCCGACCCGGACCGCATCGGCGTCATGGGCTGGAGCAACGGCGGGTACCTCACGAACTGCTTGATCTCGCTGAAGGACTCGCCGATCAAGTTTATGGCGGCATCGAGCGGGGCGGGGATCGTGGACACGGTGGCCGAGTGGGGCTTCAACGACGAGCCCGCGTATCCGCGTGTGTTCAAGAAGGGTCTGCCGTGGGAGACGCCGGAGATTTACAAGAAGACGTCGCCGACTTACCAACTCGGCAACGTGAAGACGCCGACCTTGATCCACGTCGGCGGCGGCGACGAACGCTGCCCACCCGGCCACAGCAAGATGCTCTACCGGGCGCTCAAGGAGTACGTGAATGTGCCGACGCAACTGGTGGTCTATCCCGGCGAGCCGCACGGCCTCACGAAACTGAGCAACCGCAAGGCCAAGATGGAGTGGGACCTCGCGTGGTTCGACAAGTATTTGAAGAAGTGAGCCTCGCCGATTACTGACAGTCAGAATGCACTGCCGCCAGCCTTCGCCGCGGATGCGGCGACCGATGGTAGCCAGGGGTGAAGCGAGGCTTTGCGAGCGCAACCCCTGGAAGTGAGTCGTCTATCGAAGTTTCTTCGAGCCGCGGAGCGGCGACAGAATCCGCGTGGCCCGCAATCGGCCGCCGCTCCGCGGCTCGGTCGAGCAGAATTCTCCATCAGAGACCAGGGGTTCCGCTTCGCTCCACCCCTGGCTACCATCGGACGCCGCATCCGCGGCGAGCAATCGTCGCATCCGTCCCATTCCGGTGCCTTTGGTAATCTGACACTAGCCGCGACCATAAGTTCGCGGAGGGGAGCGCGGCAATCCGCAATATCTGGTACATTCATCCCAGGAGGTTGCGATGGAAACTTCCCCTGAAAATCCTGAGGCAGCCGACGAACTTCTGCCCGAGTACAACTTTCGCGAACTCCGTGGGGTGGTTCGCGGGAAGTATTTCGCTCGCTATCAAGAGCGGCTCCGCCTCGCGGCCGATGTCGCACCGGCGTTCGCCGATGAAGCGGCTGTGAACGCGGCACTCCGCGAGTACCTGATCTGGCGACAAGAACGCGCCACCACCGCATCAGCATGATCTGCATCCACACGAGGTTCGCCGTGTATTTGAAGATGGCCAAGCGACTGCTGTTCAACACCGACAAGCGCCTCCTCTGGAAGCTCATGTACAACATGGGCTTCAAAGGTGCTTTGTCCGTTCATCGGCACAAACTGCGACTCAAACAGGGGCAGGTCTTCCCGCCGTTCCTGTACGTCTCGATCATCAACTCGTGCAACCTCCGCTGCCAAGGTTGCTGGGTCGATGTCGCTTCCAAACAAGAGATCATCCAGCCGGAAGCGTTCCACAAGCTCATTCGCGAAGCCAAGAGCGTCGGCAACGTCTTCTTCGGCATCGTCGGCGGCGAACCGTTCATGCACCCGCACCTGCTCGACATGCTCGCCGAGCACCCGGATTGCTACTTCCAGATCTTCACCAACGGCCACTTCGTCACGCCCGAACGCGCCCGCCGTATGTGGCAACTCGGCAACGTCACGCCGCTCTTCTCCGTCGAAGGGTCCGAGATCATTTCGGACGAGCGCCGCGGCCGGGCCAACGTGCTGAACAAGACGATGCAGGGCATCCACAACGCCCTCGATGCTGGCGTCTTCACGGGTGTTTGTACCAGCCTCTGCCGCACCAACATCGACGACCTGCTCCGCGAAGAATGGATCGACAAGCTCATCGCGATGGGCGTGATGTACACGTGGTTCCACGTCTATCGGCCAATGGGCCCGAACCCGAATCCGGAGTTGTGCCTCACGTCGGAGCAATCGTTGAAGGCGCGGAAGTTCGTGGTCGAAATGCGGGCGAAGAAGCCGATCGTGATCGTCGATGCCTACCACGACGGCGAAGGCAAGGCACTCTGCCCCGCGGCCACGGGCATCAGCCACCACATCAACCCGTGGGGCGGCATTGAGCCTTGCCCCATCGTGCAGTTCTCGAAGGAGTCGATCCATTCGAGTGAAGCGGACGGTCGCACGTTGAAGGACAAGTTCGTGCAGTCCGCGTTCCTGGCAGACTTCCGCAAGCTGGCTGCCGAGACGACCCGCGGTTGCATCGTGCTCGAACGGCCCGACCTGTTGAAGACATTGGTGGATGCGCACGGCGCGAAGGACGCCACGGCTCGGCAAACGGCGCTGGCGGAACTCGAAGCCATGCAGGTCCGCACGTCGCAGTACAACCCGACGGCCGAGATCCCGGAGAAGAACCCGTTCTATCGCATCGCGAAGCGGCTCTTCTTCAACGATTTCGGCACCTACGCCGGCTACGACCACTCGAAGACCGCCGCACCGGGCGTACTCAACGCCGCCCACTCGGCGGCTGCTTCGTCATCACTTCCTGAGCGCGGCGCTGGAACTTGACCATCTGTTCCCGCAGGCCCGCGTCGCCGCGCTGGAGGATGTCCAGTTCGTGTTGAATCTCGGCGCTGAGTCGCTTGAGTTCCGTTTCCTGCCGGGCGAGCATGGCCCGTTCGCGGGCCATCGACACTTCCATATCGCGCATCTGCTTTTCGAGGCCATCCTCGTCTTCGTGCAACTGCCGGCGTTCGTCGTCCATCCGCTTGCGTTCTTGGTTCAGCTTCGAGCTTTCCTTCTCCAACTCGTCGTTCCACTCTTCGAGTTCGCTGCGGGTCTTGGGAATCGGCGCCGGCGCAGCGAGTTCTCCCTTCGCGATCTGTTCTTCGATGGCTCCCAGATGCGTGCTCAGTTCTTCGATCTGCGCGTCGCGTTCCTGAACCGCGGCCGCGAACTCGGCTTCCTTCGAGCCGAACTGCTGCTCGATTTCGCTCGCTTCATTCAAGAGCGGCTTCATCTCGTCGAGGAGGTGGCGAAGTCCCTTATTCTCCGAGCGAAGTCGCTGAATTTCGGCCATCGGCGAATCGTCGGCCGAGAGGCGATTGGAATCGCTGATGCTGGCCAGGGTGTTGAGCGCCCCGGCGATGGCGCTGCCCGGTTCGATCCCCGAGTTGCGTCCGACTGGTGGCGGAGTGCGCCGCGTGACGGAGGGGCGAATCGGCACGCTGGGATCGGGCTCCGGCAGAGCGGGCTGTACCGCTCGTGCGGCCGGCATGCCGATGACGGCCGAGCCGCTTTTTCCCCCGGGCATCCGCAATCGCGCGAGCAGATCCTGAGTACCCCAACCGGATTCGGGGGCGGGCGGCGGCGTGGAGGCCAAGAGCCGACGGCGCAACTCGGCCGAGGAAATCGACGGGGTGGCGGTGTCGGGCGAGTTCGGGTTCGCCATAAGGGAACTCTCACAAAGGGGGCAGCGGCTTGCGGCATCGGCCCGATGCGCATTCGGGCGGAGAATCCTTTTGGTGCAGCCTCAACAACCGTAGGTCGTGGGGTGGGCATGTCAAATCAAAACGCGATCCTGCGGCCCGATGAGAAGGCGTTCAGCTGGCGGGAGGCGGGAGCTTGTAACGCCTGCACCGCGGAGTGCGATTGCACGGGATATGACGCACGACTTTGCCCGAGCCACCGGCGCGGTACAATGGCTCTGCCATGCCCGAAAAGCCTCCCAAAACTCCGAAAAAAGGCCGGCCCACGGGCTCGGCGTCGTTCGCCTGGCGCGCCTTCTTCCAGCAAGCGAGGACGCCCATCTTCGTACTGGGAAAAGCCCGACGGCTTCGGTTTGCGAATGCGGCCTGGGAAGCGCTCACCGGTCGAAAATTGGCGGACGTGCTCGGAATGGTTTGCTCGAATCGGCGAACGAGTACGCCGCTGGCGGCGGCACTCGCCCCGACGCCCGAGGTGCTCGCGGGCCAACCCGCGAAATCGCGCCGGCCCGCGCCTCAACATCGCGGCGGCCCACCCTGGTGGGACATCACCTTCCACCCGCTCCGTTCCAACGAAGGCTCCATCGGCATCGTCGGCTTCATCGAAGTCGTGGGGGAAGCGGTCCCGACCGCGGCGCGAAAGATTCCGCCGGAACTCGTGGCCCTACGCGAAAAGCACGCCGCGCACTTCGCGCTCGATCGGCTCGGCGGAGAGTCCGTCGCCGCTCGGAGGCTGCTTTCCCAGGTGCGCCTCGCGGCGAGTGCGACGACACCCGTTTGGCTCCTCGGAGAACCCGGCTCGGGAAAAGAGACTACCGCCCGAATCATTCATCGGGCCAGCGCTCGGCGCGAACGAGCATTCGTGTCGCTCGATTGCGGTGGCCTCCAGCCTTACCTCATCGAGAGTTTGCTTTGGGGCCACGGCGGGCTCGCCGGTTCGGATCGGCTCGGCACAATTTATTTGAAGGAACCGGCCGCGCTCCCCCGCGATTTGCAGCAGCGGTTCGTCGACGAGTACGCGGAAGGCGAATCGGGCGTCCGCTTGATCTGCGGCTCGACTCGCTCGGCACGGGACGCCGTAAAGGACGCTACGCTGTTGCCGGAGTTCGACACGGTCCTCTCGGCATTGGAAGTGCCGATCCCGCCGCTCCGCGAACGGCTCGAAGACCTGCCCCGACTCGTCGCCGATCTGCTCGCGCGGAACGAGGGCAAACTCATTGTGCCGGCCGCGATGGTGGTGCTTCACGCTCACGCTTGGCCAGGCAACTTGCGCGAACTCGCTCTGGTACTGGGCGAGGCTGCAACCGCAGCGGGTGAAGGCTCCATTCAGCGCGATCACCTGTCCCGCGAACTCCGCGAACGGCTGGGCATTGTGAAGCCCGCACCGCAACCCGACCTGAAACTCGACGCGACGCTCGAAGCCGTGGAGAAGCGCTTGATCCTTCGCGCACTCGCGAAGTCGAACGGCAACGCGACCAAGGCCGCCGAGCTGCTCGGCATCTGGCGAACGCGACTCCTGAGACGCGTCGAAGCCCTCGGACTGAAATCGCCCGAAGGCGACTAAGGATCAGGCACGAAACAGCTTCCGATTTCGTGTACGTGCCCAACCGCCATCGCCATCGCGGAGGAGCCGGGTAGAATCGCACTCATGGTTCCCACTTCGATTCACGGTCGCGGAGCGGCCGACAACCCGATTAACCGGTTCGAGACGATCGCTCGCATTCCGCTCCCGGACTATGACCCCACCGAAGACCCGGCCCCCGAGACGCAATTCTTCCACGATCGTTCCAAGGCCATCCTCTCGAAGAACGACAGCCCGGACATCCCGTTCGACTACGGTTTGAACCCCTATCGCGGCTGCGAACACGGCTGCGTCTACTGCTACGCGCGGCCCACGCACGAATACCTCGGCTTCTCGGCCGGGCTCGATTTCGAAACCAAGATCATGGTGAAAACCGACGCGCCCGAACTGCTCCGGAAGCAGTTTCTCGCGAAGTCGTGGGTTCCGCAGGTCGTCGGCATCGGCACCGTGACCGACGCCTACCAGCCCATCGAACGGCGGATGAAGATCACGCGGCAGTGCCTCGAAGTCTTCGCGGAGTTCCGCAACCCGGTCGGGCTCGTGACCAAGAACGCACTCGTGAGCCGCGACGCGGACCTGTTGAGCGAACTGGCGAAATTTGGGGCCGCCCACGCGTTCGTTTCCGTGACGACACTCGATCCGGAATTGGCGCGGATCATGGAACCGCGAGCCTCGGCACCTGCCGCACGGTTGCGAGCCATCCGCGAATTGCGAGACGCCGGCGTGCCGGTTGGGGCCATGCTCGCTCCGATGATTCCCGGGTTGAACGATCACGAAGCACCGGCGATCCTCAAGGCTGTCGCCGAGGCTGGAGCGATGAGCGCGTATTACGTCGTGCTGCGTTTGCCGCTGGGCGTGAAGGATCTGTTCGCGGACTGGTTGGCCCGGCACTTCCCCGAACGCGTGGACAAGGTGCTCGGCCGCATTCGCGACACCCGCGGCGGCGAACTCAACGATTCTCGATTCGGTTCGCGGATGCGCGGGGAAGGGCTGTGGGCCGAGACGTTCAACCAACTTTTCCGCGTGACGCGGGCCAAGGTGGGGCTCGCGGACTCGATGCCTCGCCTCTCGGCGGAGCACTTCCGCAGGCCCGGCGAGCAGTTGAAGCTGTTCTAAGGCGAGCGGCAGATAGTGATCGACCCGTTTGAAGGGCTCGTAGGGTGGGCCGGACCGCGACTTGCGAATGCAAGTTGCGGGAGGCCCACGGGGAGTGTCTC
>JAYTGN010000226.1:0-12252 GCA_043733485.1 Gemmataceae bacterium
TGAGATTGTCTAGGCGTCACCCGGTCGCTCACGCGACTCGGCTCGCCGGGATCTTACTTCTTCCACTTACCGCGGGTAATGATGAAGAGCGAGACGGCACCGAGGCAGAGGACGGCGAGGATGATGCCGTTCTGCTTCTTGAAGACGCCGCCCCAGTGTTCGAAGAATCCGTCCCAGTATCCGCCGAAGAGTGGGGCTGCGGTAGAAGAGGTTGCCGCGAGAACCGGCGCAGCCGAGACGACGAGCGCCAACAAGGCGAGAACGAGGCAACGGGAAAGTGCGGGTCGCTGGCTCATGGTGTTCGTCGTGGTGTGTAAACGGAACCCGGCTTCTGCAAGGGAAGCCGGGTTCGTGGACATCGAGTGATCCGAGGCTCGTTGGCGATTACGGTCCGGTCGTGGGGCCAGTCGATCCGCTGCCCCCGGTATTGCCGCCAGTGCTGCCCCCGGTATTGCCGCCAGTACCGCCACCCGTAGCGACTGCACCAGTGTTACCAACACCGCTGCGAAGCGACCCTACGTAACCTTGCGTCTGACCGCGGTAAGCGGATGCCGCGAATTCCGCCGCGATGCCCGGAGGCACGGCATCGTGAACGTGAATCTCGTAGGCCACCGGCGTGCCGATCACTGGCTGAGTCGCCATGTACCTCTGAATCGCGGCGGCGCGCTTCGAGGTCAGGTCGTCGCGGGTCGCCCCAACCTTGTCGATATTCTCGGGCGTCACGGCCACGTCGCGAGCGGCCTGGAGGTAGAGCCGCGTATCCGGGGCCGGCCGCGTCTGCGTGATCGAATCGAGCTTGGCCCGGCCCGCACCGGTGAGTTTGTCCGTACCCGGCTCGAAGTACCAGTTCCAAAGGGTCTGGTTGAGCACGTTGCCGTTGCTCACTTGCACGGCGAACGGGGCGAGGACTTCGTTCCGCGCCGCAGCGTTGTAGCGTTCGGGCCAGCAGGGATCGACGAACTGGCGGTAAACCGCCCCGCCTCCCGCGGCCCCGTCACCGGCCGGCTGGCCGGTGTGGGTGCATCCGATGGTTCCGATTCCTGCAACCGCCAGGGCGGCCGTCGCGGCTCGCACAATTCGCTTCATCACTCTCCTCCTTGAGAGAACCGGCGGTTTGCCGGATTAGCTTTTCAACAGGTTCTTCTGAATCTGAATCGCCGCGGGGCCCACGAGCACCACGAAGATCGCCGGGAAGATAAAGAGGACCAGCGGGAAGATCAGCTGGACCGCAGTCTTCGCGGCCTTTTCCTCGGCCAGTTGACGCCGCCGAATTCGCATCGAATCCGACTGCACCCGCAGAGCCTGGGCGATACTCGAGCCGAATCGGTCGGCCTGGATCAGGATCGCCGCCAAGCTTCGCACGTCGTCCACGCCCGTTCGCACGCCCAAGTCGTGAAGCACTTCGCGGCGCGGCCGGCCCATTTGTAACTGCAAGTTCGCGAGTTGGAATTCCTCGCAGATCGTCTTCGCGTGGCCCTTCATCTCCTCGGTCACCTTGCGGAGGGCGGCGTCGAGGCCGAGTCCGGATTCGACGCAGACCACCAACAGGTCCAAAGCATCCGGCAGCGTGAGGAAGATTTCCTTCTGCCGCGTGGTTCGCAGGTACCACAGCCCGATCTGCGGCAGGTAGAACCCCATCCCGCCGAGTGCCACTGTGTACTCCATCGACTTTAGAGTGAACCCGTCTTTGAGAATGAAGAAGAAAAGGGCTGGAAGGAGGAACCCGACTAGGCAAACTACGCGGATTCCAGCGAATACACCGGCTGCTTGCTCGTTGCGGAAGCCCGCATTCGCGAGTTTGATTTTAATTGAGTTTTTCTCAAGCTCGGTCTTCGGCTGCATCGCGCCGCCGAGGTTCGAGAACATGTCCTTGAGGCCGGAGTACCTGTTCTTGTTGTCCAGCTGGGCCATCTCGATCTCGACGAGCGACTTGGGCCGCCCCAGCCGCTCGAGGCGTTCCTCGGCCTGGCTGTTGCGAGTCGAGATCATGGACAGCACCCAGAACGTGCCGGCGACGATGGCCGCGAACACGAACAGGGGCGTCACTTCTTCCATCGAGAGGAACGCGAACAGTTCCACGGGAGTAGCCCTCAGTGCGGTGAATCGGGGAGCGGTCGAATCGCGAAGCCGCAAGCGGCAAAGCGCGATTACACTTTGATGTCGACGATCTTCTTGATGGCGTAGGAGCCGACCAGCATGAGCACGACGGCCCCGATCGACATGTTGATGCCCATCGGGTCCTTCCACAGCAACTCGATGTAGTCCGGCTTCATGTACATCATCATGAGGAACAGGCCGATCGGGAGTGCGATGAGGACCACGCCGGAGAGCCGGCCTTCGGCGGTCAGCGCCTTCACTTGGCCGAGAATCTTGAAGCGTTCGCGGATCACGTGCCCGATGCGGTCGAGGATTTCGGCGAGATCGCCGCCGGTTTGCCGTTGGATCGCGACGCTGGTCACGAAGAATCGCAGGTCGAGGTTGGGCACGCGATCGCACATGGATTTGAGAGCTTCTTCGAGGGCGATGCCGAGGTTCTGTTCCTCGTAAACGCGGCCGAACTCCTTGCAGATCGGTGCGGGCATTTCTTCCGCGACCACGTGCATGCCGGCGGCGAGCGAGTGCCCGGCTCGCAGGGCGCGGGCCACGAGTTCCATCGCGTCCGAAAGCTGCCCGGCGAATTTCTTCAATCGGCCCGCACGCTTCGCGTGCAGCCAGATCCACGGGAGCGTGAAGCAGAGGATCGCACCGATGGGGGCGACGTAGATATTCACGGCCCAGACGCTGGCGATGCCGCCGGCCGCCGCCAGGGCGAGGGAAATTCCAAACAGCGCGCTCGGCTTGATGTTCACATCCGCCTGCTCGAACGTCTTCGTGAGGTTGAAGAATTCCGGCGTGATGCGGTCGAGGATGCTCTGCGCGTCCACTTCCTGAAGGGCCTGCCTCAGCAGCAAGTCCGAGGTAGAATCCTTGCGGATGTTGCGTCCGACGATTTCGTCGAGGCGTTCGGAGGCGCGGCCCTCACTCCTGCGGCCGACCGCGAGGTAAATGAGTACCACGGCCGCGATCACGAATCCGCCGATGAGCAACGGGAATAGGGCCGAGAGTTCCATGCGCGAATACCTGGCGAGGGTGCGAGTTCGGGTGCGGAATCCGTCCGCGATTCACTTGTCGGATGAACACTAGTTCGCTCCGGCGATGGATGCTGACACTTGCGAGAGGAATTTCGTTCCGATGCGAGAATTTATCTTGAAACCCGGTTTCTGGCTTCGAAACCGGGTTTCTTGCGACTTGTGAGAAACCCGGTTTCCAAAGCAGAAACCGGGTTTCAAGTCGCTCGCTGTCAATCCTTCATCAGGACGCGTTCGGCGAACATGTTCGAAGGCAACTTCACGCCCTTCGATTCGAGGCGATTGATGAACGTCGGCCGCACGCCGGTGGCCTCGAACTGCCCGTAAGCCCGACCGTTCTGGTCGATGCCCACCTGCCGGTAGCGGAAGATTTCCTGCATGATGATGATGTCTTGTTCCATGTTCATCACTTCGGTGATGCTGGTGATTTTGCGCGGGCCACCCTGGAGGCGGTTGGCCTGGATGATGATGTCGATGGCGGAACTGATCTGTTGCCGCATCGCCTTCACGGGCAGTTCGAAGCCGCCCATCATGATCATGGTTTCGAGTCGGGTCAGGCCTTCGCGCGGGGTATTCGCGTGGAGCGTGGCGAGCGAGCCGCCGTGGCCGGTGTTCATGGCCTGGAGCATGTCCAAGGCTTCCGAACCGCGGACTTCGCCGATGATGATGCGTTCGGGCCGCATGCGCAGGGCGTTTCGCACGCAATCGCGGGTACTCACGGCACCCTTGCCTTCGATGTTCGGCGGCCGCGTTTCCAAACGCACCACGTGATCTTGTTGCAGCTGCAATTCGGCGGCGTCCTCGATCGTGACCACGCGTTCGTCCGACGGGATGAAGCTCGACATCGTGTTCAGCAGCGTCGTCTTACCGCAACCGGTGCCGCCGCTGATGAGGATGTTGAGGCGCGACTTGATGCACGCCTCCATGAGCATCGCCATTTCCGGGGTGAACGCCTTGTAGTTGAGCAAGTCTTCGAGCTTCAAGGGGTTCGCACCGAAGCGGCGAATGCTCAAGCTCGGGCCGTCCAGCGAAATCGGCGGGATGACCGCGTTCACGCGGGAGCCGTCCGGCAAGCGAGCGTCCACCATCGGGCTCGTTTCGTCCACGCGCCGCCCGACCTTCGACACGATGCGGTCGATGATCTGCATCAGATGGTCGTTGTCGCGGAACTTGACTTCGGTCTTCTCCAGCTTACCGCGGCGTTCCACGTACACCTTGAACGGGCCGTTCACGAGAATATCGCTGATCGTCGGGTCTTTGAGCAGAATTTCGAGCGGGCCGAAGCCGAGCGTTTCGTCGAGGACTTCCTCGATGAGTTTCTCGCGCTCGATCCGGTTGAGCAGCGGGTTCTCGGTGTCGCACAGGTGTTCGATCACGCGGCGGATGTCGCGCCGCATGGCATCGGACGACAGATCGCGAACGCGGGTGAAATCGAGGCGTTCGACCAGTTTCGAGTGAATCTGGCGCTTGAGTTCCTCGAAATTCTTGGCGTTGTTCGAACCGCCGATGCTGCTGGGGCTGGTGAGCCGCGAGATGCCGCTGGCCCCGCCGCCGTTGCTCAGATTGTTGAGTTTCGAGATTCCCTGTTGAAGCCGGCTCATCGGTGACCCTTCGCGATCGGTATTGTTTCCCGTTGCAAACAACGGGAGACAAATACTCTCTAGCACGAGAATTATCGTTTGGAGAAGAAGCCCCATTTCCCGCTGCGCGGTTCGCCGGCGGAACTGACGGGTTTGCCGTAAAGTGCCTGTGCCAGGCCGTTGATGCTCAGCTGGGCCTTGCTCTTCGGAGCCTGAATCACCAGCGGTTGCCCCGAAACCCGGGAGGCGATCACCGCCTTCGGATCGTTCGGCACCTGCCAGAAAATCGGCTTCCCGATCACTTCCTCGGCCTTTTGCTTGCTGATGCCCTCTTCCACGCTCTCGGCACCCTGCCGATTGATCACCACCCGCACCTTGTCCGCGAGGTTGTCTTCCTGACCGAGGCTGTGAACGAGGCGGACCACGTTTCTGAGGCTCGAAAGCTCCAGCTGAGCCGTGAGAAGAATCAGGTCCGCCATGCGCAGAGCCATGAGATCCGTCTGGAGAAGCGACTTGCTCAAGTCGAGAACGAGGTGCGTGTAGCTGATTTTGAGGAGGTTCAGGATTCGCTCGACGTGCCCCTCGTGGATCGAGGCGACTTCCGAGATTTCCAGCGGATGCCGCAGAATCGAGAGGTTGCTCGGCTCGTGCTTGGCCATCGCCCGCTTGAGGAAGTTCATGTCGAGGCGTTCGATGTTCCGCGCCAAGTCCGAGATCGAGATGTTCTCGACGCCGCTGACTTCGAGGGCGATGTCGGCGTCGCCCAGCGCCAGGTCCAGGTCGATGAGCGCGACGGCGTTGGACGGATCGGAGGCGAGGGTCGCGGCGAGGTTCACGGCCAGGGTCGTGGTTCCGACGCCGCCGCGGGAGCCGAGTACCGCGATCACGCTCGAGGAACCGGCCGTTCGCGTGGTCGAGCCTTGCATCTGCTCCGGGCCGCCACTTTCACCCAGTGCCCGGCGAAGGGCCGTGAGCATGTCTTCCAACGACACCGGATGCGTGAGGAAGTACTTCGCCCCCTTCTGGAGCGACATCAGCAACGCCTGATGATCGTGGCTAATCGTGAGGATGGGCAGCTTGGGGTTCTCGGCCGAGAGTTGGCCGATCATCTGAAGTGCTTTGTTCTTGTCGCCGTCGAGGGCGACGATCGCCAGGTCCGGCATCGAGGTTTGGATCACGTCGAAGAAGTATTCGTAGCGGGCGCACTCGGCTTCGAGCCAGACGAAATCCACGCCCAGGAGCAGCGTCCGGAGGGATTCGCGGGTCGATTCGGTCGGGTCGACAATCGCAATGCGTTGCATGGTTCCACCGAAACTCAGGGTGTATCGTCGGGGTGTCAATCGGCGAACCGCCGGGCTTTGCCGGCGGTTCGAGGGTTGTTCTGGTGGCACGGGCATTCTTGCCTGTGCTCAAGGTCTGCACAGGCAAGAATGCCTGTGCCACCCTTTTACTTCGGAATCGCGTCGGGCGATTCCTCGGCCGGCGGAGCCACCGGTGCCGCAGGCAACTGCGGGAGCGCCACGTTGCCTTCCGGCACAGCCGGGGCCGTTGGCAGGGTCGCGGGCAGCGAAGCCGGAGCCATCGGTTCCGAAGCCAAGGGCAAATTCACCACGGGCATCGAATTCGGCGGCGCGGTCGGCAGTGGGAAGCCCGCGGCTCGACCCGCGATCGCATGGCCCGCTGGGGCGACGCAACCGCTCGTTCCGCAGCTACTGCCGGCTTGTCCGACCGGCCCGTTGCAAAGGTTCCCGACGCAGGGGAAGTTCGCCACGCTGGGGTCGCACTTGTAGGCGGCGTTGTAGCAACGGCCGTTCCACACCTTGCGTTGGCCGCGGGGCGCTTCCAGGATGCCTTCCAAGAATAGTTCATAATCGTCGGGGCTGCGGGTCTCGCGGCCCGGAAGTCGGCGAGGAACCTGATTGCAGTCCATCGCAGCGACCAGCCGCGGCGTCACCAGGATCACGAGTTCGGTCTCGCGTTCCTCGTGTCGGACGCTGCTGAATAGAGTGCCGACGAAGGGAAGGTCGCCGAGTACGGGCACGCGAGAAGCGGTAGCCGCCATGCTGTTTTGGATCAGGCCGCCGATTGCGTAAGTTTGGCCCGATTCGAGCATCACGGCACAGCGGACCTGCTGGTCGGTGAAACCGGGTGTCGGCGAACCGTTGATCACGATACCGAGCCCGAAATCGACGGCCGTGATCCGCGGGTTGATTTCCAACCAGATCTGGCCGTTTCCATAAACGATGGGAAGCACTTCAAGCTCGGTGCCGAATGGGACCAGTTGCGAGCCGGGGCCAGAGATCCCGCTCGTTGCGCTGACGGTTGCCTGTTGACCGCCGGCGCGGAAGAACGCGGGGCGTCCGGTTTGTGTCACGACCCGCGGCTCGGCGAGAAATTTCGCGACCCCCTCGGTCCGCAGAGCCTGTAAAGCCGTCGTGAGCTGCGCCGGAGCAATACCGAGTTGCAGATTCGCGGACGGGCTCAGCCCAACGGCCCCCACTCCCCCTGACGGCGGTAGGATAAGACCGCTCACAATGCTCCTGAACTGAGCACTTGTTCCAGCCACACTGAAGTCGAAACCGCGGGAACGAATCTCGCTGCGGTTCACCGACGCGATCACCACGTCGATCTGGACCTGCTGCACGCCGCCGACTTGGATGGCGTTGATGACGTTGCTCGCAGAGCCGCCGACCTGGCTGTTCGCGAGCCGAGCGATGATGTCCGCGTCTTGCGGGCTGGTCACGTAGCCGCTCAGGATCACGACCGTGCCGACGCCGGGCGTCACTTCAACATTCGCGGTCGGCACCGTCCGCTTGATCAGGCTTCGCAGCAGATCGTAGTCGGGCTGCACGATCACGTCGAAGTCGAGCCGCGGCTTGCCCTTCAACACGATGCTCAGCCGAGCGAGGCCCGGCGCGCGGCCGGTGAGGAGCAGAATGCTGGGGTTGTTCGGATCGAGGCGAACCTGAAGCACGGATTCGTTACTGACCAGAATATCCGTGGGGATTTCGCCCCCCTTGGGAAGCTTCGGGTCGAAGCGGACGAGGCCGCCGACGGGTACCACAAGGGCACCAGTCTTGGTATCGACTCTCACGTCCCCAATGGTGGGGGGCGGTGGTGCTGCTGGCTGAGCAGCGGGGGGCTGGCCGTTGGCGGCTGCCCCGGCCAGTCCGGCGGCCAGGATGAGACCTGCGAAAACTCGGGGCCATCGGGCGTGGGTTGTCGGGTGCATCCGTTCACCTCTCCTCGCGTAAGGGACGTCGAACCGTCCCGTTTCAGGTCTGAAAAATCGTCAGCTTCGTCCTCGCGATCCGTGCGAAGACTCACTGTTGGCGATCGTCTCGAGCCGCCATCGGCTCCCGAAACTAGTCCACCTTCTCGGGCGTCGGCGCGGTCTTGGGCTTCTGGTTCGGGTTCACTTCACCCTGTAGCTTCCATTCGCCCTCTGCCACTTCCTCGTAGCGGAAGTGCTTCGTTCCCGTGGCCGTGTGAATCGCAACGTCGCGGGTCTTCTTCACGTCGATCGTCTTCTCGCTCGGTCCGGGCTTCGGCAGGCTGAACTCGTCCCGCGGCGGGGCCTTGGGCTCCGCGCTTCCGAACAGCGACTTCGTGACCCACTGCCCCTTGCCGAGACCGTGGCGAAGCACCAGCTTGTCGCCGGCCAGCGCGGCCAGATCCGTCACGGCGTCCGCGGCCAGATCCTTCGGAAGCTCGATCAGTTTGAACTTCTCGGCAATCAGGTCGCCGGTGATCTGCGTGCCGGCCGCAATCTCTTCGATGGCCGCGGGAACCTTGACCATCTCGGTCTTCGCGGGGCTCGGCGTGGGGCTCGTCGTGGGAGCCGCCATCGGGTTCTCCGACACCGGGTCCTTCCTGTTGATCACGGCTTCGCCCGCGGGGTCCGCCAGCTTGGCCGTGTTCTTGTTGTCTTGCAGTAGCTTCATCACTTCGTCGATCCTGTAGCCCTTGTCGTTCTCGTTCACGGGCTCTTCCGGATTGCGGAGGAGCAAGCTCATGTCGCAGCTGCGGGCCTTAGCCAACACGAGCAGCAAGGCTTGCTTGCGATCCACCGCGAACGACACCATGCTCAGCGACTGATGCACGCCACCTTCCGCAGTTTGGACCTTGCCATCGACGGCCAACACCAGCATGTTCACGAGAATCGGCAGAACGGTCAGGTTGTTCTCCAGGCGAACGCTGGCGAGCACGTCGACCTTCGAGCCCGGCCCGACGAACCCGGCCACGGCCTGCCCCAGGCTGATCGGCAGAGTCGCCATGCTCATGCCCGCTGGGATGCTGATGATGGCACCCTTGGTCACGTCGCTCTTGTTGATCATTTCATCGATGCGAATCGTGCGCGTGAGCCGCTTCTCGAGCAACTCTTCCTCGTTCTCGATGATCGTCGTGGGCAGGGAATCTTTCGAGATCGTCTTCCGCTTGATGGCGGTCTTGAGATCTTCTCGGGTCAGTTGCGTGCCCACCTGTAAATCCTTGGCGGCAACGATCACTTCGATCTTCTCGACCGGCTTGGCGCTCATTTGGCTGGTCAGGAAGGCGGCCACCAGGCCGCACCCGACTGCCACCACCATTAACACGATGTTCTTCTGTTTCATGGGTGCGACCTCGTGGAGTAGTTGGACTCGGACATCCGGGGGCTCGACACCGCGATGGGTGCCGGCCTGAAACCCGTTGTTGCTCGGTTCGTCGCGCCGCCAGGCGGCGCGGAGTGGGAGTCCGCCTCTCCCGCGATCCCCAACTTTCCGGTTGGAGCGACTTCTCCGGGCCTGCCCCGATTGCCGCCCCTCCGAACCCTAGCGGATCATCCCGCCTTGTGCGGAGTAACGATTTTGATTCCCCGAGGTAAGATTCGACATCGGGGGTGCAGTTCCTTCAATCTTTCCTGCGGTATCGACAATACCGATGTTTCGCAGGTTATCGGTTCTGTGCAATTGCCGGATCGTCGGATGCGAGTCCACGACCCGGAGCTTGCCCAAACTATCAATTCAACACGAGCATCCACCAAAGGTAGAGCACGAATCCGACGCAGAGCGGAATTCCGTAGGGGAGCTTGACCCAGCGGTCGCGGCGTTCCTCGGCTCGCTTGGCGGCCTGGAGCGGGTTGCCGGTCGCGAAGAGCTGGAGGTCCATCATGATTTCGCCGAGCGTGCCGGCGTTCTGTTTGAACTGGCGGCGGAGCAGGATCATGATGAGGCCGAAGAAGCCTCCGACCACCGCTCCGAAGCAGAAGGCCCAGAAGACGACGCCGATGGCGTGGAGTCCGGTCGGGCCCGCGGTGCCGAAAAAGGCACCGGCCCAGGCTCCGAAGCCCATCTGCATTTTCACGTCGCCTTCGCCAACGCCGCGGATGGCGAGCATCGGGAAGAGCAGTGCGAAGCCGGCGAGCGTTCCCAAGAATGCGGTAGTGAAGCCGCCGGAACCGCTATCGATGGAGACGCCAGCATCGTGGAGCAGGCCCAGGGTCCAGCCGCTGAGTATGAGCGGCAGCGTGACCCAGTTGGGAACCTTGAGCGCCCAGCCGTCGATGAACGCGGCCAGGACCATGCCCAGGCAGATCACGATCAGCGGGGCGAAGTTGATGCCTTCGGGCGAAATCGCGGCCCACACGTGGTGGCCGACGAACGCGGCGCCCACCCACAACAGGGCAAACAGCGGCATCCGCGCCAACTGCATCAGGAACGCCCGGTCGATCCCCAGCGAATCGTCGGAGACGATCGTGGGAGCGGGCGGGGTCAACAACTCTTGAGCCATCGGAAGGTCACCTCGTTCACGGTTCCGGGTTGCGAATCGGAATCGGGCCAAGCCTGATTGGGTCGCGAAGCGAGCCGAGCCATTCGGCCCGGCTCGCGGAGTACAACGCTTCCAGCCGAGTCGCGAAGCCGCAAGCGGCTTCGTCCGAGATCAAGTGCCGGTCGCGGCCGGGGGCTTGATCGTCGAACCGACGTAGCTGAACGTCGAGTTCGCGTTGCTGCCGAGGGTCGTGATGGCGGCGATGCAAACCACCACGATCAGGGCCAGCATCACGGCGTACTCGACTGCGGTTGGACCATCTTCCTTCTTGAGGAAGTTCACCAGGCTCTTGGTTACTGCGCGCATGTCACGATCTCCCGTTTTGGTTGTGAAACATTGGAACCGAACACTTGGCCTCCGTCGAACCTCGGGTTCCCCGACCCGATGTCCGGCGGCCTACGAGTCAAGAACCCGTAGGACCGGCCGATTGCTGCAACTTTGGATTCGCGTACGAAGAATTCGTACTGGCCCCGATGTTGCTGACCGAGATCACCACCGCGATGATCAGGGCCAAGACCACTGCATACTCCACTGCGGTCGGGCCGTCCTCCTTCTTCAGGAAGGCGATTGCGGCCCGAGCGAACCGGCCGATCATGGCTTCACTCCCAGGTACCGCGAGGGAAGCAGATGGCTTTTCTCCCTCCGCGGCGTGGCGTGTGTCCCTGGTCGTCCGCTCTCCGTTTTCGGGTTCCGTCTCTTCGGGCGGCCGGTTGTACCAGCCCGACCGAGTTCGCACGGACCTTGCGGCCTGAGGGGTAACCGGGTTCTCGTTGCTGAGTCTCGCGGCAGATTGACGTTCGACTCACGACGGAACAGTAGGTTGCTCCGCGCGGAGTGTCAAATCGCAGGTGGGTGGAATTCCATCGGAGGTGCCGGGAATTCCCGCAATTCCAGTGGGCGCGAAAATGCGGGTCGCAACGGCGAGCGCCGCCGCACCCTTAGAAATGGGGCATCGCCTCGCCGCGCGACACCAGTTGTTCCAGTCGCTGGGCCGCAGCTCGCGGGTCCGAAAACACGGCCTTTTCCACGTGAAAACGCAGCATCCAGACGATGATCCCGCAGGCGACCCCGGTGCGATCGAGCAGGCGCACGAACGCATCCGGCACGTCGAGAACGCCGCCGGCCTCGCGATACGCGGCGAGCCCCCGCGCAAAGCGCGCGTCGTCCTCGCCCACGAGGTCGCCGAGCAAGCGTGCCAGATCGACCGCCACGTGATCGACCTTCATCGCGCCGTAATCGACGATGCCGCTCACGGCTTCTCCCGAAAACAAAACGTGATCGTGCCAGACGTCGCAGAGGCACGGCTGCACGATCGCCGGATGTGCCAGCCAGGCTCGAAGCGCTCGCTCGGCGGGCTCGACGAGACGCGCCACGACCGCCGCGGCTCGGCGGAGCAGCGGATCGCGAATCGACGTGAACTCGTCGCGATGCGACTTCCACTCGGCGAGAACGCTGAGCCGGCGAAGGGCCGCCGGGCAGGGTTGAGGGGTTGGAGCAGCGGGCTTCCAGGCGCGATGGAGTTCCGCCAGCGCCGCACACGCGTTCGCGAGTCGCTCCGCACTCGGGTTCGCGCGAAAGTCCGCGGTGCCCGGCATCCACCGCGCGAGATCCCAGATGCGGCCCTCCTCGACCACAAACGTAGAGCCATCCGCGGTTCGAAGGATCGAGGGAACGAATGGAAGGTGTGCGGCGGTGTTCATCCACCCGTGGATTCGCGCCAACCGCTCGGGGTCCGC
>JAYTGN010000227.1:0-28097 GCA_043733485.1 Gemmataceae bacterium
CGGCTGGAAGCACGGTGCCACCCAAGGCGGTACCTTCATGGTAATCATTCGGCGACAAAATCTCGACGGTGAGCGTCGGCACTCCGGCGAGCAGGGTCGTTTCATCGTCGTCCTGCACTGCGACAACACCGGCATTGGCATAGGCCACGTCGATGCCGACTGTGCCCGTGCGACCGGGCAATAACACGCCCAGTTCACCGCCGTAGACGTCGCCGCGCGGTTTCTGCTGCGTATCCAGCCACGATAGGATTGTCGCTCCGACGCGGATCGTGAGCTTACAATGGTGTCGATTGCGGACGGTCATGGTGGCCTCCGGAAATTCGGATGGCTTCTCACGAAGCTTCCCGTTGATGATCCAGCGCTCGACGCCGTCGTCCGGCATCGCCAGAAGATCTTCGGTGGTCCACACCTTCGGGGCCGTTGCTGTCGCGGTACTCATGGCAATTCCTCCTTTACCATCCTAGCGTCCGATCCCGGCGTGTCCCGCTTCACAACGTCAACAACCCCCGCAAGGCGGGGGTTGTTGGGGGTGCAGAATCTGCTTCCAAGATTCTATTTGCGGGCGGGCGGGGGGTAAGCCTTCACGCAATCCTCGACCAGTTTCGCGAAGGCGGGAGACGGTTCCTCGAAGCCCTTCAGGTTCCACAGAAACAGGAACGCCTTGCCCTGGGCGTCCTTGCTGGCGTTCAGCATGCCGGTGCGAATCTTGCTGATGGCCTGCTCGTCGAGCCCACCCTTCGCCGCGTTGTAAATGATCACGGTGGGCGGGAACACTTCACTCGAAGCCAGCACCTTCAGCTTCATGCTCTTGCCGGGATTGTTCTTCTGGTAGCCTTGAAGCGTCGACTGATCCACGAGTGCCGCTACGGTCTTACCCTTAACCAATTCATCGAGCGCTTCGTCCGGCCCGAGTTCCTCCGGAGTCGTGGGGGTGAACGAACCGGGAGGGCACGACTTGTGCAACTTCTCGATGTAGAGGAAGCCGTGAGCCTTCATGTTGAAGGGAATCTCGACCTTGGCACCCTTGAGGCCGACGAGGCCCACGGCTTCGTTCTTGACGTTCACCACGATGCAGGATTGGGGCAACTTCGAAGGGACGGCTACGACTAGCGCCGCGAGTTGTGGGTGCTGCTTCGAGATCCACGACCACTCGAAGCCGTGAACGACGCCGAGTTGAATTTGATTGTCCTTCAGTTTCTTGGCGAGATCGGCGTATTCTTCTTCGCCTTCGACGCCGCCGGGCAGGCCGGTGAACTTTTGAAACAGGCTGCTGAACTGATGGCCGCCGGCCTTGATCAGGGGCTCGGGGATGCCCTTGAACATGCCGTTCATGATCCCGACCTTGATGGTCGCGGGAGCCGGTTCCGGTTTGGCTTCGACCCGAGGCGTGGCCCCGAGGGCGACGGCCACGAACGTTAAAGACAGAATCGCGCACGCACGCAGCACGACGCACCCCCTGGTTAATCAACCTGTCCGAATCGAATCGCTTATCGACCGGGGAACGCGGGCCGCACGCCGCCGGCCGTCACGCGTTCCAGAGCACCGAGTGTGAGCAAGTACTTGAAGACGGCTTCCACGTAATCGGCCTGGGCCTGGACCGCCTTCCCATATCCGAGCAGCAACTGCTCCTTCGAGCCCGCCTTGGGATTGGGATTGTCGAAGCCTTCGCGGATGATCTCCATCAGATCCTTGGCCGCGAGGAAGCCTTCCTTGGAAATGGCGAGGCTCTTCGCCGCCTCGTCGAAGTCGATGAACGCTTTCTCGCCTTCGAGCACCATCAGGTTGCGGGCCTTCTCGTAAACCATGTCCGCGCGATGGCTGTAAGCCAAGACGCGGGCCACGCGATCCGCCTTGCTTCCCACGACCTGCGGCGGCATTTCGGGTGAAATCGGCTCGGGCCGATAATCTTGCCCCGGATCGCGGCTCGCCGTCGGAAGCAAGCGCGAGTGCAGGTCCGACGCGCCGGCGAGCGTCGGCACGGATCGGCGGAAGCGAAGCTGGCCCTGAGCGTAAACCTCGAGGCGGAAGGCATCGGCGGCGGCGGCGGCCAGGGCCAATTCCGGCCGGCGATCCAACGCCATGTCGATCACCTGCGCTTCCGTCAGCGGCACGTTCTGCGCCATCACGGGAAGTTCTTTATCCTTCAACTGGAAGGCAAAACCGCGCTCCACGGCCATCACTTCCCGCAAACCCGCCACGGCCAACTTCACTCCCGAGTGCGCTTTTCCTTGCAGCTTCCGAGCGTCCGTCAACCCGAGGATCATCAGGTTGTACTTGGCTTTGGTCATGTCTCCGGGCGTGGCGGAATTCAAGAGCTTTTTCCCGATGTCGACGAAGGCCTCGACCTGAGCGACGGTATCGTCGGCGAGTTGCTCCTGCTGCTTGGCGTAGACCACCGTGTAGTACAACCGCGTCACGTCGTGAACGACTTCGTTGTGCAGTTTCTGCACGTCGGCCGCGGCTGCGATCACGCCGCGATTCGCCTGCTCCTTGCGGATTGGCAGGTCCGGGCTCACGAGCGAGCCGAGGCGGCGGATGTTTTGCAGCGCCTGCTTGCCCGCGGCCGTCGCCATCTGGCTCGCCTTCACCGCCTTGAGAGCCGGTTGGCGTTCGACCGCGATCGCGATGCACTCCCCCAGCGAGAGTTCGGGCAGGTCGCTTTTCTTCTCGTCTTCGGGCGCTTTGGTCCGCGTGGAAACCGTGGCGTGGGGAACGGTAGCTGGAGCCCGAACCGTGGGTTGAACCGAGGCCGGTTGCTGGCCCGCACACCGATCCGGCACGCAGACGGCCAAAAGCCCCAGCAGGCCGAGAGCGAACGCGGCCCGAATGCGGCGCGAAGATTCGGTTGTCGCTGCGGACTGCTCCATCGCCAATCCCCTGGCCGTCCTGGCCTCTGGCGGATGTTCCGAATATCCCGTCCTCGGGATCGCGAAACCCAATCTCGACCAAATGTACATCGACTTCTCCCGCAACCGGCTAAACTGCCGGCTGCGGGGAGTGGAGAATCCCGAGGCGATTCGTGCCGGATAATCCGGCTGTGTCGGCTGCACCATCTGGCACGCTCCGATTCCGTGGTGTGGTCACTTGAAGTAAAAGCGGCACGCCCCGCGATTCCTCCGCGAATGCGTCCGGAGAACCGGCACAGACCCCGCGAGTTCCCCCGAGAAGTTTTATGCATCAGACGAGCCCGGGAGTGGAACGTGCGGTGGCCGCCGCCCAGATTTGGGCCGAGCGGCTGGGGTCTCCACACGTTCGCCTCGTCGATTACGTTCTCGGTTTACTCGATGTGGAGGAAGGCCGACCCGCAGTGCTGTTGGAACGGTTCGGTCACTCGGTTGCGGAGGTCCGCGAAGTTCTGGCCGCTTTATCGCAATCGCCCGAAACGAGTCTGCACAAACTCTTCGACGCCGCACGCGACTGGTCGATCGCGCATCGGGCCGATCCCGTTTTCCTGACCGATGCCCTCCTCTTGGCGGTGCTCCAGGCCCATCCCGCGTTCTGGCGCACCGTGCCCCCGTTCGAGCAACTCGCGCACCAAATCGCCAGTTCGTTCCAAGGAGAAGAGCGACCCACGGCGGGGCCGAACGAGCCGCCGGTTTCCTTCGAGATGCCCGATCCCACGTCGGAAATCGGCGCGGCCCGCGTCCTCGATGCCAACCTGAACCGGAGCCGCGAAGCGCTCCGCGTACTCGAGGACTATTGCCGCTTCGTGCTGGACGATCGCTTCCTCACGGAGCAGGTGAAGGAGGCTCGACACCAACTTGCCGAGGCTTCTTCACGGTTGCCGGCAGGCCTCTTACTGGCGGGTCGCGAAACGCTCCGCGACGTCGGCACCTCCGTGAGCGCGGCCGGCGAGTACGAACGAAGCTCGCCGCGGGATGTCGCTGCCGTGAACCTCAAGCGGTTGCAGGAATCGCTCCGCAGCCTGGAAGAATTCGGCAAGCTTTTCGGCCCCGATCTCGGCCGCGAGTTGGAAGCGATCCGCTACAAGGCGTACACGCTCGAACGGGCCATCGTCCTCGGTTCGGCTTCCCGCGAAAGGCTGAATCACGCCCGGCTTTACGTCCTACTCACGGGTTCCCAGTGCGTCCCGTCCCTGGACTGGGTGATCGAACGAGCCGCCGCTGGTGGCGCGAATCTGTTCCAACTTCGAGAAAAAGATTTACCCGACCGCGAGCTGATCGAACGGGCCTACAACGTTCGCCGCTGGACGCGGGAAGCCAACGTGCTCTTCATCGTCAACGACCGCCCCGACATTGCGAGGCTCGTGGAGGCCGATGGGGTCCATCTCGGGCAGGACGATCTGCCCGTGAACGCGGCTCGCCGGATCGTCGGCCCCGATGCCCTGATCGGGGTCAGCACGCATTCGCTCGAACAGGTGCGGCAAGCCGTGCTGGACGGCGCGGACTACCTCGGCATCGGGCCGACGTTTCCTTCCAAAACCAAGTCGTTTGAGGCGTTTCCGGGCCTCGCGTTCATCCGGGCCGCTGCTCGGGAAAGCTCGCTGCCGATGTTCGCGTTGGGCGGCATCGGCCCGGAAAATGTGCAGGCGGTTGTCGCGGCCGGGGCTCGGCGTGTGGCCGTGAGTTCGTGCCTCGCGGAGGCGGACGATCCGGAACCGGTTGCACGGGTTCTTCGGGCCGCGCTGGAGGGGTAGCCCATCGTCGCGCGCACGGATCATTCCGGCGACTTGAACCCGCAGCTGGGCGATTCACCCGATGCCGCCTGAGCTCGTCCGGAAATCGCGACGAAATAAGAGGCGTGGCGTGGCGACTCTGGAGCAAATCTAAGGGATTGGTAAAATGGGTGGAATAGCCGCGCCCGTGGCATCGCGATCGGCACCGATGCTGCAACCCGAATGGGAGGCGATGCCAGCCCGCGTTCGGAGTCAGGGAATGGACGGAATTCGAGAACTGCTAGAAGCGGTCCGCGATCGCGGCCTCGCCGTGGGTCACTTCCGCGGGTTGCTGCACACCGCCATCGGCCGCAGGATCACGCGCATCAATGGAGCCGCCGTTTCCACTGGCATCACCTGGCGCGAACTCGCCGGCATGCTTAAAGAACTGCGCTACGATCGCGAGTTGGTTCGCGAGTTCGGTGCCGACCCGGACGCTTTGGCACCGCGCGATCGCGAGCGCTTCTGGTATACGGCCATCGCCCAGGCTCACGTCGATTCGATCGAGGCCAACGCGGAGGCGGACGCTCTGATGGCCGACTTGAAGAAACTCGGCTTCTTGGTCGGCCCGAACCCGACGCTCGCCACTTCTCCGCTCAAGAAAGCCGAGCCGAAGAGCAAGCCCAAGGACGAGAAGCCCGCGAAAGGGAAGAAAAAGTAGTTGCCGGTGGCCGCGTTTCCGAGGATACTCAAGACCTCGTACCCGCCTCCGCCCCCTACGGGGTCTCTCCATGCCGGTCGCCTTCAGCCATCCCGGGATACTCGCGGGCGTGCTGGCGTTCGGAGTTGGCGTTGCGACGCTCGGTGTCGCAGGGCTGGCGACGCGCGACATCGAACCTACCCCCACGCCCCCACCCCCTCTCGCCACGGTGCCCGCACCTCCCGCAGAGAAACCCGCCGACCTGCACGCCCCAGAACCGTTAGGGATCAGCGACTCTCTGGAATATCTCGCACTTTCCCCCGATGGCAACCTCGTCGTCGTCACGGCGTATCATGCCCCCAGTCACTCCATGGGCTTCGGGTATCGCGACGTTCGACTGCTGGGCGTGGGGCCGGGTCAACAGTTAGGGAAAACACTTGAGCGTGACGGCTGGTGGCATACGGGCACGCCCAGTGGGGTCGCGATGAGCCCGGACGGCAAGCAGGTCGCGGTCGCGATCACAAACTTCGACGGGAAGAAAGCGAATCCGGATGTTCGGGACGCTTACACGAGCGAGGTCGGCATCTGGGACACGGCCACCGGGAAGCAGACCGCCACACTCACTGGGTCGAAGGCCCACCAACTCTACCACGTGACGTTCAGCCCCGACGGGAAATACCTCGCGGCCGGCGGGGCGATCCTGAACAAGACCGCTCAACCGGACGGGGGTGGTGTGATCATGTGGAGTGCGGTCACGGGCAAGATGGTGTGGAGCAACCTCGAGCACGAGGCAATCCAAACTCAGTTCGCGTTCTCGCCCGATGGGAAGCTCCTCGCCACGGCCGGCAACGACCGGACGCTTCGCGTGTGGGAATCGCTCAACGGCAAGCTTTTGAAGGCGATTGAGACGCGGGGCTACTACGTCTACTCGGTTTCGTTCAGCCCGAACGGAAGGTTCCTTGCGGGCGGCGGAGGTGATGGTATGGCCCGGGTGTGGGATGTCGGCACGGGCGAGGAAAAGCAAGTCTTGAAGGGTTACAAGAAGAATTACAACACGCCGGAGAAGCTGTTCGTGCGATTCCTCCCAAATGGTACTCTGCTCACCGCCGGAGCCGCAGAAAGGGACGATGGCAGCCTGAAAGTGTGGAACGTAGAGACCGGCACCCGCGTGAAGGAGATTGCCAACCCGAACGCGTCCGTGTGGTGGATGGACCTTACGGCCGATGGCAAAACCGCAGTGGTGGCGACCTACGTCGTGGGCACTTGGCAAAAGGAGCAGCGGCTCCTGATCGTTCCGCTCACGAAGTGACGCACTCTCAACACCATTACGTCGCGCCCGAGGTGACAATCCTTCGCTTTCGCCGAAGAAGTAGTTGCAGGCGGCCGCGTTTCCGGGGATACTCAACGCATCGTACCCGCCTCCGCCCCCCCATGGGGTCTCTCCATGCCGGTCGCCTTCAGCCACCCCGGGTTCTCGCGTCGTACTGCACTGCAAGCCGGTGCCGTGGGGTTGCTCGGCCTCGGGCAATCCGAACTGGCCCAACTGCGCGCGGAGTCTTCGCGACCGGCAACCGCCAAGAGCGTCATCTACATCTTCCTGTCGGGCGGGCTCGCGCAGCACGAATCGTTCGATCCCAAGCCCGACGCCCCGGACGGCATTCGCGGTGAGTTCAAATCCATCGCAACCCGCACGCCCGGCTTCCGCATCACCGAACACATGCCCTTGCTCGCCGCCCGCTCGGACCAATGGGCGCTCGTGCGCTCGTTCACGCACAAATCGAACGACCACTCGTTCGGCCACCACGTCATGCTCACGGGCCGCTCGGACATGCCGCCGGGTTTCAATCCGAACCTGCCGAAGCCGAGCGATCACCCGAGCATCGCGTCGGTGGCCGGGGCCGTCACGGCGGTTCGCAATAATTTGCCGCCGGCGGTGGTGCTGCCGGACCGCATCGTTCACAACACGGTGCGGACGCTGCCGGGTCAGTTCGGGGGCGTGATGGGCCGGGCCCGCGATCCGTGGTTCATCGAAGCCTCCGGCTTCGACCCGTTCGCCTACGGTGCTTATCCCGAGTTCGAATTCGACCATCAGGATCGTCCGTACACGCCGAAGCGGAAGGGCTTCGTCGTGCCCGATCTGAGTCTGCCTCAGGGCGTGGACGGCACGCGCTTCGACGCACGATTGGACGTACTCCGGGGAATCGACCGGCAGCGGAAGTCGTTGGAAGAAGCGGCATCGGTCGGGCTCTTCGACCGATCCCGGCACGATGCCATCTCGCTGCTCACCGACGCCCGCGTTCGCAAAGCCTTCGACCTGAATCATGCGGACCCGAAGGAACTCGACCGCTACGGCCGCAATGCGTTCGGCTGGTCGCTGCTCATGGCGGCCCGGCTCATCGAATCCGGCGTCAACCTCGTTCAAGTGAACCTCGGCAACAACGAAACCTGGGACACGCACGGCAACGCCTTCCCCCACCTCAAGGACAAACTCCTTCCTCCGACCGATAAATCGCTCTCGGCCTTGCTCGACGACCTCTCCGATCGCGGGTTGCTGAACGACACCTTGATCGTGATGGGGAGCGAGTTCGGGCGTACGCCGCGGGTGAGTACGCTGACGCAGCACTACAAGGGGCCGGGCCGCGATCACTGGGGTTCCGTGCAGAGCGTCTGGCTCGCGGGCGGCGGCGTGAAGGGCGGCAAGGTGATCGGCACTTCCGACAAGACCGGCGGCTACCCCACTTCGGAGCCGCAATCGCCCGAGAACCTCGCTGCTACCATCTACTCGGCGCTCGGCATCCCAAAATCGACCATGTGGAAGGACGCCGAGAACCGCCCGCACCACGTCTATCACGGCGATCCCATGCCCACCTCGTGAACGCCTCCGAGTGGAACGAGTTGCCCAGGATGCGTTCGGCTTCGTCTAAAACCGCTATCCTCTCGCGGAGCGAGAGGTAGCAAACCCCGTAGGACGCGCTTCCAGACGGTACCGTTCATCTGCACCGGCTGGAAGCCGGTGCCACGGTGCCACCCAGAACTCCGGCTGGAAGCCGGCTGCCACCCAGAACCCATTGCCTACTTCGAGTTCAAACTCAGACGCCCTGCTGAACGCGACCGAGGTACGCCAGCGTTCGATCCACCCCGAAGCCTTGCGAACGGCTTTCGAGCAAGGCCCGAACGCGCAGCAGCAGCTCCGTCTTGTTGATTGGCTTGGTGATGAAATCGTCCGTTCCAGATGAGACGGCTTGCTCCACGTCGGTGGGCTGATCGAGGGCCGTGATCATGAGCACGCCGATGCCCTGCGTGTTGGCGTCGGCCCGAAGCCGACGGCAGACCTCGAAGCCGCTGATCTTCGGCATCATCACGTCGAGCAAAATCACGTCCGGCTTCCACTCCTTCGCGGCCTTCAAGGCATCCTCCCCATTCGAAACGATCTTCGTGTCGAAGCCGGTCCCTTCGAGGTGAGCTTCGAGGAGTTCGGCGTTGAGTTGGCTATCGTCGGTAATCAAGATGCGCGGCATGGCATGCGAACCTCCAGGGGCGAGAGACATCTTAGGATCAGGCACGGAATCGATTCCCGTTTTCGCGATATTCCATTGGCGTAAGTTCGTCTGCCGGGCGTCCGACATCCCCGCGTGGGCCTCCCGCGACCAATCGCTCCGCGATTGACCGCGGTCCGGCCCACCCTACTCGGCGGCTGCGCTGTTTGAGCGAGATTCCATTTGCGCCTAGGTCGAAGTTCGACTTCGCGGCGTTGACGGCGACGTTCGACGATGCGACGGCAACCGTCGATTCCGCAGACGAGCGGGTGAAGGACCTGACGGCGGCGATCGCCGAGGCCGCGAAGGACTGGTCGGGCGGTCCGCTGATGAAGGCGTTGCAGGCGTTCTGCGGGATTCAACTGGTGACGGCGGCGACGCTGGTGATGCGGCAACCGACCCGCGAATAACAGACTGATTCACCGCCTTACGATTCGAGTCTCCGCGAATTCGGCCCCCGTCTTCCCGAGGAGCGGTGGGATGGGATAGCGTTAACAAAGACAGAAGAGCTCCGAGGGACAACATCCCACGGAGGCGGTCTTGACTGGTCCGACCCACCCTACAAGAAACTACGGGCACTCACTCTTTCTCGAAGAGCGCCTGCACGAAGCCGTCCGGGTCGAACGTTTCCAGGTCGTCGATTTGTTCGCCGACGCCGATGTACTTCACGGGCATTCCGAGCTTCTGCTTGATGGCGAAGATGGCTCCGCCCTTCGCCGAGCCGTCCAGCTTCGAGAGGATGATGCCGGTACACTTCACGGCCTTCGAGAATTGCTCCGCCTGCGTGAGCGCGTTTTGACCCGTCGAGGCGTCGAGTACGAGGAGCACCTCGTGCGGGGCTCCGGGGATCAGCCGCGTCACCACTTTGTGAATCTTTTCCAACTCGCGCATGAGGTGCGTTTGCGTGTGAAGCCGGCCGGCGGTATCGACGATGAGCACGTCGTACTGGCGGGCCTTGGCCGCCTCACAGGCATCGTGAGCCACCGAAGCCGGGTCGGAGCCTTGCTGCTGCTTGATGATGTCGCAGCCGATGCGACCGGCCCAGACGGTGAGTTGTTCCACGGCTGCGGCGCGGAAGGTGTCGCATGCCGCCACCGCGACCTTCTTCCCTTCACTTTGCAGGCGGTTGGCGAGCTTCGCGATCGAGGTCGTCTTCCCCGAACCGTTCACTCCGGCGATCATCACGACCGTGGGCCCGCTCGGTGCGTAAGTGATTCCCGGCGACGATTCGCTGAGCAGGTCGCGAAGTTCGGCTTTCACGAACGCGAGCACTTCGCCCGAGATTTCCTTGTCGCGGAAGGCTTGCCTCACGCGCTCGACGATGGTGGCGGTAGCCTGGGTGCCCACATCCGCGAGGTAGAGTCGCTTTTCGAGTTCGTCCAGGAAGGTCTGATCGACTTTGCCTTTGCCGCGGAGGAGGTCGAAGACGCCGCCGAACACGCCGGCGGTCTTGCTCAGCCCGCGCTTGATCTTCGAAAAGAACCGTCCGAGCACGATGGAACTCCGTGGTAGCTGTGGTGGGACATTGTATATGGGCGCGGGCGGGTTCCGGATTTAGGCGAACCGGCGACGTGAGTCGCCGGGTTCTCGCACACCCGGCGACTCACGTCGCCGGTTCGCCGAGCCACACTCGCCTCGTTGCGGTTGACCCACTTCCATCGGCTTTCTATCATCAACCACATCCGCCGGTTTGTATCGGCTGTGCCGGTTATACCTTTGAATGCACGCCGTCGAACCGCCTCTCCAGATGCGGAACGGACCCGGAGCCCGCATGAGCACGGAACAGAAGCCCGAGACGCAAGTCGTTCACCACAAAGAGCCCATCGAGACGACGGCGCTCGGCGAAACGCTGGTCACCGGCTGGCAGAAGTTCAAGGCCGGCCAGCTGATCAGTTACAAGTGGATGGGCATCATCCTCATCGCGGTCGCCGCGATCGGGCTCACTTGGTACATCCTGGCTCAGCAAGCTGGGGATCGCTCGAAACTCTGGGTCGAACTCGAAGGGGCTAACTCGCTGACGGCCCTGGAGAAGTTTGCCGAGGCGAACCCGAACTCGATGCCCGGGAACGTTGCCGAGATGGATCGCGCCCGCTTCCTCATCGGCCCGGACGGGATCGAGAAGCTCCCCACCGCTAAGGACGAAACCGAACGCAAGCGCGCCATCGAGAACATCGACACCGCCCGCGATCTCATGACGAAGCTCATCGACAAGTTCAAGGATCAGCCGATCTTGAAGCTCGAGTGCTTCGTCGGCATGGCGAAATCCGAGGCCGCACTCATCGGCATCAACAAGGAAGGCTCGCTCACCGAATTTCGCGGCAGCGTCGAGAAGTTGATCGAGTGGCTGGACAAGATCGGCGAGGCGGCCGACGGCACTCCCTGGGGCGACGATGCGAAGAAGCTGTCGAGTTCGCTTAAGTCTGGATCGAAGGTGAAGGACGAACTCGTGAACGTGCAGCGGAGCCTCTACACGCTGGCACCGGCGTTCCCCGGCGACGGCCCCATCGCTCCGAAGGACCCGTTCGGTGGATTCCCCAAGCTCCCCGGTCTCCCCGGCGGCGGCCCCATCGTTCCTCCGATCGCACCCCCCACGCCCAAGGCACCGGACGCGAAGGCTCCGGAAACTCCCAAGGCTTCCGATCCCAAGGCTCCAGATCCGAAGGCTCCCGAAGCTCCGAAGGCACCAGATCCCAAGCCGCCGGAACCACCCAAGAAGTAGAGTCGCGAAGCCGTACGCGGCCGATCATGTCCACTGACGAAGCCGACGATGAACTCGAACCGGTCGCGGAGATCGCGTTCCCCATTCCGGCGCGAACCCGCGAACCCGTCGACCTCGTCGTCCGCATCAAGACCGAAGGGATGCGGCTCGACCAATACCTGCACCTCAACCTGTCCGACTATAGCCGGTCCGAACTCCAGCGGTCGATCGAGGCCGGCGGCGTCACCGTGAACGCGAAGACGAGCAAGTCCAGCTACAAAGTTCGGAACAACGACAAGCTCCACGTCGAGATGCCGGCCCCCGATCACGACCAGCCCGTTCCCGAGAACATCCCGTTGGACGTGCTTTATCAGGACGAGTTTCTCGCGGTCATCAACAAGCCCTCGAACATGGTCGTCCACCCCGCCAAGGGGCACTGGTCCGGCACGCTCGTGAACGCTCTGCAGTATCTGTTTCACGAACAACTGAGCCGCGAGAACGGTTCGCACCGCCCCGGCATCGTGCATCGCCTCGACCGCGACACGAGCGGCGCGATCCTCGTGGCGAAGGACGACCAGACGCACCGCGAGTGCGCCATGCAGTTCGAATCGCGCAAGGTGTTCAAGGAATACGTCGCGCTCGCGGTCGGCGAACTCGATCGCGATTCGGATTACATCGAGGCCCGGATCAAGCACCATCCGCACGACCGCGAGAAGATGGCGGTCACGCTCGATCCCCTCGATCCGGACGCGAAAGATGCCCTGAGTTATTACGAGGTGCTGGAACGGTTCCGCGGCTTCACGCTGGTGAAGATCCAGCCGCGAACGGGGCGCACGCATCAGATTCGCGTTCACCTGGCATTCGCCGGTTGCCCCGTATTGGCGGACAAAGCCTACAGCGGTCGGGATCGCTTCTTGCTCTCGGACATAGTGCCGGACTCGCCTCGCGATGGAAACGACGTGCTGATCGCCCGGCAAGCGCTGCACGCTTACCGGCTGCGGTTCCGACATCCGCGTACGGGCAACTGGCTCGAGGTGGAAGCGCCGCTAGCCCCGGACATTCGCCGGACGCTGGAAGCGCTGCGATTGCACCGGCCGAAACGCGGATGAGGAATCAAACGAGCAAGGCGCGGAAGCCGGCCTGCTCGAAGTGGTGATCGGCCGTGAGAGCGTCGGTGAGGCCGAGCTCGGCCATCACTTCAAAGGAAATGCAATCGGTCAGCGACCATTCTTTGTCCGGTCGAGCGTCGAAGAGTTTGATTCCTCGCCAGAACAAGTCCGATGAGGAAGGCACGATGGTCACCGTGCGGCTCGAACGGAGTTGTTCCGCAAGAGTGACGAACAGATTGCGGGCTCCTAACGGGCAAAAAAAAGTTGGCGACTTCCACCAGAACGTATTCCGTCGTAGTCACGAACGTCGATGAGCGTGCGAGACCCCTTGCGCGCGTGAAGAGAGCATCGCGCGAGTTCAGGAGTGCGACGTAGTACGCCGTGTCGGCGAACGCGTGCGTCATTTTTTCTTCGGGTGCCCGTAGAGGTAGTGGTCCACATTCTGGGCTCCATCCGTCGGCAGACCCAGATCTCCCGCAGCCTCGATGAACGGTTTCATTCGGTCGTAGATACTGGGGATTTCCTCAACGATCTCTCCGCTGTCTTGCCGGCGAAATCGCTCGGCCAATTCGCGCGGAATGTAGCTGGGGTATGGCCTACCCGTGCGCGGGTTCACGATAGGGGGTTCTGTTGCCGCGCCGTTCGCCGCCGGCTCCACGCGCACCGGTGTGCCGTTGGGCAACGCCGCCGGGGCATCCAGTACCACCTGCCCGTCGAGAATGTGTCCGGTGAATGACATCGCCACCTCCGATGGGAACTGTTCCCGTAATGCTACCCGAGAATGATCGACACCTCCATCGCACTCAGTCCGATTCCGCGACTTCTCCCAAATCCCGCTTGGCGAGCGGGCGGCATTCGATGAGCGTCGACACTTCACCCTCTTGAACGGTCTTGCCGTCCTGGTTCAAGATGGAGCGGTGCCACATCACTTCGCCGCGCTTGCCGCGGCCTCGGATGGTTTTCTCGGCGACGCGGCTCTTGCACTTCAGCGTATCGCCGGCGAACACGGGGAGCTGGAAGCGCCAGTCGCGAACCCTCAGAAGCGCGAGCGTGCGCACCGGCGGGGTCATGACGCCGAGGCCGCTGGCGATGCAGAACACGCCGAACCCGTGTGCGATCGGCCGGCGGAAAGGCGTGCCTTTCGCAAACTCGTGGTCCATGTGGATCGGGTTGAAGTCGCCGCTGAACCCGGCGAAGTTCACGATGTCCGCCTCGGTGATGGTCCGCCCGCCGGAGGTCCATTCCTGGCCGATTTCCAGATCGTCGAAGTAGAGGTGGTAAGACGAGAAGCTCATTGTGATCTCGAAAAGTTCGGTCGAAACTCAACGGATAATTTAGCGAGGGAAGTGCCTGAAACAAGGAATCCTGGACGGTTCGTTCACGGGCTCCGTTTTGCCGCGGCTTCGCCTTCGCGCAGTTCCCAATACGCGCCCGCCTCCAATGCGTCCCAGGTTTGCACCTCTCCCCACGACCACTTCACGGTGATGCGTTCGGGCACGCCGCCAGCGCGAGGCGGGCGGCTGAGGATCATTCCTGGCGAGTCTCGACGAGTGAGACCATTGGACCGCAACGCAATGCTTACCACGAGCGGGCATCGGAACGAGTGGTCCGCAATGGGGAACTGGATTAGAGTATCATTTACCCACCTGCACTCCTTCTGGAGCTTCCGCATGAATCGCCTCGTACCTTTCTCGCCCGTCGCAATCGTCGCATTGGCACTGGTCGCATTCGCTCCGGCGAAGCCGGCCGTTCCGGCGTTCGACCTCCTCTTGCGATCCCGTGCGTCCGCTCCCGGCAAGCGGCCCGTGCTCGCCACGGTAAACTTGAGGACGTGGAACGCATCCGATACGGCCATTATCGTCTGCGACATGTGGGATCATCACTGGTGCAAGTCGGCGGAGGCCCGCGTCGGCGAGTTAGCGGGGCCGATGAACGAAATGCTCAAGGCGGCCCGAGCGAAGGGCGCGCTCATCGTTCACGCGCCGAGTACCTGCACGAATTTCTACAAGGATGCGCCGCAGCGGAAGCGCGCGAAGGATGCACCGTTCGCCAAAACGCCGGGGCCGCTGGCGACGACCGAGCGCTGGGGCACCACCTGGAACTGGCCCGACCCGCAGCGCGAAAGCGTGCTGCCGATCGACGACTCGGACATGGGCTGCGACTGCAAGGTGAAGTGCGAGATCAAGCCGCCCTGGACGCGTCAGAACGCTGCGATCGAAATCGCGGACGCCGATGCGATCGCGGACGACGGCCAAGAGACGTGGAACCTTCTGACTCAGCACAAAATCGAGAACGTCATTCTGTGCGGGGTGCATTTAAACATGTGCGTGCTGGGCCGGCCGTTCGGCATACGCCAGCTGGTGCGGCTCGGCAAGAACGTCGCACTGATGCGCGACATGACCGACACGATGTTTAACCCGGAACGGCCGCCGGGCGGCACGCACTTCGCCGGCACCGATCGCGTCGTGGAGCACGTCGAGCGCTACTGGTGCCCGAGCTTCGAGAGTACGGCCATCACCGGCAAGCCGGCATTCGAGTTCAAGAATCGCGAAGCCGCAAGTGGCTCGACGCCGCTCTTCAATGGAACCGATCTTACAGGCTGGCACGGCTGGGCCATTCACGACAAGGGCGCGAGCCCGGACGATCTCGCCAAGCTCAGCCCCGACGAGAAGTCCCAGAAGATCGCGGCGTGGACCGCGGACGCGAAGAAGCACTGGAGCGTGGAGAACGGCGAACTCGTCAACGATGGCGGCGGGGCCTACCTGGCCACCGACAAAGACTACGGCGACATCGAACTGCTGCTCGAATACAAGACCGTGGCCAAGGCCGATAGCGGCATCTACCTCCGCAATTCGCCGCAGGTGCAAATCTGGGACACGAACCAAGTCTTCGATCCGAAGAACCCGACCCGCAAGCCGCACCTCGGTTCCGGTGGGTTGTTCAACAACGCACCCGATTCGCCGGGCCGCGACCCGCTCGTGCTCGCGGATAAACCGTTCGGCGAATGGAACAGCTTCCGCATCGTGCAGGTCGGCGAACGGACTTCGATCTGGCTCAACGGCAAGAAGGTGGTCGATCGCGCGCGGCTCGAGAACTACTGGAGCAAGGCGAAGCCGATTCCCGCGAAGGGGAAGATCCTACTGCAAACGCACGGCGGTGAGATCCGCTGGCGGAAGCTGCTCGTCCGCGAGATTCCGGCGGACGAAGCCAACGCCATTCTGCGCAAGCACGAAGCCTCTGGCTTCACCTCGGTCTTCAACGGCAAGGACTTCACCGGCTGGGACGGCCCCGTCGATCAGTACGAAATCGTCGATGGTGCCATCGTCTGCAAGAAGGGCAGGGGCGGGAACATCTACACGAAGGAACAGTACGCGGACTTCACCGTGCGGCTCGAGTATAAGCTGCCGCCCGGAGGCAATAACGGGCTCGCGATTCGTTCGCCCGGCGGCAAGGCCCACGTCGCCACCGAGGCCATGTGCGAAGTGCAAATCCTCGACGACACGGCCAAGCAATACGAAAAGCTCGACCCGCGCCAGTTCAACGGCTCGGCCTACGGCATGCTTGCCCCGCACCGCGGCTACCTCCGCACCCTCGGCGAATGGAACCTGATGGAAGTGACCGCGAAGGGCCCGACGCTTCGCATCGAACTGAACGGTACGCGCATCCTGGACGCCGACGTGAGCAAGGTGACGGAGTTCAAGGACAAGCAGGCTCATCCGGGGAAGGACCGCCCGAGTGGCCACTTCGGCTTCGCCGGACACAACGACCCCGTCGCCTTCCGCAACATTCAGATCAAGAAGCACAATAAGTGATGTATTGAGACAGCTCGGTCATTGAGTATTTTTCACCACGAAGGCACGAAGTTCACACAGAGATCCACAAAGAACACCGCTGAATGCAAAGCGATGGCAACATTCCTTGATTTTCACTTTGTGGTTCTTTGTGTGATCTTCGTGCCTTCGTGGTGAGTCCTTTTTTTCTTGGGACCGTTGACAAATGAGGCACTCATTTGTCAATCAAAGAGGTGAACCGGTGAATCCATGAACCCATACCGCGAATTGCCGTCCGTCGCCAAGTTGCTCGAAGACGCCGCGCTCGTCGAGGCACGGTCGCGGCATTCGCATGAGTCAATCGCTTCGGCTGCGCGTGGGGAACTCGACGCACTCCGCGAACGGCTTGCCGTCCACGAACCCATCGCCATCGAAGGACTCGCGGCTCGTATCGTCGCGCGTTTGGAGCGCGAGGCCGCGCCGCGGCTACGGCCCGTCATCAACGCCACGGGTATCGTTCTGCACACGAACTTGGGTCGCGCGCCGCTTCACGAAGATGCCGCTCGCGCCGCATACGAGGCCGCCCGAGGCTATCTCAATCTCGAACTCGATCTCGCGACGGGGAAGCGCGGATCGCGGCAAGACAGCATCCGCGATGGGGTTTGCGCCCTCACGGGAGCCGAGGCCGCGACTGCCGTGAACAACTGCGCCGCCGCGACCGTGCTCGTGCTGCGCGCGCTCGCCAGCGGGAAGGAAGTGATCGTTTCGCGCGGGCAACTGATCGAGATCGGCGGCAGCTTCCGCATTCCCGAAATCATGGCCGCTAGCGGAGCGATTCTCAAGGAAGTCGGCACCACGAACATCACGCGGCTCGCGGACTACGAACGCGCCATCGGCCCGAACACGGCCGCGATCATGCGAGTTCACACCAGCAACTTTCGCGTCCGCGGCTTCACGCAAACCGTCGAACTCGCCGACCTCGTGGCCCTCGGCAGCGCGCACAACCTGCTCGTAATCGACGACGTGGGCAGCGGGCAGGCCATCGACCTCGCGCCGTTTGGGTTGCCCGGCGAGCCGCTCGTCTCGGCCGGCATCGCCGCCGGTGCCGACCTCGTGCTCTTCAGCGGGGACAAGCTTCTCGGCGGTCCGCAGGCCGGGATCATCGCGGGCCGCGCCGACCTAGTCGCTCGCATCGAGAAGGACCCGCTCATGCGGGCCGTCCGGTTGGACAAGATGACGCTCGCGGCACTCGAAGCCACGCTGCGAATTCATCGCGACCCGGCCCGCGCCCTCCGCGAGATTCCCACGCTCCGGATGCTCACGATTCCACTGACCGACTTGCGACGTCGAGCCGAGGCATTCGCCGTTCGATTGCGAGCGCTGCCCGGTGTGGTCGATGTCGAGGTGCGGGAAGACGTGGCGTTCGTGGGGGGGGGGTCGCTGCCGGATGTCGGCCTGCCAACGTTCGCGATCGCGTTCGCGGTACAAGGCATCAGCGAGGGTGAACTTGCCGAGCGATTGCGATTGGGTACGCCGGCGGTCGTGGGCCGCGTTCAAGACGGCAAGATTCTGCTCGATTTGCGAACGGTGTTCGCTTCGCAGGAAGCCGAGTTGTTGGGGGCGATTGCGAGAAGCCGCGAGCCGAGTTAAATTTAGCCGTCGGCTTGCCGGCGGGACTCTTCGAGCGTGCGGACCGCCGGCAAGCCGGCGGCTCAATATTCAAACACTACCGACGCGACGTCGGTCGCATGCGCGGGCCGGGTGCCAACGGTTCCATCGGCGCGAGCAGCGGCTTCGACGTCGGCACCAATCGTTCGCCCGGCGGCTCCGAAATCGACGGCAACGCGAACGGCTCCCCGCTCAAGATCACTTCCTGAATACCCTGCGAACGGGGAGCCGGAGCCATGGCGAATTCGCGACGCTTCGCGAACGGCGGCTCGGGCGTTGCCGCAATCACGACCGGAGGCGGAAGCAACGAACGCAGCATCGCCAGGGGATTCAGCGTGGGCCGGCTCGCCAGATTCAACGGCTTGAAACCCAGGATCGTGCGCGGAGCGACGGGGGTGGGTCGAACCGAAACCGTCGGCAACTCGGTCACGGGCCGCGGGGTCGAAGGCATCATCTGGGGAACGACCACATCCACGACCGCGGCTGGCGTCACGCGTGGTCGCTGCCCCGTGGGCCGCGCGATCGGCGGCTCCACCGTCTGCCCTGCGATCCCGTTCGCGCCGCGCGTGCCGCGGTACCCCGCGAGGTGATATTCCCAAAGTGCCTGCTGAGCGCTCTCGCGCACATCCCGCGAGGCGTCCAGTTCCGCCGCGGCTTCCAAAGCCAGACCCGCCAGCGGATAGACGATCTTGAACTGCCCCATCGCCTCGGCCGCATCCGCGCGAACCGAGGCGGAGGAATCCTTCTGCAAGGCCACCACCAAGCACGAAATCACATCGGGGTTCACTCGCGGATCGGCGTCGTACAGTTCCGCGATCGCGGCCCGGCGTTTCTTCTCATCCGGGTCGGACTTCACCGTCTCGATCAACCGTTTCACCTGCGCCTCGGTCTTGGGCTTCTTGGCGAAGATGGCCAGCGCCCCGGCATTCGCCCCGGATACCAGGGTGAACGTGAAGATGGCCGACAGGAAAAACCGGATGCCGATCACGGGTGACGATCTCCCACTGCTACGGATGCACGTTGATCATCGGCGCTCGGGGTTCGGGTGAGTTTGCGAGCGGATCGTTTTGACATTTGAAGTGGCGAATCGAGTCCGCGCGATCCCCGCATCGCACCCGACCGGCGGATTGCACCTGCCCCGGATAGCGGACGCGATCGGTACAACCCGCGAAACGGGAGGAGCGGAGGTCGGGTTGTGCGGATTGGAAAGGGTGTGAGACGACAATCTGGCATGTTCAGTATCGTTGCATCAGACTTGTTAGCCCGACGCGCAACCGAGGGAGCACAACCTCGCTTGCGCGTCGGGCTACTGACAATCAGAAAAGTCAAGGCACTGGCTGTCGCCGCGGAGCGGCGACCGAATTCGCACGCGCCGCATTCTGTCGCCGCTCCGCGGCTTCGTCCATGGATGTTTCATCGCCTCGCCAGGGGTTCCGCTTCGCTCCACCCCTGGCTACCATCGGACGCCGCATCCGCGGCGATCAACCGCAACCGTTCCCACTCCGGCATCTTTGGTAATCTGACTGTCAGTAACAAAAACGCACCCGCTGACGATCCGCAGGCGTGAGCCGGGCCATCCTGATTCGGCTTCAAGAAAGCGTCTGTTCCGCGGTCGGGTCCATCGTGTCTCTGCGGTTCAAGAACGTTTCGAGCGCCTCCACGCAGACGGGGCAGACGGCGGTACCGGCGTCCTTGCGAAGGATCCCGAGTACCTTCTCCAACGGTTGCGCTTCGCGGTACGGGCGGGCGGCCGAGAGCGCGTCGAAGATGTCGACGACCACCAGCACCCGAACGGCCGTCGGCAATTGATCGTCCTTCAACCCGCGCGGGTAGCCGCGACCGTCGAGCCGTTCGTGGTGGGCCCACGCCCAATCGGCCAACTCCGCGAAGCACGAGACGCGGCGCAAGATTTTCTCGGAGAGGCTGGAGTGCTTCTGCATCGTGAGGCGTTCGTCGTCGGTGAGTTTGGCGGGCTTGTCGAGGATGAGGTTGGAGACGCCGAGTTTGCCGAGGTCGTGCAAGAGGCCCGCTCGGCGGAGTTGCCTCACGTCGTCCGGCGGTAAACCCAAGACTTGCGCGATGCCGACGGCGGCGGCCGCGACGCCCTCCGAATGTCGAAACGTCCACGGCGATTTCGCGTCCACCACCCGCGCGAATCCCTCGGCCACCCGATCGAGGCGCGAGTCATCGGCCGTCAGCGTTCGTTCTTGCGGCTCGTGACGCAGGAGCGATTCTAAGTCTCCGGCTCCGCCGACTTCACCCCAAAAGGCCGCGTCGCTTTCTAGTGAAAGTAGAACGTCGGCCAAATGCGGATCGAACCAGGTGCCGCGCCGCTCCTTCACCGTCTCGGCCGCTCCGCGAACCACCGGCCGCGTCCTCAACTACCTGGACAAACCCGACGAGGATCGCCGGCTCTGCGGCCTCTACGTAGGCCTGATGAACCGAATGGGCGTAACGGGCACGAAGTTCGGCGACGCAACCGCTTCCTTGGCCGGTTTGTGACTGCACAATTCCGTGTCCGGACGGTGCGGGAATGCGTAAAATGGATTGAGTAAAAGCAAAGGAAGGAAGAGATGGTCGTCATCACATTCCTATACAGAGAGACCCAGAAAAAGGCCCTCGGCTTTCTCTTGGGTCGCTTCTCCGGCAAGGTCTTGAAGAACGGCGAACACATCGTCCCCGAGGCGGTCAATAGTACCGATCACCTACGCGAAGCCGCGAGCGGCTTCACACACAGGATTCCCTCCCTATGAGCACCGAAGCCGAACTGATCGCCGCGGGCGGTTATACCCAGGACAATATCAAGATCCTGAAAGACGCCGCACACATTCGCCAAAACCCCGGCATGTACGTCGGCAACACGCAGTCCGCCGGGCTCCACCACCTCGTCTATGAGATCGTTTATAATTCCGTGGATGAAGCGCTCGGCGGGCACTGCTCGCTCATCCGCGTCGTCATCCACAAAGACGGATCCATTCTCGTCAGCGACGACGGTCGCGGCATTCCCATCGGCATCAAGGCGGACTCGGGCAAGTCCACACTCGAAGAAGTCATGACGATCGCGGGATCGAGCGGCAAGTTCGACAACGCCGCGTACAAGGTCTCAGCCGGGCTGCACGGCATGGGCTCCAAGGCCATGAACGCGCTCTCCGAATGGTGCGAGGTCGAGGTGCGCCGCGATGGCCGCGTCTACAAAATGGAGTTCGAACGCGGCTACGCCACCGGCCAGATTCAAGACCTCGGACCCGCCGCCGACAACAAGACCGGCACCGCCATCACCTTCAAACCCGATCACGAGATGTTCGGCGAAATCACCTTCGCCTACGAGACGCTCGCCGATCGCTTCCGCGAGATCGCCTACCTCAACAAGGGCCTGGCGATCAACCTCCTCGACGAGCGCGACGGCCGAACCGAGCTGTACAAGTACGATGGCGGCATCGCCGAGTTTGTCGTGTACCTGAACGAAGGCGAGCAGGTCGAGCACCAACCGATCTACGTTCGCCGCGAGGTCGAGGCACCGATCGAGAACGCGGCCCGCACCGTCGCCATCGAGATCGCGCTGCAGTACACGTTCAGCGAAGACGAGAAGGTTCGCTGCTACACCAACAATGCGTTCAACCCGGCCGGCGGCACGCACCTCTCGGGCTTCCGCGGCGGGCTCACCAAAGCCATCAACGCCTACGGCAAAAAGGAAGGGCACTTCAAGGCGGAACTCGAAGTGAAGGGCGAAGACTTCCGCTCCGGGCTCACCGCCGTCGTGAGCATCGGCCACCCCGATCCCGTGTTCGAATCGCAGACCAAGATCAAGCTGAACAATCCGGAAGTGGATGGGCTCGTCAACAGCGTGGTGTACGAATTCCTCACCGAGTACCTGGAGAAGAATCCGAAGGAGGCGGCTCGAATCTGCAAGCGAATCTCGCTGGCCGCAGAGCTTCGCCTGGCCGCGAAGAAGGCCCGCGACGCACTCATCGAGCGCAAGAAAATCCTCGGCGGCGGCAGCTTGCCCGGCAAACTGTTCGACTGCACTACTCGCGAACGCAGCAAGAGCGAACTCTTCCTGGTCGAAGGCGATTCGGCCGGCGGCAGCGCCGAGAGTGGCCGCGATCGCATGTTCCAGGCCGTGCTCCCGCTCCGCGGCAAAGTGCTGAACGTCGAGAAGGCTCGACTCGAAAAACTGCTTCAAAACAAGGAAATCTCGGCCCTCATCGCCGCCATCGGCGTCGACATCGAGAACGTCGAAGACATCAGCAAGATTCGCTACGGCAAGGTCATCATCCTGACGGACGCCGACGTCGACGGCCAGCACATCCGCACGCTGCTGCTCACGTTCTTCTTCCGCCAGATGCGCAAGCTCGTCGAAGGTGGGCACGTCTTCGTCTCCCGCCCGCCGCTCTACAAGCTGACGGAAAAGAAGACGGCACGCTTCATCCAGACTCGCGAGGAAATGGCCAAGATTCTCAACGAGCGCGGCTTGAAGGATACCGTACTCAACGTGCTGCTCGGTTCGCCTCGGCAGATCACCGGCGACGACCTCGCCAGGATGTTGCCGGTCTTGTCGGAAGTCGAGACGGCGGCGGTGAACCTCGAACGCCGCGGACACTCGCTCGAAGCCTTCATGCACCGCGAGAAGGACGGCGTCTTCCCCGTGTATCACGTCCGTTTCGGCGGCAAGGAATACTGGTTCCATACGAACGAAGATGTCGCGGCCTTCCGCGCCGAACAAGCCGCGAAGCTCGGTCAGGAACTCGTGCTCGCGGACAATCTCGCCGCCCAGGCCACGCCCGGCGAGGAGGCCGCACGCTACGCTCTGGACGAATGGCACGAGGTGAAGGCGCTGAATCGGGCGGTGGCGAAGTTGAAGGCGATGGGCTTCGAGCCGGCGCACCTGGTGGCGCTGCCGCGTCTGGCCGGCCGCGAACCGGCGCTGCGGTTCGTGCTGGAGCGCGATGGCTCGCGCAAGGAACTCACGCAGCTGCGGGAACTCGTGGCCGAGGTGCGGCACTTCGGCGAAAAGGGCATCTCGGTGACTCGCTTCAAGGGACTCGGCGAGATGGACCCCGAGGAACTCTGGGACACGACGCTCGACCCGAAGAAGCGGACGATGTTGCAGGTCACGATGCAGGACGTGGCCGCGGCGGAGAAGCTGTTCCGCACGCTGATGGGCGAGGAGGTGGAGGGCCGCCGCGCCTTCATCATGGCGAACAAGATCGACAACCCCGAAGACATCGACTACGGTGCGTGAGTTGGAAGGCTTGAGAACTGCGATTTTCGCGCGACGCGCCGCACCTCGGATGCCCTCTACTACGATGAAGGTCGTTCATCCGAGGTTCGAGACATGCACCGATCAACCCCAGCCGCTCTTTGCCAGATCGCGGCCCGATCGAGCCCAACCGATCAGCCCGACCGCGATTCCCAACTGCTTCGGGCATATCTCACGTCCCGTTCCGAAACGGCGTTCGCAGAACTCGTCCACCGGCACGGCACGATGATGTTTGCCGTTTGCCGCCGGATTCTCGGCCACACCCAGGACGCGGAAGACGCGTTCCAGGCCGCGTTCCTAGTTCTCGCACGAAAGGCCGGATCGGTACGCGGCGACAATCTCGCCGGGTGGCTTTACCGCGTCGTGGTTCGAACGGCCCAGGGTGTGCGAATCGTGCGAAACCGATTGCAGAAACGAGCGCATGCCATCCGAGATACTCGACGCGAAGAGTCGGACTCCGCCGACGCGGTGGCAGAGTCGGAGCAGCAGGAACTGGTCGCGATCCTCGATGAGGAACTCGACCGCTTGCCCGAACACTATCGGCTGCCCGTGGTGTTGTGCGATCTGCAAGGCCGATCGCGGAAAGAAGCCGCGGCCGAGTTGAAGATTCCGGAGGGCACGCTCTCCAGCCGGCTTGCGACCGCGAAGAAGAAGCTCGCCGACCGGCTGCGTCGTCGCGGTCTCATGACAACTGCGACCGCCGTGACGACAGCGCTCGCGGAGCAAGCCAGCGCCCGCGTGCCGGAAGGGCTGGTCCGCATCGCAACGGGTTCGCTGCCTGGCTCGGCCGTGGCCGCACTTGCGGCCGACGGGGTGGTGAAGTCGTTGTTCGTCGCGCAGCTGAAAGGCGTGCTGGTTGCGGTCGGGCTGACCACGGCGATTGTGTGCGGAGCGTTCCTGGTGCCGGGCGGTACCAACGGAGCGGTCGCGTCCGGTGCCGACAAGCCGAAGTCCAAGCCAGTCGATGCGGCAACGGCCCTCGTTCAACAACTCGGCGACCCGGACTTCGCCACTCGCGAAGCCGCAGGGGGCAAACTCCGCGCCCTCGGGGTGAAGGCGATCCTCGCCTTGCAGTTCGGAGCCCGCGATCCGAACCCGGAGGTCGCGAAGCGGTCGCGCGAGGTACTCGCCGCCATCAAGGCGGCCGAGCGGCAGGCGTTCCTCGCCGGGAAGCGGGAGCCGACAACGCCGGCGTGGAAGCGATTCAAGGAACTGGTCGGGGACACGAAGGCGAGCCGGGAGCTGTTCGCCGAGATGATGGCCGACGACCGGCGAGCGGAACTGGTCGAGAAGGCCGAGGTCAGCCCTGAGAAGGCGGCCGAGGTCTACGCCGCCGAGGTCACCCGAGCCGCCGACGCCGGGCTTAAATCGTACCAACAGTTCGTCGGCCAAGTGCCGGCCGTGATGACTGCACCGGGGCAGAGCACCCCCATGGCCGTCGCCTCGCGGGAGGCCGTTCCCCTCGGAGACGCGACCGCCGTTCTGTTCCTCGGCACCCACCCCTTGCCGAAAGGGGCGAAGGATCCGTCGGCCTCGTGGGCGCTCCGGGCCAGCTTCACCGACGGAGTAAGGGGGCCGCAAAAGGAACCGTTACGCAAGCTATTCGCCATCTGGCTCGACCGGCGGACAGACCCGGAGACGATCCATGACGGGCTGGAGACGGCCCTGTACGCCAGTGTCCCGGACGCCCTTCCAATCGCCCGACGACTGGTGGCCGACCCCAAACTCTCCGCACCGAGGAAGGGAGTGGCGGTGCTGATCGTCGGCAACCACGGCACGAAGGACGACCTCCCACTCCTGACGGCCTGCCGGTCCGACGCTCGCCCGTACTACGAGTACACGACGCTCGATAAGAATAAGAAGCGATTCGAGATCCAGGTGCGGGACCTGGCCGCCGCCATGTCCCTGAACCTGAGCGGTCAGGACTTCGTAAAGTACGGGTTTCAGCCGATTGAATTGCACGTCTGGTGGGTCGTCTCCGGCCCGGCCCCGATCAAAAAGATCAGCTTCCTCCTCACCTCTGAGGAATGGGACGCCGCACGCAAGAAGGCGTGGGACTGGCTCGACGCGCAGCCGAAACCGCCAGCGGCCCCCAAGCCGGAGAAAACGATGAAGCAGCAGGGCGATCCGGACTTTAAGGCGTACCTCGACCTCGGGGTCAAGGCCCTCTCGGAGTGGCTCGCCGAGCAGAAATCCAAGTGAATTCACCCCTCCGGCGGCTCCTCGTCGGGCTGCTTCTTGTCGAGGCCAGTCATGCGGTCGTTGTCTTTCGCCTGGCGATAGACCGCGAGGTCGCGGCGGAGCTTCGCCTCGTGATCGTCCTTGATGATCCGGTACTGTGCCATCCAGTAACGGCGGGTGGCCCAGAAGTCGAAGATCGCACAACTCACCGCCAAGAACACCAGGGCGAGAATGCCGAGCCAGAAGTAGCCGTAAAGCGAGACGAAAGCCTTCTCCGCGACGATGCGTCGTTTTTCCTCGTCGCTGGGAGGTTGGACATCGGCGGGGCGACCGGCTTCGTGTTCGGGAGACTTCTCGGCCGCATTCCGAGAACGCTCGGCGATTTCGGTGGCCCGGCCTTCCATGCCGGAGACGTACGACCAGCCGATCATGACCCCGATGCTTGCGACGATGGCGGACGTGATGAACCGGCGGCGAACCTGTCCGCGGAGGTAGGCGCGTTCGTCGCTGGGGAGGAAGCGTGCTTCGTGGAGCCGGCGCAGCGTGGGACGCTGGCGGGTGGCGGTGCCGACGCCGAACGCGAACAACCCAGCGGCGAGTAGCAAACCTACGGCGAACATGCCAGAAAGCGGGCGGGACGCCCGCGCTCCCAGGTCACTCTAACGTCACGCAGATCAGACTCTTGTCGTCTCGCAGGTACACCTTGCCATCATCGCTGCCGCAAAATAGGCAGCGAGCGTTCGCAACACTCGCCAGGATGAAGTTGATGACTCATTCATCCTGTGCCTCCTTCGAGGTCCGCCGTCAGGCCTTGGGCCATTTTGATTTCGGTACCGTGGTTCACCGTGAAGGCCGTCTTGTGAGTCACCGCGTCGACCAGCGCCGCGGCAGAGGGGTGGCCGTTGCCGCTCTTCTTCACGCCCCCGAACGGCAAGTGAACTTCCGCTCCGATGCACGGTAAGTTCACATAGCCCATGCCGTACTCGCACTCGTCGCGGTAGTACCGCATCTTGCGGTAATCCTCCGTGATCACCGCCATCGAGAGGCCGTACTCCGTGTCGTTGTAAATGCTCACGGCCTCCTCGTCGGTCTGGAACGGGATAATGGCGACGTGCGGGCCGAAGACTTCTTCGCGCAACGTCCGCAGGTCGGGCGCGATGCGAGACACATACACGAACGGCGAAAGATAACAGCCCGATTTACTGGCGTGGGCGTGTAACAGCGGCTTCTCGACGAGCGCGTTGTATCCCTGCACTTTCTCCATTGCGGCCTCGTTAATCAGCGGACCGGCGAAGTTCTTGGGGTCGAGCGGATCGCCGAACTTCAAACGCTGTGCGGTCTCGGCAAACGCCTTCGCATAGTGGTCGAGCAGCGATTCGTGAACGAGAATGCGGCCCGCCGAGACGCACCGCTGACCCGTCGTCTTGAACGCGGACAGAATGCCGGCGCTCACGGCGAGGTCGAATCGGGCGTCTTCGCACACGATCACCGCGTTCTTGCCGCCCATCTCGGCCGCGACGATCCGATCGGGCAGGCTCGCCGAGATTTCCTGGATGCGCTTGCCGACTTCGTAGCTGCCCGTGAAGCCGACGACGTTAACGCCGGGGTTGCGCACGATCGCCTCGCCGACCGCGCCGTTGCCGTGCAGCAAGTTCACGGTGCCGGCGGGGAAGCCGGCCTCGAAGAAGAGTTCCACGAGCCGCTGCCCGACCGCGGGCGTCTCTTCGCTCGGCTTGAAGATGCACGTATTCCCTTCCAACAAACTCGGCCCCAGCATCCAGAGCGGCACCGCGAACGGGAAGTTCCACGGCGTGATGACCGCCACCACGCCCCACGGCTTCCGCCGCACGAACGCATCCTTCTCGGGAATCTCGCTGGCGATCACGTCTCCGAAGTGCCCCTGCCGCCCGACGCCGAACACGTACTGCACCATGTGCAAGCCTTCGATCACCTCGGCTCGGCACTCGGTGATGTTCTTGCCGCACTCGCGGGCCATGAGCGTCGCGAGGTCGTCGGTGTCGCGCTTGATGAGTTGGGCGAGCCGGTCGAAGCACTCGGCGCGAACGATGCGGCTGGTTCGCCTCCAGGCGGGGAAGGCATCCCGCGCTGCCCGCACCGCATCTCCCGCCTCGACCGGTGTCGCTTGGGGAAAGGTGCCGATCACCTCGTCGAGGTTAGCGGGGCTGGTACTCGAGAAGTCGTCGCGCGGTGCCAGCCATTCTCCCGCGATGGCAAGCTGGCCTCGAATTGGTGCCATGAGAACCTCCAGAGATCAGCATCGGATTCCTGTACGATGTGAGCGATCGCACGGTCGCTTTCGTAACCGCGAAAAGGGAATAGATCTGCTTCTCCGTATCGAGGCGATGCCCGATCACACGAAGAAGCGGAATCCGGGGATTCAGCTCCTCAGGAAGAAGCAGGTACTCTCCTTGCCGGCGGTGCAGCCAGCGCACCGCTCATGTAAGGCGAGCGGCAGTTCTTCTGTTACCCATTCCGGGGTGCGTAGGGTGGGCCGGAGCGAGGCAAGGCTTCAGCCTTGCCGAGTGAGGCCCACGGGCAT
>JAYTGN010000228.1:0-12220 GCA_043733485.1 Gemmataceae bacterium
CATAGAAGTGGTTTTCAGGCTGAAAGCCTGGGATCCCTCAGCCCTGGGTAAGGCGTGACGCGAGCAGCAGCCTGAAGGGCTGCGACCGGGACGAACGCGTAAGTCTCGGAGTCGCACCCCTTCAGGGTGCAGGACTGCAGCCAGAATCCCAGGGCGTTGCCCGGGCGTTGCCCTGGGCTAAGGAATCCCAGGCTTTCAGCCTGAAGATCGGACAGCCTCGATTTATTCCGGTTGGCTGAACTCCAAGAATCGTTGGTACACCCATCACGCGAAGTTCAAAAGACGGCCGAGGAACCCTGAGGGCGTTCCCCCGATGGAGCGGGCTGAGGAACGATGTTCGTGTGCTGAAGCCCCGGCAGCGAACCGCGGCTCGGTTGCTTGATGCCGGACTGGGGTCCGGGGGTGTGCCGCAAGACGTCCGGCGCGGCACCGTTGGCCCAGGCCAGGACTCGCCGGGCCACGTCCGCCGCGGGTTTGCTGCTCGGTGCCGGCAGCACGTTGCCCGCAGGCAGGCCCAGCTGCAGCCCGAGCACGTTCTGCAAAATGCCGCCGATTTGAACGGCGAGTTCGCGGTTCGGTTGGCGAGCTAGTCCACGCAATACGTCCACGCCATCCGGGTCGTTCGGGTTGGCCCGGAGCAGCACTTCCGCCGCGAAAATCCGCATGGGGCCGGGCTGATCCGGGTTCGTCAGTCGATCCAGCAACTCGGACCCGAGCATGTGGTGATCGCGAAGCAGCGAGGCCAGTTCGATTCTCAGTCCGGGAGGCGTGCCGGAATCGAGCATTTGGCCGGCGAGTTCGCTGGCGAGTTCGGGGCGGTCCGCGTCCAGGAGGCCGCGATGGTATTGTTCCATCAGAGTTTGGATGGAGCGAGTGGAAAGTGGAACGCCTTCGGTGGCCCAGGTCGTGAGGTCGGCGATGGCTGCGGCGGGGAGCCGCGCCGTTCCCAGGAACAACGGGCCGTCTTCGGCGAGTTTGGGATCGAGCAAGGCTTCGCGAACCGATTCTCGGATGTAAGGCCAGCGGGCTTCTCCGCCCCACAGCAGCGACTCGGCAGCGGCATGGCGAACTTCGAGCGCAGGATCGCGCAAGAATTCGCCGAGCGCCCGAATCAATTCGAGCGAACGAACCGCGGCAAGCGCATAGGCCGCCGCGGCTCGCACGGCGGGTTCCTGAGCCAGACGCCCAACCTTGAGCACGAGTTCCGCTTCGCTCGGTCGCCAGTGAGCCCGATACTCGAGCGCGCCGAGTGCGGCCACGCGCACCTGAGGCCGCGGGTCCGAAAGCAAGGCGAGTGCCGGCCCCGCCTCGTCCACAATCGCCCCTCGAAGCGAGTTCACTTCCGGAAGCGTGCGGCAATCGACCACTTGCAAGGGCCAGTGCGTGCGGGTCGAGATTCGCCGAGACCACTTGTTCGCCCGGCGCAGCGGTTCGGCACCGGTTCGCGTTAAATCGTGGAGTGCGACGAGACCGACTGCTCCGAGGAGCAAGACGCCGTGCCCCACCTGAACGGCCCAGTCGGTGGAGCCGCGAGTGGGGATCCAGGCCCAGCCGAGCGCGATCAGGTAGAGCACGACCACCGAGGCGCTGACGGGCGGCCGCCAGACGGGGTGGGCGCGGAAAAAGACGAGTGCGAACAGGAATTGAACCCCGGCCCCGCTCGCCAGCGGAAGGGCATTGAGCCGGTACGCGAGCGCGCCGAGAACCGCGGTCGGGATCGACAGCAGCATCAAGCTCACCATCCAGGGAGCGAATCCGAGTCGATGGTTCTGAGGTGTTTCGGTCCAGTGCATGATTCCAGCCCCGGCAATTTCCCGAAGCCTAGTAGTGAATTCGGGCCGGGTCAAACGCAGGAGGCGCAAAACCCGCCCCTGCACTTGCGGTGAAGCCATAAAATGAGGCCGTCACGGTAGGCACTACTCCGTTGAGGCCGGTATGGATCGCGAAACAGCGCCGCCGCTCGACGACACTTCCTTACCCCGGAGCGGTTTGCTCCGCGCTTTGGAGGAAACCACCTTTCGCTCGCTGCGGCACCGCAACTATCGACGCTATTTCTTCGGGCAAATCGTCTCGTTCACGGGAACTTGGATGCAGTCGGCCGCACTGATGTGGCTGATCTACGACCAAACGCACGACGTGCGTTGGCCTTCGTATCTGCTGGTGGCGCAGGTCGGCCCGACCGTGCTGTTTGGAACGTGGGGTGGGAGCCTCGCCGACCGCTCGCCCAAGCGGCGGCTCATTCTCCGAACGCAGATGATCTTCCTGGCGAACGCGATTCTCCTCGCGCTGCTGGTGGGAAATGGGTTCGTGTTGCCCCTGATGATCCTGGGATTTCAAGCCGTGAACGGCTTGGTTCAAGCGGTCGATCTGCCGGCTCGGCTCGCGTTCCTTCCGGACCTCGTTCCCAAGGAAGATCTGATCAACGCCGTCGGGTTGAATTCGCTGCTGTTCAACTCGGCGCGGGCCATTGGTCCTGCGATCACGGGAATGCTGTTTCTGGCGGCGGGCGAACTCGTTCCGCTCCTGGGGAATGGAAACCCCGTGATTCTCGGCACGGTCTGGTGCATGACGCTGAATGCATTCAGCTTTCTCGCCGTGCTTCTGGCGCTGCGAGGCATCCGCGTTCCCGGCGATGCCCAGCGCGATCCGGGCCGCGAATCCGCTTCGAGTTGGGACGGCATTCGCTATCTGGTGAAGCACCGCACCCTCGGCGGGCTCGTGCTGTGCACGTTGATTCTCTGCGTGTTCGCGTGGCCGACGCTCACGCTGTTTCCCGCCTACACGCGACAGCGGCTGGGTCGGGCCGAGGAAACTTACAGCTTCCTCGTGAGTGCCCTCGGTGCCGGGGCACTCGTGGCGGCATTCACCACCGCGACCTTCGGGAGCATCGCGCGCCGGGCCGGCTTCCTGGTTCTGGGCGCCAGCGCGACGGCGCTCGGGTTGTTGGGGTTAGCCATCGCCGCCGAACTGCCCGCGGCCCTGGTCGGTGCCGCCGCCGTCGGCTTCGGGCTGATCCTCTTCCTCTCGACGGGTCAGTCCACCTTGCAACTTGGCGTGCCCGACGGGATTCGTGGGCGGGTCATGGCCTTGTGGGCGATAACGCTCAGTGCCAGTGCCCCAATCGGACATCTCCTCGCGGGTCAGGCCGCGGAAGCTGTTGGGCTCGAATTGGTCTTGGAAGTGATGGCCGCGGGCTCGGGGCTCGTCGCACTCGGGCTCGTGCTCCTCGTTTTGAGTCGAAGAAAGTGATTCAACGCTCTGCAGACACGCAATAAAACCCGGTTTCTGCTTTGGAAACCGGGTTTTTAAAAGCCACGAGAAACCCGGTTTCCAAAGCAGAAACCGGGTTTCAAGGCTCCGGATTTGCAAAGTGAGTCCTGCACCCGCACCCACACCCCGTTTCGACTCTTGAGCTGGTTACGATCTTACGGGAAATTTGGCACAACGATTGCGAGAGAGTCGTCCGTATGAGTCGAGAACTTGAGAAAAAAACGCAACCGACCTGAAAGACTCATACGCCTGGAGTAGAATACTGCCAGTAGCGCCGAAGGATTGGCGGACTGCACACCCCGCAGCCTCATCTCGTGCGCGGCACCATCAAGGAGGACATCTCATGCTCGTGCTCACCCGGAAGCCTGGCGAACAGATCGTCATCGGCAACAACATCCGCATCACCGTGGTCAGCGTCGGCCCCGGTCGCGTCAAGATCGGTATCGAAGCCCCTTCCAACGTTCCCGTCAATCGGCAGGAAATCTACGAGAAGATCCAGAACGAACACGCCGAACAGGCGTCCGACGTTCTCGCCTCCCTCACGCGATCGCTACCCTGCGACGGCGTGAGCCCCACAATCGTAGCTAGCGGCGATACCTCGCTCTCCCTCCACAATCGGATCGCGGAGACGCTCCCGGATGTCCCGATGCCTGCCGCTTCGCGCATGCCTCGGAAATCCCGATGAGCGGCAGCTTCAGGCCGATTTGCCCTTCGTAAGCCCACCGAATCGGTGGGCTTGTGTTGTTTCTGGCTACTGAGGTGAACCGGTGGACGTGAGTCGCCGGGTTGCATCTCCAACCCGTCGACTCACGTCGCCGGTTCGCCTGGAATGCCGATGTTATTGGTTTCCTGGCTGTCGATATGTGCGGCTTGAAACCGCACTTCTCAAGCGTCGTCTTTCCAACGGGCGAAATCTCGTGTAAGCTGCGCTCATCTTTTCAATGCGGCTTCCCTGCCTTTAGGGTGTTCCCATGTTCGCCGTCGCAGCAACGATCGCGCTGATAGTCTCGGCCGAGCCGTCCAAGGTTGAGAAGCCGACTTCTCAGCGCGATGGCCTCAAACCGTTCAACGTCCTCGTCGGCGCCTGGAAGGGCACCGGGTACCCCGAAGGAACGAAGGAAGAGCGGGCGGCCGGGCTCTGGATCGAAACCGCGACCTGGGGTTGGAACTTCAACGAGAACGACGCCTGGCTCACCGCCACGTTCGATAAAGGTAAATACTTCACGGACGCCGAACTTCGTTACAACGTCGAGAAGGCCACCTACCAACTCACGCTCACGACCCTGGATAAAAAGAAACAGACCTTCACCGGCACGCTCAGCGAAAAAATCTTGACCCTCGACCGCACCGGCGGCCCCGTCGGTGAGGATCACCGGATTGCGTTCAGTTTGCTGCACCACAATCGCCACCTGTATCGTTTCGAGACACGTTCCGCCGGCTCGGCACTCGGCTTCACGAAAATCTGGCAGGTCGGGGCCACGAAAGAAGGCGTGCCGTTCGCGGAGGTGCCGAAAGGCCCGGAGTGCGTGGTGAGCGGCGGCGTCGGCACCATGAAGGTGAGCTTTAAGGGGAAGGACTACTTCGTGTGCTGTTCGGGCTGCCGCGACGCGTTCAAGGACAATCCCGAGAAGTGGATCAAGGAATTCGAGGCGCGGGCGAAGAAGTAAATGTCTTGCCGCTTGCGGCTTCGCGACGAGGAGCCGCAAGCGATCGACTTTCACACTGGACACCGGGCAATCCCGCGCTGATAATCCACTCGCACTTCTGAAGTTCACATCACGATCGCGAGGAGCAGCGACCATGGCCGAGACACTGGCCACCGACTTGAAGAAGATCGATCCCGCGGATGCCTGGGCACCCTATAAGCCCTCGGCTGCGGTTCCGTGGAACAAGAAGTGGATCGCGCACTTCTATCGCCGCGCCGCGTTCGGCCCCTCGCCTGCCGAGACGGAACTGGCCCTCGTCGACGGCTACGAGAAGACCCTCGCAAGGTTGATGGCCGGCGAAGCCAAGGCACCCGATCTGCTCGAACTGCTCACCGATGCTGGTCGCTACCTGAAAAGCGACTCGCAAATCCGCGCCTGGTGGCTCTCGACGATGGTCGAAGGTGGCCACCCGCTTCGCGAAAAGATGACCCTCTTCTGGCACAATCACTTCGCCACTAGCTATGCCAAGGTTCAACGCACGCAACTCATGTTCGAACAGAACGTACTCCTCCGCAAACACGCGCTCGGCAAGTTCCGCCCCTTCCTGCTCGACATGGCCCGCGACACGGCCATGCTCAAGTGGCTCGACTCCAACCAGAACGTGAAGGGTGCCCCGAACGAGAACTTCGCCCGCGAAGTGATGGAACTCTTCTCGCTCGGCGTCGGTCGCTACTCCGAGAAGGACATCCAGGAAGCGGCCCGCGCCTTCACCGGCTGGCACGTCGATTCCCGCATCAACGAAGACGAAGACACCTTCCACTTCAAGCCCGTACTCCACGACGACGGCCCGAAGTCCGTCTTCGGTAAAGCCGGCAACTGGAACGGCGAAGACATCGTCCGGCTCTGCTGCGATAAGCCCGACTGCGCCACCTTCCTCGTCGGCAAGTTGTACTCGTTCCTCGTCAGTGAAACGCGGCCGCCCGAAGCCTTGCTCGTGCTGCTCGAAGAGCGCTTCCGCAAGTCCGACTACGACATCGCGGATCTGGTGAAGGCAATACTTGGGTCGCGGCTCTTCTTCTCGCAGCACGCCTATCGCAAGCGGGTGAAGTGGCCGGTCGAGTATGCGATTGGCGCGATTCGGGCCGCGGTGCCGGGCCGCGCTCCGCTCGGCGACCTCGTCGATCCGCTGGCCAAGATGGGGCAGGTGCTGTTCGCGCCTCCGAACGTGAAGGGCTGGCGGACCGGCACCGACTGGCTCAACAGCGCGACGCTGCTCGCCCGCAACAACTTCGCCGAGACGGTAGCGACCGGCAACTGGCCGCGCGTCCCTCGCAGCACGGGCGACGCCACGTTCGCGAAAGTGGCTCCGCCTACAACAGTCACGGACGCGGTGGAACCGACGCCCGACATGTTGACGCTTCTGGAAGGTCCGGCCACACCGGCCGGGAAGTCCAAGGTCTTGCTCGGCTCACCGGATCAGATCTCGGCCGCTGCGGGTGCATTGGGCGGGGCCGCCGTTTACTCGATCACACCGCCGGCACCGGTCATCCCGCCACCGGGATCTCCCGATCCTGTGCCCACCGGCACAGCCCGGTTCAAGCCCGCTCTACCCGAAGCGCCGCCCTCGCCTCCGGAATCGAACGTCGACCCGACTGAAACCTTGTTCAAACCGAAGCCGAGAAACGTGGCCGCACTCGTGACGAAGATGGGCGAGATGCTCTACGGCGAAGACATCGCTCCCGCCGCCCGCACCAGGATCGAGAAGTTCCTCCTCGACGGCAAGAAGACCATGAGCGAGAAGGATCTGGACAACCCGGCGTTCCGCGCCAAGGCGCGCGAGGCCCTGCACGCACTGATGTGCTTGCCCGAATATCAACTGAACTGATCCATCTAGCGGCGGGCTTGCCCGCCGGAGCGCTCGACCCGACGGCCGGTAAACCGGCCGCTAAATGGAGGAGCTTCCCATGACCACGCGACGCGATTTTCTGTCCCGCACGCTCGGCAGCAGCAGCCTGCTCGCCGTCGGCGGAATCGTCCCCGAGTTCCTCGCCAGCACGGCCGTTGCCGCGGACAAGGATCCCAAGGGTAAGGACACCATCCTCGTCGTCGTCGAGATGACCGGCGGTAACGACGGCCTCAACATGGTCGCCCCGTATGGCGACGACCTTTATCAGAAGCTTCGCCCCACGCTGGCCCACACCCGCCGCGAGATTCTCAAGATCGACGACTACGTGGGCCTGCATCCGCGCATGACCGAGATGAAGGCGCTCTACGAGAAGAAGCAACTCGCCATCGTCCAAGGCGTCGGCTACCCGAACCCCGATCGCTCGCACTTCGAGAGCATGGACATCTGGCAACTCGGCGACCCGAAGCGCAGCCAGAGCAACGGCTGGCTGGCCCGCACGATTCCTGGCATGAACGTGAACGAGGCCGGCGTGCCCGGCATGTTCATCGGCCAGGAACGCCTGCCGCTCGCCATGCAGGGTGCCGACGGCGGCGTCATCAGCCTCGCCGATCGCGAGAGCTTCCACCTGAAGCTCACGGGTAACGAGAAGCCGCGGAAGAAGTTGCTCGAAGACCTGAACTCGGACGACGACACGAGTGCCGACCTCGCCGCGTTCGTTCGCAAGCGCCAGCTTCAAACGTACACGAGCCTCAAGAAGATCGAGGAAGCGCTCTCGGACATCGGGCAGCCGAACCAACCGGCAAACGTGCCGCGGCCCGCCGGTCTCACGAAGCCGATCAACAACGAGAGCCTCAGCACCCTGAACGGGAAGCTGAACCTCATCGGCCGGCTCATCAACAAGGGGCTCGGCACGCGGCTTTACTACGCCTCGATCGTCGGCTTCGACACGCACTCCGGGCAGGCCGATCAACATGCCGAACTCCTGGGCGAAGTGTCGAGCGCCATCGGCGGGTTCTTCACCACGCTCGGTTCGAACGTCGGCCGCGTCGTGCTGGTGACGTACTCCGAGTTCGGCCGTCGGGTGAAGGAGAACGGTAGCCGCGGCACCGATCACGGCGCGGCATCGTGCATGTTCGTGGCCGGGGCGAAGGTGACCGGTGGCCTCGTGGGCAAGCACCCGAAGCTCGACGACCTGACCGACGGCGATCTCAAGTATTCGACCGACTTCCGTTCGGTGTACGCCTCGCTGCTGGACAACTGGCTGGGCGTGGATAGCAAGGGTGTCCTCGGCGACACGTTCGCCCCCCTGCCGCTCATCGACCACGCGAAGAAAGTGGACGTGCCGGCTGGCGTGCCGAAGACCTCGGCGATCGCGCCACAGCCGGCACCGCCCGTTCCCGTGAAGGAATAAAACGCTACCGTTTAGCCGCGACGCGGAGTCCTCGGAGCGGAGCGCGGCATCGTCGCGGCTAAACGGAATCACCTCATTGCAGGAGCACCCCATGTCGCGACGGTTCTGGATCGGGTTCGCGGTCGTGATGTTCGCCGCGCTTCCCGCATCGGCGCAGGATCCCGAAAAACTCCTCTCGCCCACCGCGCAACTCTACATCAAGTGGGATGGCGTCGCGGCGCACGCCAGCGCCTACAAAGGCTCCGCCCTCGGCAGCATCATGGCCGGACCCACCGGCGACTCGCTCCGCACGCTGCTCGCCAAGGGGCCCAAGCTACTCGGTTCGAGCCTCCTCGCCGATCCGCTCCTCGATGGCAAACCGCCCGAAGAACTCCGCGCCGTTCACGCCGATCTCAAGAATGCCGAGAAGGTACTCGGGCTGCTCCACGATCGGGGCTTCATCCTGTCCGCCGAGGTGAACGAGCCGCGGCCCACGCTCAGCGGCATCGGGAAAGCCTTCGGCGGCTTGCTCAACGGCAAGGCCCCGACGCCCGATTCGTTTCTTCCCGATGGCCGCGTGTTCCTCATCGTGCCGGACATTGGCGACCAGGCCGAAGTGCTCTTCGGCGGCATCCGGCTCCTCACCCGCCAGACGAACACGCAGGCCGACCCCCTGCCCGCCGTCCTCGAACGCAAGGGGTTCACCATCGTGTATGCGGACAAGAGCAACCCCGTCCGCGTGGCGTGGTGGATGGAAGGGAAGCACTTCGTCTTTTACGCGGGCTCGGCCACGGTCGAGAGCGCGGTGAAGGGGATGCGCGAGAACGTCGCCAAGGGCGGCATCGCGACCAACCCGCTGTACGAACGTACCCTGAAGACCGGCGACTTCGAATCGGTGGCCCGCGGCTTCGTGGATGCGGGCAACGTGGTCAACCTCGCCAAGCGGCTCGCCGGGCCGTTCGTGCCGGGCCTCGCGGACAAGGTGGACGCCGTCGGCCTCGGCAACCTCAAGGCCATCGTCTTCTCGTCCGGATTCAAGGGGAAGGAATCGCGGGCGCTCTACGAGTTCGACCTGCCCGGCCCGCGTCAGGGGCTCGCCAAGATTATCAAATCGACGCCGGTCACGCTCGCCGATTTGCCGCCGCTGCCGCCAGACGTGAACCGCTTCTCGCTGCTCCGGATCGACCCGATGGGCGCTTACGAAGCGGGCCTCGTCGCCTTCGATTCCTTCTCGGGCGAATCGTTCGGAGTCGAGGAAAAGGGCAAGACTCCCGAGGAAATCGCGAAGCTTCGCAAGGCGTACCTCGAACGCGAACTCAACAAATTCCTCGGTCTCGATTTGAAGGAAGACCTGCTGCCGCACCTCGGCGACAAGTTCGTGATCTACCAGACGCCGAGCGAAGGCCTCTCGGTGTTCGGCACCGTGATCTGCATTTCCGTGAAGGACGCGGCGAAGGTGCGGGCCGCGACCGATCGCCTGCAACGCGGGCTCGAAACTTTCGCGGCGAGCCCGCTAAAGATTCGGCGGAAGGAACTCCGCGGTGTCGAGATTCGCGAGGTCTACTCGCGCGGGTTCGGGTTCATCACGCCCACGTATTCCCTCGTCGGCGACTGGCTCGTGATCGCGGGCCATCCGCAGCCGGTGCAAGGGATGGTACTGCGGCACAAGGGCGAAATCGAGAAGTGGAAGCCCGACGCGGAGACCGCGGCCCGCCTCGCGAAGATGCCCGCCGATTCGATCGGCATCCAGTATTGCAACCCGAAGTCCGTCGTTCAGAACCTCTGCACCGTCGGGCCGCTGGCCATCAGCACGTTCTCGCGCTTCGGTAACGACAGTGCCGAGTTCGCCCCCATCGACATTGGCCTGATCCCGAACGCCCACGAACTCGGCAAGCACCTGTTCCCGAACTTGACTTACACCCGCGACGACGGCAAGACGGTGCGCATCGAGGTGAACGACTCCTTCAGCCTGCCGCTGGAGTTCATCGGCTTCGAGCCGGCCGCCTTCGGCATCTTGACCGGACTCATCGGATTGTGATTCACCACACGGGAAAGCTCGCGCAAAGCCGCCAAGACGCAGAGGGAGTGCAAGATCCCATTAGCGAACAGCCTGGTTTTGGCGAACCGGCGACGTGAGTCGCCGGGTTGCATCTCCAACCTGGCGACTCACGTCGCCGGTTCGATTAGGATGCCGGTGCCATTGGTTTCCCGACTATCCTCGCGTGCGTACTCACCTTACTTTTGCAACCCCATTTCGTCGCTTGTAAGCACTTCGCGCGGCTCGGAAAAAGTTGCTCTTATCTTGTAAGAACGCACTTGGTACAGTTCGCCCGCTTTAGTCTCGGAATCACGGCAACATGGAGGTTGCACCGTGGCCCGTCCTCGTCGCTTGCGGCACAAACTGATGCTCGGGCTGGCCCTCGTGGTCGGCAGCGTCGGGCTGTTGCTCGGCGGCACCGCCTACGGTTTCCGCGCGTACCTCAACACCGTTCACATCACCGAACGCAAGATCGTCGAACTGGACTACATCCACGTCATCGTGGCGGCGCTCACCGACAACAACCAGCGCCCCTCGGCCGACGACAACACGGACTATGCCGACTTCACCATCCGCGTCGACCAGACGCAACTCTGGTGCGGCGTGTACCGCAAGCAGTTGGGCGAAACGGTTCAACTCGGGCTCGACCCCGACAACGGCGAGATGGAAACCGAACTGCTCAATCGCCTCGAGATCCTCCTTCGCAAGCTCACCATTGCCCTTCAGAAAACCCGCACCGGGGCCGAACCGATTCCCATTCGCAACGATCCGGACGTGAAGGCCGCCTACGGCGAAGCCCAGAAACTCTGTCACGATTTGCGGCAAGCCGTGGTGGACGACGTGGCTCGCGGGATTCGCAAGTCCAACGCCACGATTCGGCAGAGCCTCTGGATCGTGGTCGCGTCCACGGTCGAACTGCTGGTGATCGTACTCGCGCTGCTCTACTATTTCCGCGAGTGGATCTATACGCCGATCAAGGCCCTCCAGGGTGGCGTTCAGCGCGTTCACTCCGGCGACTTCGACCACCCCATTCAACTGACGTCCCGCGACGAACTCGAAGAACTCGCCAACGAGTTCAACGCCATGACGGCCCGGCTCAGTTCCATTTACAAGGACCTCGCTCGGCAAGTCAACGAACGATCCCGGCAACTCGTCCGCAGCGAACGCATGGTCTCGGTCGGGTTCCTCGCCGCCGGCGTCGCCCACGAAATCAACAACCCGCTCGCCAGCATTTTGTTCTGTTCCGAGGCGCTCGAAAGCCGGCTGGAGGAAGTGCTGAGCACGGACGCGGCACCCGCCGACGTCGAGGTGCTCACCCGCTACCTCAAGATGATTCAGCAGGAAGCACTTCGCTGCAAGGACATCACGCAGAAACTGCTCGACTTCAGCCGTTCCGGCGAGCGCAAGCGCGAATCGACGGACCTCACGGGCCTGATTCGCGGCGTTCTCGAAGTGGCCCGACACCTGCCCAATTGCCGCGGCAAGACCGTGAACTTCAACCCGGACACGTACATCGTCGCGCCGGTCAACGCGCAGGATTTGAAGAGCGTGATCCTGAATCTCGTGGTGAACGCGATCGACAGCCTCGACGAGAATGGCAGCCTCTCGATCGCGCTTCGCACGAAGGACGGCTTCGCGGAGATGGCCTTCACCGATACGGGTTGCGGCATGGCACCCGAGGTGTTGCAGAACATCTTCGAGCCGTTCTACACGCGCAGCCGCACGGGCAAGGGCACCGGCCTCGGGTTGTTCATCAGCCATCAAATTGTGGATCAACACGGCGGCGTGATCGAAGCGGCGAGTGCGGGTCCGGGCCAGGGTAGCACCTTCACGGTGCGCGTTCCGCTGGAGGAAGCGCCGGCCCAACAGTTGCCGATGGCGACGGAGGAATCGGAGGCGATCCTGCCGTTCCCCGGCAAGATGGCGGCGTAGAAATCATATAGCGGCGGGCTTGCCCGCCGAGTTCGAGA
>JAYTGN010000229.1:0-12202 GCA_043733485.1 Gemmataceae bacterium
GGCTGGAAGCACGGTGCCCCCCGAGCGCAGGTCCACCTCCATCCGGTAGCGCTTGAAGTAGATGTACTTTCGCATGTCCCGCACCAAACCCGAGTGGAATCGTGGCAGCCCGGACCATCGGTTACACATTAACGCCTGGGCGCCTTCAGAACCGACTCGAAGAAGCGGTACAGTTGCTCATTCGATTCCTCGGTGGGCGAGTGGCCCTTGCGAAGCGTCAGGGCCACGCGGTTCTCGAAGCCGAGCAGCTTGTTCACGGCAATCGAATGGTTCAGCGGCTTCCACCGTTCCGCCAAATCCTCGGAACCGCCGGACACGAGGAAGGGCCGCGGCGCGAGCAACGCGTGCAGTTCGTGCAGGTCGCGGCCGTCGGCCATCATCTGCTTGTAGGGCCCGGTGCGCGGGTTCTTCTCGTTCGGGATGCCCGCCTTCCGCTGGTCTTTGCCGAGGTCGAAGCCGAGGTACCACGGCTCCCAGTAGTTCACGTTGCTTCGCTTCTCGTCGAAGACGATGCCCGGATCGGACCATGCGGCACACGCGAACTTCTCGTGCAGAGCGGAGGCGAACAGCGCCCATTTGCCGCCGTAGGAGTGGCCGACGATGCCGATGCGCTTCGCGTCCACCTCCGGCATGTTCGCAAGGGCGGTGCAGCAGTTGGCGGCTTCGTAGGCGTGGAATGAGAGTGGCTGAATGCGGCAGGTTTCCTTCGTCGGGTAGTAGGTGTTCGGGTCGCCGCCGAGCGAGAGGGCGACGAAGCCGCGCTTCGCGAGTTGGATCGCGAAGTCGCGGTACTCGGCTTTGCCGAGGCCGATGGCCGTCTTCGCTTCGTAGAAGACGACGACCACTGCGGGGAATGGTCCCTTGCCCTCGGGAACCAGCAGGTAGGCATCGTCGGTGGTGCGGCCGGGTGCCGTTTCGAGCTTGATGTGGTGCTGCGCGATGGTGCCGCGCATCTCGGTCTTCAGGATTTCGACCTTGGGTTTCGCGAGGAGTGCGGGCCACTCGCCCATCGCGCCGTGCCAGTACTTGAGAATCTCGACGCGGCGTTTCTTCCAGTCGTCGGCCGTGCGCACGGGCGAACCGTCGTCGAACTTGAGCGGCGAGCGGTAGCTGCCCAGGTCGCCGGCGAGATCGGCGGGCGGCTTGTAGATCGTGTCGGTGTTTTGAGCCGCGGACGCACCGAGGCAAAGCGAGAGGAGAAGCGATTGCATTGGGAAACTCCACGCCGGATAACGAGCCAACGGCCATTCTAGACTCGCGGTTGGATCGAAGCGAGACGCGAGGTTGAATAGAATCTCCGAACCGATTCGCTCGTTCCTTCAAACTCACTGCGACACGATGCCCCTCCTCCGCCCGTTCATTTGGCTCTTCGTTCGCTTGCTCTATCGCCTGCGGGTGTATGGCCGCGAGAACGTCCCCGCCTCCGGTGGGTGTCTGATCGTCTGCAATCGTGTGAGCCTGCTCGATCGGTGGGTGCTGCGCGCGGCGTGCCCGCGTCCGCTGACCATTGCACCCGATCGAGGTGTGAATATCGAGGCGATTGCCGCCGCGCTCGATCGCGGTGATGCCGTGCTGATCTTCCCCGAAGGGCACCTCACGCGCAGCGGGCACATGCTGCCGTTCGGCCCCGAACTCGACGCGATTCTTCAAACGGTGAAGTCGGCCGTGCCGGTGATCCCGGCCTGTACCGGTGGCCTGTGGTGTAGCATCTTCAGCTATCGGGAAGAGCGGCTCGTGTGGAAGTGGCCTCGCGGCTTCCGCCGGCATGTGGGCGTGATGTTCGGGAAGCCGCTGAACCCCTCACCCCCAACCCCCGAGATTCGGCTCGCGGTGCAGGAGCTCACTGCCGAGTGTGCCATTCGACAGAGCGACTACCTTCCACTCGTGCATCGGGTCTTCATTCGCAACGCGGTGAGCCTGCGGAATCTGTTCCGGCCGTGCGTGATTGACAATGCGGCGGGGGAGCGAATCCTCACCTGGGGGAAGACGTTCGTGGCGGCGATGTGCGTGACGAAGTTCCTTCGGAACAAGTTGGGTGCTGAACAGAACGTGGGCGTCTGGCTGCCGACGAGCCTGGGCGGGGCGCTCGCGAACCTCGCCATCGCGTTCCTCCGCAAAACCTCGGTGAACCTGAACTACACGGCGGGGCTGGATGCCGTGGGCTCCGCGGCGCAACAGGCCGGGCTGCGAGCGGTCATCACGTCGAAGCGGTTCGTGCTGCGCGTCGCGCTCGACTTGCCGGAGAGCGTGGAACGCATTTATCTCGAAGACGTACTCGCGGGCATCACCAAGGGCCAGCAGATTCGCACGTTCCTGATGGCGCTGCTGCTTCCCGGCTGGTTCATCGATCGTTTCGTGCTCGGCCTGCATCGCCATCGCATCGACGACGTACTCACCCTCGTCTTTTCCAGCGGCAGCACCGGCGAACCGAAAGGCATCGTGCTCACGCACCGCAACGTGGGTTCGAACGTCGATGCCGCGGTTCACACGATCCAGATTCATCGCCGCGATCGGCTGCTCGGCGTGCTGCCTTTCTTCCACAGTTTCGGATACACGGTATGCCTGTGGGCACCGTTGGTCGCGGGGGCCACCGCGATCTACTATCCGGACCCACGGGCGGCGAAGGAAGTGGGCAACCTCGTCCGCAAGCACGCCATCACGCTCATGCTCAGCACCGCGACGTTCCTGCGCTTCTACATCCGCCGCTGCGATGCGGGGGATTATCGCACGTTGCGGATCATCATTTGCGGCGCGGAGAAGCTGCCCGTGAAACTGCAGGACGAGTTCCACGCGAAGTTCGGCGTGCTCCCGCTCGAAGGCTACGGCTGCACCGAACTTTCGCCCGTCGTGAGCACGAACTTGCCGGACCTCACGCTCGGTGGCTTCACGCAAATTTGCAACGTCCGCGGCACGGTGGGCCAACCCATTGTCGGAGTCGCAATGAAGGCCTTCACGCAGGAAACGCGCGAGCCCCTGCCCACGGGCGTGGAAGGCGTGCTTTGCGGGAAGGGCCCCAACGTCATGGTCGGCTACCTGCACCAACCCGAGAAGACGGCTCAGGCCATTCGCGAGGGCTGGTACTACACCGGCGACGTGGGCCTCGTTCAGGCGGATGGCTTCATCAAGATCACCGGCCGCGTCAGCCGCTTCGCTAAGATCGCGGGCGAGATGGTGCCGCTCGAAAAAATCGAGGAAGAACTGCTCGACGCCCACGGCGGCGGCGACCGCGTGCTCGTCGTGTCGGCGGTTCCGGACGAGAAGCGCGGCGAACGGTTGGTCGTGCTCTACTTGCCGGAACTGGAAGGCAAGCTCGCCGACTTGTTGGAGGCGATCGGCCACCGCGGCATGACGAACCTCTGGATTCCGGACGTCCGCGATTGCTACCAGGTGGACGCGCTCCCGACCCTCGGCAGCGGCAAGCTCGACCTCAAGCGCGTCGGCGAAGTGGCGCGAGAATTGGCGGGGAGTGTCTGATAGAATGGCAGGATTGAAGTGGAGTAACCCCGATGCCGTCGCCGTTTCCCGGAATGAACCCGTATCTCGAACAGGCGAGTGTGTGGCAGGATTTCCACAACACCTTTCTCATCGCCATCCGCGAAGCCTTGGTTCCGCAGCTTCTCCCCAATTACTACGTTCGCGTCGAAGAGCAGGTCTTCGTCCACGAATACGATTCCGAGGAACGTCGTCCTCTCGGCAGGCCCGATGTCTCGATCCATGCCGTTCCTCGACCATCGACTGCCCAGGTTTCGATCCAAGAGCGGACGTTTCATTCTGCCCCGACGACCGTTCTCATCCCGCCAGGGGCGGACGAACTCCACTCGGCGTACCTGGAAATCCGCGACCGCGATGCTCGCCACGTCGTGACGACCATCGAACTCCTCAGCCCTTCGAATAAATTCGCCGGACCCGACCGCGAAGTCTACTGGAATAAGGTCCGGAAGGTCCTCTCGTCGCGCTCCCACTTCGTGGAGATCGATCTCTTGCGGGGCGGCCCCCGCATGCCGTGGATCGACTTGCCGGAGTGCGCGTATTATGCGCTCGTGAGCCGAGCGGACCGGCGACCCAAGGTGGACCTTTGGCCGGTGGCTTTACGTGAGCGGCTCCCGCAATTCGTCATTCCCGTGAAGTCGGGAGAGGCCGAGCCGACGATCGACTTGCAGTCGATTTTACACCGCGTTTACGACGCCTCGGGCTATGCTTCCTCGATTTACGATGGCCTTCCCGAGCCCCTGTTGAAATCGGCCGATGCGGCCTGGGCCGAGGAACTCCTCAATTCGTCTGCGACTTGAGATCACTTCGCGGCCTTGGCTCGCGACTTGCTCTCCTTCACGAACTCCAGCGCCTTCACGGGCGTGGCCAGTTCGTCCGGCAACAGCACCGAACCGGTCCGCGTCGGGATCGGCATCTCGACCGGTTGGCCCTTGTGGTACTGCTTCATCTTGCGGACCTTGTCCTGAATTCGCATGAGGCCTTCGAGCAAAGCCTCGGGCCGGGGCGGGCAGCCCGGCACGTACACGTCCACGGGAACGACGAGGTCCACGCCTTTCGCCACGTTGTAGCCGTACTTGAAGTAGGGCCCGCCGCCGCAGGTGCAGGCACCCATCGCGATCACGAATTTCGGTTCGGGCATCTGGTTGTAGAGCCGGCGCACGCGGTCCGCCATTTTCAGGTTCACAGTGCCGGCCACGATCATGAGGTCCGCCTGGCGCGGCGTCGCGCGGAAGGCCCCGGCCCCGAAGCGGTCGATGTCGTAGCGCGGGGCACCGGTCGCCATCATCTCGATGGCGCAGCAGGCGAGGCCGAACGTCATCGGCCACAAGCTCGACTCGCGGGCCCAGTTGATGGCCCATTCCAGGTTGGTGGCCACAAATCCGTCTTCAAAGTGGCCTTCAAGCATTCCCATGAACGGACTCTCCGGTTGACTCAGGGCACGACGACCACCGTGCCGAATTGGCGAAAGTGGTGATCGAAGGCAAACGCAGTGTCAATGTTCAATTTCTCCATGACGAGCTTGGAGGTGCAGTCGGTAAAGCTCCAGTCTTTGTCGTCGAAGTTCTGGAAGACATACCATGCCTCTTCGATGTCCTGCGTTTCCAGGAACTCGATGTCGGAAAACAGCTTTGCAAAGGCATCTAGCCCGAACTGAATAGCGATTCCTCGCCGTCCGCGCGAACGAAGCAGTGTCAGTGTCTCGTCGATGACGTAGTCCGTTGTGACTAGCGGATCGCTGTTGTCAGCAAGCCACTGCGTTGCAGCCAAGTAATTCGGATCGCCTGAAACGTACAGGGCGAACCAGGCCGATGTATCAACGAACGTCACCGGAATCTCCCTTCTTCCCGTAAAGAACCTCGTCGACGTTGTTGCTCGTCACTTCGGGTCGATCGGTCGCTGGGTCGAAGTTGGCGGTGACGCGGCGCAAGTACTCGACGGCCGCCGCGCCGACTAGCCTCGGGAGCTTCGGAAAAACGACTTTCAATTCGACCTTGCTCCCGTTAGGCAGGTCCGGCGCAACTTCCGGCCGAAACACGCCGTTTTCGTAAATCGCAGTAATAGTTGACATTTCAGGACTCCTTGAACTCCATCCATTCTAACTGGGGCCGGCTGCGGGTTCAGGTTCAGTTTGTGCCGCGGTGCTGCGGACCCAGTTTAGGTCGCCGCGACGCCAGAGGTAGGCGAAGCCGACCAGCAGCACCGCGAAGAAGATCATGATGTCCGCGAAGGCGAGCCAGGCGAGTTGGTTCATCGCCCCGGCGTCGATCGCGGCCGTGCTGTTCGCAACTGCTACAGGCTGGATCGCCTCCGCCGCCATGCGTTGCTCGGCGATGTTTGAAACATCCGCAGCCCGATTCGCGCTGCCGAACACCACCGCCCATGGGAAGAAGAACGCCAACTCCACATCGAAGATCACGAAGAGAAGCGCGACGACGTAGAAGCGCAGGTCGAACTGGATCCACGCCGAGCCGATGGTCGGTTCGCCGCACTCGTAAACCGTCCCCTTCTCGGCGTTGGGTTGGTGCGGTCGCACGAGTTTGCCGAGGAACAAATTCCCACCCAGCACGGCACCGCCGGCCACGAGAAAGATCACCACGAAGAGGACGAGTTCGATCATTTCAGGAGCCAGGATTCAGGGGACAGGAGCCAGTTGAAGAGGGAGCATTAAGTGGTGGGTTTTGCTGTCTCCTGCTTCCCGTCACCTGACCCCAATTTCGTCCACACCGGGAGGCTCACGCGCTTCGATTCTTGCACTGCGGTCGGGTTCAAACTGTCTTGGCCCCAGGCGATGTCGAGGGGGAGCTTCGCGTAGTCCACCACGCAGCCATCGCGCGTGTACGTGCTGATGTCGTAGTTCGACCCCATGAAGATGCAATCGACGGGGCACGGGTCCACGCATAGAGCGCAGAACATGCACTTCGTATAGTCGATGGCGAATCCGGTGACGACGAAGCCCTTCGCGGGGGCGACGGCCTTTTCCTTCTCGATGTAGATGCAATCGACGGGGCAGGCGCGGGCGCACTTGTCGCAGCCGATGCACGTCGTGAGGTCGAAGCGGTGGAACCCACGATAGCGCGGCCGAATCGGCACCGGCTTCTCGGGGTACTCGAAGTGCTCCGCGAACGTCTTCTTGCGAAACGACTGGACGAAGTACGACAGCGTGACGTACATGCCCTGGGCAATGGTGGATGTCGCCAGGCGAACGTTCCGGAACCAGGTCCGCATTTCAGGAGCCGGGGTTCGAGGGGAGTATGCTCCCGGGAATTGTATGGAGCCAATGAAAAGAGCGAAGCCGAACTCGGCTTCGCTCGCGATGGATTCTCGTCGTTGTTACGGCGCGATCTCGTCGCTGCTCGGATGCTCGATGTGCTTCCAGCACAGTTGCCGGGCCAGCGTCTCCAGGAAGCCTTGGCGGTAGACGTTCACGTTCGTGTTGCTCACGTCCGGCGACTTGTTCGGCTTGTATTCGAACGGATGGTTGTAGTGCCGTTCCACGGGCTTCTCGCCGGTCAAATCGTAGACGTTGACCTCGATCTCGGCCTTCCCATCGTAAAGCTGATTCTGCGTGGCAGGCTGATAGAGGCTGGCGCTGGCGATGTAAGCCTGGATCACGCAGTCGGCACCGAGCGCCTTGCCGATCTGGGCGGCGCTGAGCGTTCGCCAGTTCGGATGCTTCGCCTGATAGTTCGCGAGGTCGTCCGCCGAGACGAGTCGGATCTTGTCCTTGTTCAGCTTGGCCATGTCGGGCAGGATTCGGGACATGTCCGCCGCGAGTTCGCGATCGGAGCCGCCGAACTCGATCGGCAAGCCCTGCCGCTGCAAGCAGAGAATCAGCACGCTGATCTCCGCGTCCTTTTCCTTCTTCGGCCCTTCCTTGGGCCGCAGCGGATACTTCGGTTGAACTTTAGGATCATCGCGGAAGATGAACCCGAGCGTTTGGATTGGGTTGCACCCGATCGTAAGTACGGCGGCGAGCGTGAGCCACACCGAGCACTTCGCCCATTTGTTGATCGCGTTCATCCGTGAACTCCGAGGATTTCAAAACCTGGTCTCTGCTTTGGAAACCGGGTTTTTGCATCAGAAACCCGGTTTCCAAAGCAGAAACCAGGTTTCAAGAAAGCAAGATCGCCACCCACCGACCGAGCATGAGCACCAGGAAGCCGCCGACCAGAACCGTGAGAATCGTTTCGCCGCGCCCGTGCGGGACGAAGAACAATTTCGCGGCCACGGCACCGGCGAAGCACCACACCATCAACCCGGCCCATCCCACTGCCAGTGTCGTCCCGACCCAGTTCGCGTTCAGCGAGGCACTCACATCCCCGCGCACGAGCAGTGCGAAGCTCGTCGTCATGCCGCACGAGGGGCACGGCTTGTCGGTCATCACCACGAAGTTGCACGGCGGCAGGCCGAGCGTCGTGTGCGTGGCCATCGTTCGCGCCGAGCCGTCCGCGTTGTACGGGTTCACGTACAGCGCAATGGCAAACACGATCGCAAGCATTCCGCCGATAGCGAGCAGCGGGATTCGCACCCACTTCCCGCTCGACTTCGGCACGGGAGGCTGCGCCAATCGCGCGATCGGAATCGCGCTCGGTTCCACCGGCTTCGACTGCATCTCGGGGTTCTCGGGCAGCACGGATAGCCTCGGTACGAGTGCGAATCAAGCGGAAAAGACGGCACCGCGAGGCGGAATTTGCCTCGACCCGGTGAATTGTACTCGCCGCGCGAAGCTGGGGCGTTCGACTCGCGACACTTGCTGCTTGTGCGAGGAGGGACCGCGTGAGTAATATGGTGGGAGTCCGTTTCGGTCGAGGAGTGCGCCATGACCCGGCTACTGGCAGCGGTGGGAATTTGCACGCTATCTGCGGCCGTACTCGCGGCACCTCCACTAGAGTCCGCGCTTTCGCCGGAACGGCTCGTCGAGCAACTCGGTTCCGAATCGTACTCCGAGCGCGAAGCCGCGGTCGCGGCCTTGGAGCGTTCCGGGCCGGCGGTCTTACCGGCGCTGGAAGCCGCCACGCGCGATCCCAACCCGGAAGTGAGCAAGCGGGCGGCTCTGATTCTCACGAACTTCAACCGCCGAGCCGATGCGAACGGTCGGCTCAACGCGAAGCCGGTGCGGCTTGCGTACCAGCAGATTCCCCTGGGCACTGCGGTCAACGATTTGAAAGCCCGCACGGGCATCAACTTGGTTCTCGATGCGGCGAACATCGCGGACCCACTTCGGCTGGTGACGTGTGAAACGGGCGAGTTACCGCCTTGGGAAGCGGTGGCCGCGTTCTGCCTCGCGGCGGGATTGAAGGAAGTGTTCGAGTCGGAGTTGCCGGTGCCGAAGCAGGAGCAGCGTTCGCGACGGGGTTACTATCAGCCTCCACCCCCGCCGCCGCTGCCGGAAGCCGTTCCGGTGAAACTTACGGATGGCAAAGCCGCGACGCCGCCCGGCAGCCGTTCCTCAGCGGTTCGCGTGATCGCACTGCCCGGCAGCTTCCCAAAACATCGCGTCTATCTCGGCAGCGGCGAAGTGCTGCTCCATTTCGATGTCGCCCCGATGCCCGGCCTGAACTGGCGAACGGTCAACGGCGTGCGTATTACCAAGGTGGTCGACGACGCGGGGCGGCCCGGTTCTGGGAGCACCAGCAAGGATCCCGGCCCCGCGCAAAACGACTACATGGAAGGCGCGGGCTTCATCGGCGGCATGGGCATGGGAGGCATGGCCTTCCGAGCCTGGGATGGCGACGCGCCCAACAACCTCAGCAGTTACCCGAACCCGCGGGTCGTCCCCGTGCCGATCAAAATCGCCACGCCCTCGGCGCGTTCCTTGAAGTTGCTCGAAGGGACCGTGATCTGCGAAATCTCCGTTCCCAATCAGCCGCTGGCAACGATCGACGACATCGCCGAGAGCAAGGGCAAGAGCGTCGAGGGAATCGGCGGCGTGAAGCTGGTCGTCGTCGAAGTGAAGGCCGGCGAGAAGGGCGGCAAGTCCATCCTCAAGATTCAAACGGAGTCTCCGGCACCGTGGCTTATGAATCAGCGCATGAATCCGTGGGGAGCACTCGCCGAAACCGGCGAGGTCGCGACCACGGCCGCGAGTTCGATCAAGGGGTTCGACGCTGCGGGCAAGCCGGTGCGGCTGATGACGCTCACCTCGTCGCAGACGATGAGCGAGGAGATGACGATGACAACTTCGATGCAGTTCACCTGCCCGGACGGCCTACCGACGAAACTCGTGCTGATGGGTTCGAAGCCCGTGATGGTGGAAGTGCCGTTCAAAATGGAGAACGTGACGCTGCCTTGATTGAAACCCGGTTTCTGCTCTGGAAACCGGGTTTCTCTTCAAAACACCCGGTTTCCAAAGCAGAAACCGGGTTTTGAGAAGAATCCCGGACGAGTCTGTCGGGCGGCCTATAAGCCGGGTTTTGTCCCCGCCTCGCGGCGGGCGACGATCATTTATCTAGCCCCGCGGTTGCCCGCGGGATCGAGCAGCCTACCCGGGGATCGTGGCGGACCGGGCCGGTCCTGTCCCCTGCTTGGCCTTGCTCCCGGTGGGGTTTGCCGAGCCAGCCGGTCGCCCGGCTGCTGGTGCGCTCTTACTTTAAGGGCCGAAGCCCCGCACCATTTCACCCTTACCGGGCTGTTATTTGTCACTCGTTGTTCGTTATTGGATGCGACACCACGAATAACCAACAACCAATAACCAATAACAGCCAGGCGGTATCTTTCTGTTGCACTGTCCCGCCCGTTGGCGGCCCGCGCCGGGGCGCGAACCGTTGCCGGGGGTGGGCGTTACCCACCACCGCGCCCTATGGAGCCCGGACTTTCCTCCCCGTCGTCCTCGTTTCCAAGAACCACGAGGCGACCGTCCAGCCGACCGACAGACTCGAACCCTCAACGTAGCACCTCGCGCGGCTTCTGAGTAGACGGGAACGCTCGCTGGTCAAAACGCGACGTACACCGCAAGATAACGGCATGGCGATTGCCGCACTCGATTGGATGGATGACGCGCCGCCGGGGTTCGCGGGCGGCGCGGTCGCCGTGGGAAATTTCGATGGCGTCCACCTCGGGCACCAGGCTCTGATCTCCGCGGCCCGGCGGCGTGCGAAGGAAGTCCAAGGTCCAACTGTCGCCGTCACCTTCGATCCGCCTCCGTACCAGGTGCTGTTCCCAATGGCCGCATCCCGGCCACCGCTCACGACGCTTCCCGATCGCGCGGACTTGCTCCACGGAATCGGTGCCGATTGCGTCGTCGTGCTCCGGACCACGCCGAGCCTGCTCGCGCTTTCTCCCGACCAGTTCTTTCGAGAAGTGCTGCTGAGGCAACTGGGGGCGAAGGCCGTCGTCGAGGGGTACAACTTTCGCTTCGGCTGCAACCGCGCGGGAAACACGGACGCATTGCGGAGCCTCTGCTCGGTCGCCGAGATCCGATTCGAAGAAGTGCCGCCGTTCGCCTGGGCCGGAGAACCCGTTTCGAGCAGTCGAGTGCGAACGGCCCTGACGACGGGCGATGTCGCGCTCGCCGCGGTATTGTTGGATCGCTCGTACCGCATCGCGGGCACCGTGATTGAAGGGGCGAAGCGCGGCCGGACGCTCGGGTTCCCCACCGCGAATCTCGGCGAGGTTCCGACCGTGCTGCCCGGCAACGGCGTCTATGCCGTTCGCGCCACTGTCTCCGGAACCGTCTGGCCCGCGGCCGCGAACGTCGGACCCAATCCGACTTTCGGAGAAGACGCCCGCAAGGTCGAGGTACATCTCATCGGCTTCACCGGCGACCTCTACGGCCAGCAACTCTCCGTGGAGTTCGCTTCCAAATTGCGGGACACGCGGCCCTTCGCCGGTATTGCCGAACTGACCGAGCAACTGAGCCGCGATGTGGTAATGGCAAGAACGATTCTGGAGAAGTAGCATGGACGCGATCATTCTCGCCGCAGGTAAAGGCACTCGCCTTCGCCCGTTCACCGAAACGATTCCCAAGCCGTTGCTGGACGTGCAGGGCCGTCCCATCCTGGACTGGATCATCGGGGCGCTGCCACCGGTCGATCGGCTCATCGTCGTGGTGAACTACCTGGCCGAGCAGATCGAGGCTTACCTCGTGAAGCAGACGCACGTTCGCAACTGGACGACGGTGCGGCAACCCGAGCCGCGCGGCACCGGCGACGCCCTGATGAGTTGCCGCGATGCGGTGACCTCCGATCGCGTGATGGTCCTCAATGGCGACGACCTCATCGGTCAGGCCGACGTCGCGCGGTTGGCCCAGGTGCCGATGGGAATTCTGGCGCACCCCGTCGATGAACCCGAGAGTTACGGCATTCTGTTTCGGAAGGGCAAAAGCAACTTGCTGGAGAAGGTGGTGGAGAAGCCTCGGGGATTGACCGCGCCGCAGTTGGCGAACATTGGGGCCTACCTGTTCCCGCGCTCGGTGTTCGACCTGACGCTGCCGCTCTCGCCGCGCGGCGAATACGAAATCACGGACGCGGTGAGTCAGCTCGCGGCTTCAGGTGCATTTGAAGTGGTCGAGGCGAATTACTGGCTGCCGATCGGCACGGTGGAGCAGTGGCACGCGGCCCAGACGGCGGACGTGAAAGCATTCGCTTAGGCGAGGAGATCGAAACCCGGTTTCTGCTTTGGAAACCGGGTTTCTGGGTGGCTCAAGAAACCCGGTTTCCAAAGCAGAAACCGGGTTTCGATAAGTTCACGCCACCGAGCGATTGAATCGCCT
>JAYTGN010000230.1:0-4678 GCA_043733485.1 Gemmataceae bacterium
TGAGCGACCGGGTGAGGTCTAGGAAGAACCCGGCCGCTCACGCGACTCGGCTCGCCCAAAAAACTATGCTCAGTGCCCTGATTTCCAATTCGGTTCGCCTGCGCGTGGTCGTGCTCGCGCTCTCCATCGTGCTGCTCATCGTGGGGTCGCGGTCGATCCGCAGCGCCCCGCTCGACGTCTTCCCCGAGTTCGCGCCGCCGCTCGTCGAAATCCAAACCGAAGCACCCGGACTCTCCACGAACGAAGTCGAATCGCTCGTCACGGTGCCCGTCGAGAACGCCCTCAACGGCTTGCCGAACGTGAAGACGGTGCGGTCGAAGTCCGTACTCGGGCTCTCGCAAGTCGTGTTGATTCTCGAAGACGGCACCGACCCGCTGAAGATTCGGCCGCTGGTTCAGGAACGCGTGACCGAGGCGGCGCGGCAGCTTCCCACGATCGCGCGGCCGCCCGTCATTCTGCAGCCGCTCTCGTCCACCAGCCGCGTGCTCAAGATCGGCCTCTGGTCGAAGACGCTCTCGCAGCGCGACCTCACCGAGATCGTCATGTTCACGGTGCGGCCGAAGCTCATGTCGGTGCCCGGCGTGGCCAACGTCGCCGTCTGGGGCCAACGCGATAAGCAGTTCCAGGTGCTCGTCGATCCGGACCAGCTGCGAGCGAATAGCGTCACGCTCGACCAGGTGACGTTGGCGACGCGGGACGCCGTGGCTTTGGATGCCGGCGGGTTCATCGACACGCCGAATCAGCGCATCCCGATCCGGCACGTCTCGCCCATTCGCGACCCTTACGACCTCGCCCGCACGGTCGTGGACTTCCGTGGCGGCGCGGCAGTTCCCCTCGGCAAGGTCGCGGACATCACTTTCAATTCGCCGCCACCCATCGGCGACGCCGTCATCAACGACGTACCTGGCCTGCTTCTGATCGTCGAGAAGCAGCCGCAGGCGAACACGCTCGAACTCACGCGGCGGGTCGAAGCCGCGATCGAATCGCTGAAGCCCGGCCTCCAGGATGTCGAAATCGACCCCACCATCTTCCGCCCCGCGACGTTCATCGAACGCGCACTCGAGAACCTGAAGCACGCACTGTTCATCGGCTGCGGGCTCGTGGCGCTCATCCTCATCGCGTTCCTCTACGACTGGCGCACCGCCGTCATCAGCCTCACGGCCATCCCGCTCTCGCTGGTCGCGGCACTGCTCGCCTTCAGCTACTCGGGTGCCACGATCAACACGATGGTGCTGGCCGGCCTCGTGATCGCGCTCGGCGAAGTGGTCGACGATGCGATCATCGACGTGGAGAACATCGCGCGAAGATTACGGCAAAGCGATGGGTCGAGTTCCGCCTTCCAGATCGTGCTGAACGCCTCGCTGGAAGTGCGCAGCGCCGTGGTCTACGCCAGCCTGATCGTGGTCCTCGTCTTCGTGCCGATCTTTTTCCTGGATGGCCTCTCGGGTGCGTTCTTCCGGCCGCTCGCCATCGCCTACGTCATCTCGATTCTCGCTTCGCTCGTGGTCGCGCTCACGGTCACGCCCGCGCTCTCGTATATGCTGCTCACGGGTCGCAAGCAGACCGCCCACGAGCCGCCACTCACGCGACTCTTGAAGAGCATCTACCGCAAGCTGCTGCCGCCGCTGGTGGCGCGACCCTACGCCTGCCTCATCGCGCTGGTCGCTGCGTTCGCACTCACCGGGCTCGCCACCACGCGGCTCGGCCAGGAGTTCCTCCCGAACTTCCAGGAAACCGATTTCCTCATGCACTTCGTCGCGAAGCCCGGCACCTCGATCGAGGCGATGCACCGCGTGACCGTCCGGGCCAGCCAGGACCTCCGCAAGCTCGAAGACGACCAGGGACGCAAGCTGGTCCGCAACTTCGGCTCGCACATCGGCCGCGCCGAAGTCGCGGACGAACCGGTCGGCCCGAACTTCACCGAACTCTGGATCAGCATCGATCCGGATGCCGACTACGGCCCCACCGTGAAACGCATCGAAGAGGTGGTCTACGGCTTCCCCGGGCTCTACCGCGACCTGCTCACCTACCTGCGCGAACGCATCAAGGAAGTGCTCAGCGGTTCGAGCGCGACCATCGTGGTGCGGCTCTTCGGCCCCGATCACGACGTCCTGCGGGCCAAGGCCAAGGAAGTCGAAGCCGCGATGAAGGACGTGCCGGGCGTGACCAACCTGAAGGTCGAACCCCAGGTACTCGTGGCTCAGGTCGAGGTGCGATTACGGCCCGAAGCCGCTCAGAAATTCGGGCTCACTGCGGGCCACGTTCGCCGAGCTTCGACGACCTTGCTCCGGGGCACGAAGGTCGGCGAAGTGTTCGACGGGCAGAAGAAGTTCGACGTGATTGTCTGGGGCGTGCCGCGGCTGCGTTCGAATCTCGACGCGGTGCGGCGGCTCGAGATCGACACGCCGATCGGCACGCAAGTGCGGCTCGGCGACGTCGCGGATGTCTTGATTGTGGGAGCACCGAACGAGATCAAACGCGAGAATGCCAGCCGCCGCCTCGACGTGACCTGCAACGTCGCCGGTCGCGATCTCGGGGCCGTGGCCCGCGACGTGGAAGAAAAGGTGAAGGCCATCTCGTTCGACCGCGAGTACCACCCGGAGTTTCTGGGCGAATACGCCGCTCGCCAGGAATCGACCCGCAAGCTGTACGGCCTCGCGGGCCTTTCATTGGTCGGCATCGTGCTGTTGCTCTTCGTCGATTTCGGGGCCTGGCGACCGACGTGGCTCGTCGCCCTCACGATCCCGTTCGCACTGGTCGGCGGCGTCTTCGCGGTGATGTTCACCACCGGCGTCGTGTCGCTCGGCTCGCTGGTCGGGTTCGTCACCGTGCTCGGAATCGCGGCCCGCAACGGCATCATGCTCGTGAGCCACTTTCGCCACTTGGAGCAAGAAGAAGGGATGCCCTTCGGCCTTGCGTTGGTCCTTCGCGGTGCCGAGGAACGCCTCGCACCCATTCTCATGACGGCCTTCGCGACCGGCCTCGCCTTGCTGCCGCTGGCCATCACCGGGAACAAGCCAGGCCAGGAGATCGAGTACCCGCTCGCGGTCGTGATCCTCGGCGGCCTCGTCACCTCCACGCTGTTGAATCTGTTCCTGCTCCCGCCGCTCTACTTGAAGATCGGACGGTCGGCGAACGAAACAACCTAGCACCGACGGCACGACGGCACACCCAACGGCATTGACAGCAGGCGCACGCGCGAGCTACCCTTTCACTTCAGACCGTCAAGGAAGACCGCGTCCAGGGAAAGGGATGTCCCGTGACTGAGACCGCCACGCGCGAAAAGAAAGCAAAGGCCGACTTCGAGATCGTGCGATTTGAAGGGCGCGTGTACGGCATCCCCACGCGGGTGGCGCGCGTGGATCCCACGAACCCCGAACAACTCCGCTTCCACCCGGCGATCATCTCGGCCCCCACCGAAGAAATTCTTCAGGCCCGCATCGCAAGCTTCGATCCGGCCCCATTCCTCAGCGAACCCCTCGGTTCCTTTGAGGATTACGCACTCGTGCGGCACGCCGGCCGCATCTTCGGCGTGCCCCAACGATACGGTGCGCTCGACCTGAATTGGGAAGGAGACCGCGCTCGCGATGGCGTGGTCTCGGCCGAATCGCTCGACGACGTGCAGGAACGAATTCAGGCTCTCCGCGAAGCCTCGCCCGTCGAGTTCCTCGGATGGCTGCCCACCTTCAAATGGTTCGGCAACTGCGGAGCCCACCCGCAGTTCGGCCACACGGAACTCCCGCCGGCCGGATACAAATTCGTCCGCTCGCAACCCCTCGCCAAGCTGACAGCCCGAAAAAAAGAAACGCGCCCGAGCCTGTTCCCCCGCTTTCTAAGGCTGGCGACGCTCCCCTTCCGTTCGGCCCGCGGTCTCGTGCTGAACTTGCGAGAATTCGGGCTCGTCCAATGTGCCGTCACACTCATGGCGTGTCTGAAGCTGGTCGTATATCTCATTCGCAAAACGAAATTGATCCGACCCACGCTGACGTTCGTACACTCCCGGCATTTCCGCTCGCAGGTCATGGCACCGCGAAAAGCCGAACTCGCGTTCCTCACCAGCTTACCCCAGACTTATGGTCAGCACCCGTGGGTGATTGAGATTGAAGACTCGACGACGCTGTTTTTCCCATTCTTGCCAAACGGATTGACGTCCGATCTCGATGTGAAGGCGTCCCCGTACTACAAACTGACAAAAGCGTTGCTCGAATCCCCGAGTTGCCGAGCGATCCTGACGCACATGCGCTCGACTTTCGACACGCTCCCCACACTGTTCGAGAGCGACATCATTGCCCGCAAGACGCACTATGCTCCACTCGGAGTACGGCTTCCCGAGCGCTGGCAAACGCAGGACGAATCCGAAACCATCGATTTGCTGTTCACAAATTCTTGGCACCAACAGCAGGTCGGATTTTACTTGCGCGGCGGGCTCGACGTTCTCGAAGCGTTCGAGATTCTCCACGAACGATATCCCCAACTGCGACTGACACTGCGAACGCAGCTTCCCCGCCTCGACGACCGCTATCAGCGATTGGTCGAGAAATGTTGGATCCGCGTGATCGACCGCTTCATGCCCGCGAAGGAACTCGAAGAACTTCAAAGCCAGACGCATATCTATTTGCTGCCGTCGGCAAGGATTCACATCGTTTCGATGCTCCAGGCCATGGCCTATGGCCAAGTC
>JAYTGN010000231.1:0-4673 GCA_043733485.1 Gemmataceae bacterium
GACGTAGGCGACGGCCCGTTCGAGTTCGAGCCGTTCGGCGTCGGTCGTGTATTCGATGGTCAGCGATGGCATCCTTGCCTCCTGTTTGGCGTAAGTCCGTACAGAATAACAGATGGCAGCTGCCAAAATCTATAGCTACACCCGGAAGAGGGGTGCGCCTACGGGGTGCGATACATAGTTTGCAGCTGGGTGTCGGGAACGGTTATGCTTGGGGTTGAAAGTCGCTTTCGCGAATCGCCCCAACTCCTGACTGGTGCCACGGATGGCCTTCTCCAAGCACATAACCGCTCGCATGGACTCACAACTTGAGGCACCAGTTCCCCGGCGGGTTCGGGTGGGAACTCGAACAGTGACAGTACGTTGTCACTGGAACCGGCGGCTTCTTCACCTCGCCTCCGGCTTTTGCGGGGGAGAGGTCGGTTTGCCGATGCGAAGGCATCGGCAACCGGCTCAGCTTACACGGCGAGTTCGACGCCGGCCTCGGCGAAGCGGTCCGCGAGGCTCGGGTCGATCGTCTCCAACACTTCCCGCAACCGCAGCCGGGCCACGTGCAGACGCCGCTTGATGGTACCCGTCGGCACCTCGAACTCGCGGGCCATCTGCTTGAGGCTTCGACCGTGGAGGTAGAACGCCTCGAGCGTGAGCCGATCGAGCGTCTTGAGCCGGGCGAGCCCGACCTTCAACTGCCCGACCGCCTCGCCGACCGCGACGTGCTCTTCCGCCGTGCGAACCTTGTCCGCGATGGCTTCGAGCAGGTCCGGACTGGCGCCGAAGAGCACGCCGCGCCGGGTGACGCGGTTGATCGCCATTCGGGCCGTGATCTGCCGCAACCAGCCGGCGAAGCACCGCGGATCGCGCAGCTGCGGGAGCTTCTTCATCGCGTGAACGAAGACGTCCTGCGCGAGTTCCTGCGCTTCGAGCGGGTTCTTCACGCGGGCCAACGCCATGGCGTAGACGCTGCCCTGGAACCGCGTGACGAGTTCGCCGTAAGCCTCCCGATCGCCGACCTGTGCCCGCTCGACCAGGTGGATGATTTCCGTCCAGCCCATGGTGAAAGTCCTGCCCGATCCTTTCCCCTTTGTGAGAAGGCTGGCCCGTGCGATTCGGTAGGCTGTTCCACCCTGGATCAGAGCGGGGGAACGGCACTTCCGAAGCGGCGCGGACTCGTGTGCGAAGAGCGTCACATGCGGCGGTGGTTTGTCCCGAACGACTGGGCGTGTTCCCTGGGAGCGCGGCCATCTTGGCCGCTTCCCCAGGACCCGTCTGTTCGTGGGCACCGGCGCACCGTGCGACCTAAGCGCAAACGGTCAACGCGTCAGGGACCAGCGTAAAAGCGATTGGTTTTCCGGTTGTAACTTCACGGTTCGAAACGCGGACGCTCTGATTGGTGGCACAGGCATTCTTGCCTGTGTTTGTGACCACTTCAGTTCGTGCGTTCTATGCCGTGCGTCACCTCAGATTGCGGCGGCCGAAGTCGGGTTTGTTTCCCCTGGCATTGTTGCCGCGGGAAAACTCATCCGACTCATCCCGACGACCGACAGCAATCTGTCGGTCGCGGGCTGGCGTTTGGTCGCTGATAACGACGGTAGCCAGCGGTGAGCCGAGGAACCGGAACAGTCGCGTCCGGCCGAACCGGCCGGGGGCTTGGCGGTCGCCATCGCGGGTCGATGCTCGCGCATCGATTCCGACGATTGCTCCTGCCGAAACCCGCCGGGATTCGATTCGGAATCCAGACGCTGGGGGGACAGGACGCTCGCCGGATACGTGCCGACCGCGAGACCCAGACCGATGCGATCGGCCGGGGTGAGCAGCTTCGCGCTGCCCACCGTCGCGGTCTTCGTCACCAGGTTCTTCAGGTTCGTGATCATCGCACAACCTCCGACGGGCGTTTGGGCGGGGTTCGGGTTTGAACCGCCGCCGAACTTCGACACCAGAAACCCGGTTTCCAAAGCAGAAACCCGGTTTCAAACCGACAGTTAAGGGTGAAAGAAACAACGCAGGACGGGACTTCGGAAGTCCGCATCCGAATCGGTGATGGTACCGATGATCGGACGGCGAATCAACCGTCTCCCGCCTATTTTACCCGAGTTTCACACCAGCCTTACGGGCGAACCCGTGGGGCGGTGTACTTCTCGGACGCAGTGGCCTACAAGGTGGTTCGCGCGAATGGGAAAATATTTGAGGAAAACTTGGGCGAAGGTTCGGATGGGGATGTATCAATGCGGGAAGTGGCTTCGTGGAGAACCTCCATGCGTGTCGTCGTCAAATTCCACAAGACTGCCCGCGATGCTTATGACGCGTGGCAAGCACGGCTGAGCCAACCACCGACGGGGAACGCAGGAGTTGCCTTGATCCATGCGGAAGAAATGATCCGCCAACTGGAAGAAACCGATGGAGTGCCGTCGGGTGCCAAGTTTCACCCCGAGTTGAATCCGCCGAGCTGGGTCTGGCGATTCTCCGCCGATACCTGGATCCGCTTCGTTCACAAGTCGCGGAGAACCGGAGGTTGGGGCTGGGGCGGAGTCACGCTCGAAGTCGTGGTTACGGATGTGTCGAACCAGCCCCCAGCCTGAGTCGAGCGAGCATGGCATCCGCCGAGATGCAGTCGTCGAGGTCTTCGACCGGTCGGCCGAGTTGTTCTCGAATCGACGAAGGCATCTCGCTCCACTCCTTGTCGGCGAGTTCTTTCGCAGCCGCTGGTGGAACGAAGTATCCGAGGAACTGCCCGCGTACACTTTCAAACGGGATCAGGCCGGTCTTGCTCGATCGCGCGAGGAGTTCCTCCAGCAACGCCACGAACACGTCTTCCTTATCCTCCGGCGACATCGTTCGAACGAACTCCACCGGCGACCGCGCTGCATCATTCGTCGCATGGGTCGAGGCGGTTGGCATCGGAAACGTCGTACTCATTGGCCTGGCCCCGCTTCAAATCGAATCGTCGTTCGCCCCTCTAACATGATGCTAGCCAATTCGCGGCTTGGCAACTACCCTTTTTCTAATGCCTCGGGATCGGCACGGGCATGATCGTATTGGCCGTGTCGCCGAACAGTTTCTGCCCCGGCGGGCCCATGAGCTGACTTCCTTTCTCATCCTTGCTCGTGTTGAACGTGAGGTGGGTGAGAATCCGCTGCTTCTCGATCAACTCCGGATCGTTGGGCGAATCGTACTGCCCCACGGTGACGAGGCTCGCGGTGCGAGTGTGCAGTACGTAAGCTTCGAGCATGAGCGAGTTGCCGGCCTTGTCCTTCATTTCCCGCAGCGCCTTGGCCAGCGCCTCGGCTTGCTCCGCGCTCGCACGCAGAATGTCCGCACCCTTCGACATTCCGATTCGCTTCATCACCGAGCCGTCGTCGTCTTTGGACTGATAGTGGACCGGAGCGGAGAAGGACTTCACCGCGATGGTCCACCGCTTCGTCGTCTTCAACAGGCTGTAAGGGCGGTCCTCGTTCAACTTGATGATGAGCGGATCGAGCGGCACGGGTTGGGTGGAAATCTGCTTCGCGATGGCCGGGTTCTGAACCACCATCGCCTGAGCGTACGGGTTGAGGAACGACTTTTCGATCTCGATCTTGCCATCCGGCTTGCGGGTGGCGATGGAGCCGCCATCCATGAGCCGCGTATCCTTGGGCATCGGCCACTTCTTGATCGCCCCCAGCGCCTTCACCGCGTCGTCCTCCGTCTTGTACCCGCCGACGAGCACGGCCACCTGATCGCGGTAGTGAAACGTCTGGTACTTGACCGCCTGATCGGGGAGGTAGAATTCCATGCCCTGGAGTTCGCTCTTCTGCTTGTAGCTGGCGAGGGCCGCTTCGAACTCGTTGGCGCGTTGGCGGGCCGCGGCGCGGGCCGTCGCTTGCGCCTTCTTCTCGTCCGAGACCAGTTCGTACAGGAACACGCGGGCACGCTGGGTCTGTTGAATGTCGTTGGCCAGCGCTTCGGCGAGCTCCTTGACCGTATAGCCCTTCTCGTTCTCGTCCGGATTGTGGGGCCGCGAGTAGCTCTTGACGCAGATGAAGTACGCGCCGTCTTCCGGCTTCACGAGCATCGAATGGTTCGGCCCGAGGGCCAGGGGAATCTCGACGGGTGCGACGGGCCGGGCCGCGGGCGTTCCGGCCGGGCGGAACGAATTCGCGGGCTGAAGTCCTCCGACCGGCGCGACGTAGCTACCCGTGCTCGGTGCCATCGGAGCGCTCGGAATCGTGGGAATGGAAGGCGAGCCGATGGGCACCCCGCCACCGAACGGAGCGGGCGGCGCGGCCGCGGGCGGCGAGCCGAACTGCCCGGCCGCCGAACCCGCGAGCCAACCGGTCAGCCCCAGTCCCAGCACGAATGTTCGCCGCATGGCCCCTCCTTGGAATCGATCGCAATCCCCACGCTCCGCGCGGCGAATGCCCCTCAATCGAGGTGCTGCGATCTACCGTTCGATCCGATGTCTTGGTGCGGGCTCATACCCGCGGTTCGGGAGCCGTTCCAGTGGAAACCGAAAGAATTGTTGAAGTCGCGCCCCGTGAATCTGCGGGAGATGGGTTATCGCGCGTACCAAGCGATGAGCCGGGCCAACTCGCCGCGACTGGCCAGCAACTTCAACGCGAACTTCTGGCGGCACTCTCTGCTGTGGCCCAGTCTCCTGACCGTGCCACTCGGCCGAGGCTTCCCGTTCGCTCTGCTGTGGC
>JAYTGN010000232.1:0-4671 GCA_043733485.1 Gemmataceae bacterium
CGATGTGGTCCAGGTGAAGGTACTCGAAGTCGGCTTCGAGTACGCCGGTGAGGTCTACGCCTCGCTCAGCGCCGTGGCGAAGGCGGTCACGGGCTCGCACTGCAACGGGTACCTGTTCTTCCGCCTCGGCGAACATGGAGGTGCGGCATGAAACGGACCAGCAACAACGCTATCCCGACCGCGGCGAAGGCGATCCGCTGCGCGATCTACACCCGGAAGTCGACCGAGGAGGGCCTCGAACAAGAGTTCAACTCGCTCGACGCGCAGCGAGAATCGGGTGAGGCGTACATCCGGAGCCAGGTCGGCGAAGGCTGGACGCTCTTGCCCGACCGCTACGACGATGGCGGGTTCACCGGCGGGAACATGGACCGCCCGGCCCTGAGGCGCCTCATGGCCGACATCGCCGCGAAGAAGGTCGATGTCGTCGCGGTCTACAAGGTCGATCGGCTCTCCCGGAGTCTGCTCGACTTCGCTCGCATGATGCAGGCTTTTGAAGATCACACGGTCTCGTTCGTGTCAGTCACCCAGCAGTTCAACACGGCATCCTCAATGGGACGGCTGGTGCTCAATGTGCTACTCTCCTTCGCGCAGTTCGAGCGGGAGATTATCTCGGAGCGGACGCGGGACAAGATCGCAGCGACGCGGCGGAAGGGCAAGTGGGCCGGCGGGCATCCCATCCTCGGTTACGACGTCGATCCGGTCGCCTTCAAGCTCCTCGTCAACGAAGCCGAGGCCGCGCGGGTCCGGGCGATCTTCGATCTCTACGTCAAGAACGAGTCACTCCTCCCGGTGGTCCAGGAACTCGATCGCCGCGGCTGGCTCAACAAGCGATGGCAAACCCGGAAGGCAGGCGAGCGGGGCGGGAAGGCGTTCACCCGGACGAGCCTCTACCGGCTTCTGACCAATGCCGCCTACATCGGGAAGGTGAAGTACAAGGACGAGCAGCATGTAGGCGAGCACACGGGGATCATCGATCTTGGCGTGTGGCAGCGGGTGCAGGCCATGCTGGAACGTAACGGGCGGAGCGGCGGCGCAACGGTCCGCAACAGTTTCGGGGCCTTGCTCAAGGGCCTTCTGCGGTGCGTGCCCTGCGGCTGCGCGATGACGCCCTCGCACACCACGAAGGCCGGAAAGAAACGGTACCGATACTACCTCTGCACGGGTGCCTCGAATCGCGGGTGGGCGACCTGCCCGTCGAAATCGCTGCCGGCGGGTCAGATCGAGGCGTTGGTCGTGAACCAGATTAAGGCGGTGGGCCGCGACCCGGCCCTGGTTCGGCAGGTGCTCGAACAGGCCCGGCGGCAGGACGAGGTTCGGGTGAAGTTACTCGTGGCCGAACGTCGGGGCCTGGAGGCCGACGTGGCGGGCTGGTATGCGGAGATCCGGGCTGTGACGGGGAAACTGAAACCCGGCGAGGAAAACGGCCCCACGATCGGCCGGTTGGCCGACCTGCAGGGTCGTGTGGCGGCGGGGGAGGCTCGGGTGAAGGCTTTGAAGGAAGAGGCCGAGGCCGCGGGCCGAGTAAAACTGGACGAGGCGGAGGCGACCGAGACGCTGGCCGCGTTCGAGCCGGTGTGGGCGACGCTGACCCCACGCGAGCAGGTTCGGTTGATCGGGCTGCTCGTCGAGCGGGTCGATTACGACGGTACCCGCGGCAAGGTGGCAATTACGTTCCAGGCCTCGGGGATCGCGACGCTGGCCCGCGAGTTCGCGGAGAACGGAGCCGCGGCATGATCACGCCACTGACGTTTGAGTGCGACGTCCACTTCGGTCGCCGGGGCAAGGGCGCGCGGAAGACCGTCGAGGTTGGGCCTTCTCCGGTGCTGCCGGATCCGGGCCGGGTGCCGCGGGTGACGCGGCTGATGGCCCTGGCGATCCGGCTCGACGGGCTTCTCCGCGACGGCACCCTGACGAGTTATCGCGAGATCGCCGAGATGGGCCACGTGACGCGGACGCGGATGAGCCAGATCATGGCGCTCCTGAGCCTCGCTCCGGATCTGCAAGAGGGGATCCTGGACCTTCCGAAGACGATGCGCGGCCGCGATCCGATGGTGCTCCGTGATCTGCTGCCGATCGCGATGGCTCCCGACTGGAGCAAGCAGCGACGGATGTGGAGAAACCTCATGAGCAAGTAACGGACATTCCTTCCAGAAGGTGAGATCGCTACCGTAGAACAATGGTTGCCTCTTGACCGGTCGAGGCAGGTCGCAAGTATCTTGACCGGGTTTGTCGTGGCTCCCCGCAGGAAGGCTTGGCCGACTCGGGGAGGTGACCAATGCCCCTGCCGACACACCTCCATCAGTTGCTCAGTTCGAAGCGTGGCGAACTTGTGAGGCTCGAAACTGACGATCTGTTCCAGTTGGTCGCCTATCTGAACCATCGCGACAAGTTCTGCCTCGACGGCAGTCGGGCCATGTGGGAAGACGATCATGGCATTACGACCCACCGGCAGGAGTCTCACGATCACACGGCTTTCCGAAACTACCTTCGGCAAGTCCGCGATTACAACATTCTCATCCAGGAATCGTCGATCGCTTCTCTCCCGAGTATGCCGATTCCGAAGAAGCAGGCTGTCAAATCTTGGTCGGATCTGGGTGTTGGAATCGCAGAGAACGAGCCGCTGGTATTCATCCCGCCACCCACCATTGGCGACAAGGTCAAGAAAACGAGCGGCAAGCCGTTGTTCCTGCGGGGTAAGCGTTGGCAGGCCCTTTTCGGCCTTGCGTGTTCGGCGGCGAATGGAAGAACCATTTCCAAGCGCGAACTCGAGCGTCACTTGATCGAGGCGACAGGTCGTAAACGGACCAGCTCGACCAGACACGAATCCACTCTGGTTGACGGGCTGAAAGTTCGCGATCGAGCTCGGAAGCGTTTCACCGACACACTCGCGGACCTCCGGCGTGAGTTGCGTCAACTCGTCGACGGGCCGGAGACAGGCGCACTCGTCGATCTTGGACAGGAGATCGATCTCGGTTTCGTTGTTCAGGGATTGATCGAAGACGAAGAACGTCACTTCACATTTGGACTTGCTCGCGGGAAGTAGGATCGCTGGCTGGCCCGCCAGTTTCCGCCAGCGGTCCGACCTCGAATAAATCGCAATTTTTCCGCGAGCGGAATTCCCGGACTCAACATGACTTGCATCGAAATTGTGTCAGATGCACTCGTCAACTTGTTTCCGCCAGCCGCAGCCAGTGCGTGCATTTGACGGCCCAAGGGCGACCGGACGCACTTCGCGTTTCGCTCCCGAGGCCGCACCACACAGGGGTGCATGCATGTCTCCGTCCGATTGTCCAAGTCGCCTGCGCGAACTGTCACCTGCGCGACGCGACTGCGTCTTGCTGATTCAGTCGATCCATTTCGGGAGCATCGAAGGTCTGGTGCTTCGAAACGGCGAACCGATCCTCGACCCGGAACCCAAGACCGTCTACGAGATCAAACTCGGGGCCGACACGGCCACTCGGTCTGAACTCACGGCCGGCAACTTCCTACTCAAGGCCCAGGTCGTCGAACTCCTACAGTACTTCGATCGAATCGACACCGGCACGGTGCCGGTGATCGAGATTCGGCACGGTCTGCCATTCCGCGTCCTGCTTCATAAAGCCGTGGCCTAATCGCGGTTCCTTCCAATTCCCTCAATACCCGACCCGTAACCGACCGCAAAGCGGAGGTGCGCGTGGGCGACGCCAACCGGCGCACCGCCACCGTTCTCGCGGCCGCTCCGTCGTCGTTGTCCACGCTCTCCGTGCGGCCGGGAGGAAGCTCCCATGACCCGCGATGACGTCATTCAAAGTCCGTTCGTCAGCGACCTGATCCGCAACAAAGCGAGTCGCATGAGACGACGCGGTGGATACTCCCGGTCCGACCAAGAAGACCTCCAGCAGGAACTCCTGCTGCGACTGTTGGAGGCTTGGCCGCGATTCGATCCGCGCCAAGGAGAAGAAGGTGCCTTCGCCTACACCGTGATTAACCGAGCTGTGGCGTTCGTACTGCGCAGGCGGCAACGGCAGCTTCGGGCCGATCAAGCCATTCGACAAGTCCGCAGCGAGCGTCTCGTGCGCGAGCAAGCGTGTTCCGATGCAGGGTTGTCGGCGGATCTACGGAACGATGTCGCCGGGATCCGCAGTCGTCTGCCTGCGGACCTTCGCGATCTGGCAGGACGGCTCCTTCACGATTGTCAGGCCGATGTAGCCCGGGAACTCGAGATCCCGCATTCGACATTGCAGCGGCGGGTCCGGAAGCTCCGGACACCCTTCCAGAAAGTGCGGTGAAGAAATCCGGTTGCCCGATGCGTCATTTCGGGCGCGGCCGGCAAAGAGATAGAGGTAGTAGCCATTCCACGAGAACCGATCATGCCGACCACGCTCGTCCGCTACACCTTCGCCGCCGCCGTCCCGGTCGAGGAGATCGAAGGGACACTCTTCCTGGCCCTTCTCGGCTGCGAGTCGCTTCACGGGGAAGTTGCGGTCCGAATCCAGCCCTGTCACCGTTTCGATCGGCTCGAACGCCAGTGCGTGATCGACACGCATTCTCGCGTCGGCACTGATCTCCACCGCTTGTTTCGGGGCTTCGTGAACCGCGAATACGGTCATGGCTCGTATTCGATGGATCCCGTTGATCCCGGCGAGGAGAAGTGATGACGATTCCCGACTTCCCTGCCGACGACCCGGCTGG
>JAYTGN010000233.1:0-12162 GCA_043733485.1 Gemmataceae bacterium
GGAGCGGTACGCGAAGCGGCCACGTCCACGAGGCCGTGCCGTGGGTGGCCACCGGCTCGGACGGAACGGAAAGTAAGGACACCTACGGGACTGCACCCCGCTCGTACTCTTCCTTGGCAGCCGTCAGCTTCATCTCGACCGGATCATCTTCGACTGCCGCGGCAACTCGAAAATCGAGGAGCGAGCCAATCGCCAGCAACAGCATCAGAGGCTTCATGATTCGGGTCCGCGGATCGGTGAACGCGTTTCATCCAATCTGAGCTTATCCTGAGTCTTCAAGCACGGCAACGGGTTGACTGCGAGTCGCAAGGCCATCACTTCTCGTCGTCGTCCTTCAAGATGTCCGGTTTGCCGAACTGGCTGAGGTCGACGCTGCCGCGGAGTTCGCCTTCGGCGAGCTTCAGGCGAGTTTCCAACTCGCGGAGCTTGTTCAAAATGATGTCGAGCTTGGTCGTGAGGTCGTTGCGTTCGCGCGTCTTCGGCACCTCGGGGTAGCCGAGTTGCCGTTGCAGGGCGGCAAAGAGATAGAGCGGATCGCGGCCGCGGCTCGCCTTCGCGATCTTGCCTTCCTTCTCCCCGAAGAGCGCCGGGTGGTTCGGCACCCAGTCCGGCTTCTGCCGCTTCTGGTCCTTTTCAAACAATTCCGAACGCAGGTAGAGCAGGTCGCCGAAGTCGATGACGCCGACCTGACGGCGAACGATGTCGATGTAGTGCGACCAGTTGGCGTCGTAGTGCGGGTCGGCAGACATCGCGATCAGACCTTCGCCGTAGCCGAGGCGGTTGCGGGCGATCGCTTCAAACTGATAGACGTACAGCCCGGTTCGCGTCGGCGTGCCGGCCTTGTACGCGGCCTCGCGTTCCAGCACGAGCAAGGCCACGGGCATCGAGAAACGTTGTTTCTCGTCTTCGGCTTGCCGCACCACGTAGGCCTGGAAGTCCGTGAAGTAGTGGGGGAGTTTCGAGAAGCCGTTGGCGAGCAGGCCCGAGTGTTTGAGTTCGGCGGCGAGGAACTGAATGGCGTAGGGCAGCCGCGTACTCGTGAGCACCTCCTCGTGGAGGCGCTCGAGAATATCCTGCGACGGCATGTTGTCCGCGACCCGCTCGCGGAAGATCCGGAAGAAGTACGCCTGTTCGACGTACTCCTCGCGCTCGAGTGTCGTGGCTGCGCTCATCCAGACAGAATACAGGGTCACCGATTCGCCGCGACGCGAAGTCTGCGGAGCGGAGATCTCCGCTCCGCGGCTACCGACTGTCATTTTACGAACCGTCCGGTACTGGAAGGCCGCTTACCGGAAGCGCGGCGTCAAAGGCCTTCGAGCCAAGCCGCCACCCGGACGCCCCCGCAGGCGAACCGGCGACTCACGTCGCCGGTTCGCCAAACCCAGGCTGTTCGCTGGTGAGATTGCAATTCGGACCGTCAGTAACCCAGCGCTTGCAGTGCCGCATCGACCCCGACCAGCGGTGCCTGGCACACGTTGTTCTGACACACATAGACGGTGACTTGGCCGTCGATCATCGGGCGATCTTTTAACACGGCGCAAGCGGGAGGTTGCTTGGAATCCGCATCGTGGAACGCGACCACCTGATTGGGCCGGAACGAAGAGCGGATTGCGGCCAACACCTTCTTGGTGTCTGGAGCGTTGCGGATGCCGATCGCGGCGATCTCCTGCACCGGCCCGAGATAGAAGTCCAGTGCGGCAAGCATCTGACCGCTTGCCGCGGGGTGTTCGGCCATCGTGGTGTGGAAGCCGCGCAGCGTTTCCTCGGCCTTCTTCGCGAAGTCGGGCCGGTCGCACAACTTCGCGAGGCGCAGCAAAACGGAGACCGCAACGGCGTTGCCACTCGGAGTCGAGCCGTCGTGCAAGTCCTTCGTGCGAGCGATGAGCTTCTCGTGGTCGTCTGCCGTGAAGAAGAAGCCGGGGCCGTCGGGATCGGCGAAGTGGGCGAGCATCGTGTCGGCAAGTTCGACGGCCGCGTGGAGAAACTTCGATTCGCTCGATGCTTCGTAAAGTGTCGCGAGTGCCTCGGCGAGGAACGCGTAGTCTTCGAGGTAGCCGCTGAGTTTCGCGGTGCCGTCGGCGTTCGCGCTGCGAAAGAGTCGGCCGCTACCCTCGCGAAGGTTCTTCAAGCACCAATCGGCGGCGTTCGCGGCCGCTTCGAGGTAGCGATCGTTTCCGAAGGCCGCGCCGGCCTTCGCGAATGCCGAAATCATCAGGCCGTTCCACGCCGTCAGAATCTTCTCGTCGCGGCCGGGCCACACGCGAGCCGAACGGATCGGGAGCAGCTTCCGCTTCGCATCGGCCAGCTTCTCCTGAAAGACCCCGAGCGCGATCCCCAAGCGCTTCGCGTCCGCTTCATCGCTTCGACCACGGCAAAGGATGTTGTGCCCCTCGAAGTTGCCGCGTTCGCTCACGCCCCACACTCGGCACGCGAATTCACCGAGTTCCGCACCGAGTACCTCGCGAATTTCCTTCTCGGTCCAGACGAAGAACTTCCCCTCCTCGCCCTCGCTGTCTGCATCTTGCGTTGAAAAGAAGGCTCCCTGCTCGGTCGTCATTTCGCGAAGCACATAGTCCAAGATCTCCTCCGCAATCTGCTTGTAGAACGGCTCTTTGGTGAGTTGCCAGGCTTCGGTGTAGGTGCTGGCCAAGAGCGCGTTGTCGTAGAGCATTTTTTCGAAGTGCGGCACGAGCCACTCGGCATCGACGCTGTAGCGGTGGAAGCCGCCACCGAGTTGGTCGTACATGCCGCCGCGGGCCATCTTGTCCAATGTGAGGTGTACCATTTCAAGGGCGACGTCGGGTGGCACCGTGCTTCCAGCCGGTGTCGGGTAGGCAGAACCGGCTGGAAGCACGGTGCCACCCGGAGATGTGCCGTCGCCGAGTCGCTTCTCGATGCGCATCAGCAGGCGGAGTTCGAGGGCGTGTGGGAATTTCGGGGCGTGGCCGAAGCCGCCGTGCGTGGAGTCGAAGCCGCGCTTCAAGGCGGCGAGCACCTTCCCGAGAATGTCCGGCGTGAGTTCGCCTTCGCCCGGTGCGAGCTTTCCGGAATCGTTCAGAAACGCAGCGACGTTCTTCCCCACTTCGCCGATGCGGTCGCGCCGGTTTTGCCACGCATCGATGATTCCGGCAAGAAGGCGTTGGAAACTCGGCTTACCCGACTGCGCATAGCGCTCGTCCGGCGGGTAGTACGTGCCGGCGAAGAACGGCGTGAGATCGGGAGCGAGGAAGACCGAGAGCGGCCAACCACCGCCCTCGCGCGTGAGTACCTGAAGGGCGCTCATGTAGATTGAATCGAGATCGGGTCGCTCTTCGCGATCGACTTTAATGCAGACGAAATACTCGTTCATCACCTTCGCAATGGCTTCGTTCTCGAAGCTTTCGTGCTCCATGACGTGGCACCAGTGGCACGCCGAGTAGCCGATGGAGAGGAAGATGGGGCGGTCGAGGTGCTGGGATTTGGCGAGCGCTTCCGGCCCCCACGGATGCCAGTCCACGGGGTTGTTGGCGTGCTGCTTCAGGTACAAGCTGGTTTCGTGAACGAGGCGATTCGACACGGGAAACTCCAGTGGTGCGCTGGAGGCATTGTACGATGCCCGAACGGCTCGGATTCCGGGAAGGCGAATCCGAGCCCTCGCGTTCGGTTAGGGCAGTTCTTTGATGGAGATGTTCTTGAACCAGAGCGGGTCGCCGTGGAACTGGAGTTCGATCGGCCCCTTCTCGGGCAGCGGCTTGCCCTTGTCGAAGTAGTTCGCCATCGTTCCCTTGTCCACGACGACGACGCCGTTCAGCTTCACCGTCACTTCCTCGCCAATCATGGTGATGTGGAAGGTGTTCCACTCGCCGACGGGCTTGTCGGCTTTCTTCAGCGGAACCTTGGCCTTGTCTCCCGCCGGGTTGTTCCAGAGTCCACCGGAGCCGGAGTTCTTATCTTCGCCGCGAGCGCCGGGCGTGTTCTCGGAATCCCAGATTTGCACCTGCGGTTGGCCGCGAATGTACAGTCCGCTGTCGCCGTTCTTCTCGATCTTCCAGTCGAGGTAGAGTTCGAAGTTGCCGTAATCCTTGACGGTTTGGAGGCTCACGCCGCCCTTGCTGTCCATGTGAATGACCCCGTCTTTCACGGTCCAATGCTCGAACGCGGTCTTGGTGCGGGCGGCGATGAAGTCGGCCTGCTTCTCCTTCGGCATCGTGACGCGCTGCTTCATGTCGATGTTGCCCTGCCAGCCGTCGAGATCCTTGCCGTTGAACAGGGCGGTAAATCCCTTGGGCGGCTTCGGTCCGTCGGCCTTGTCGGCCGCGGGCAGGGTCGCGGCAAGGAAGCCCGCGAAGGTGAGTGCTAACGCCAGTCGCATGGTGGGAACTCCAAAGGAGGGGAGGGGGGCGAGCAGGGTGCGCTCAAATTAGCGGCAAACCGCTTCATGGGCAACGAATTCGCCATAATATCCTTCAATGGCGAGCGAATCGGAGGAGAGAGCCCTTGCCTCGTGAAATGGGGTAACGCCCCAACCGTTCATGAGGAGTTCCGGTCGCCGCGAACCTTTCGCCTCGATCTTTCTCGATAACTGGAGAACCGCATGACCCGCTTGCTGATGTCGCTGTGTTCCGTCGCAGCCCTCGTCGTGGTGTCCGGGGGCGTTCGCGCCGCGGACGACGACGCCAAGGCGATTATCGCGAGGGCTATCAAGGCCCACGGGGGCGAAGAATACCTCACCAAGAACAAGGCTGCTCGCATGCAGAACAAGGGGAAGATCACGATCCCCGGCGTCGGCGAATCCGAGTTCACCCAGGATCTTGCCTACATGCTGCCGGACAAACTCAAGGACACACTCGAACTCAGCATCGGCGGGCAGAAGATCAGCATCGTGACGGTCATGAACGGCGACAAACTCTCGGTGGAGGCCGCCGGCAAGGCCGTCGAAATCACCGACGACATTAAAAAGGCCATGAAAGATGCCCAGCACATGATGACCGTCAGCAGGATGGTACCGTTGCTCAAGGACAAGAGCTACGAACTGAGCATCTTCGGCGAAGCCAAGGTCGAGGATAATAAGCCCGCAATCGGCATTCTCGTTGCTTCCAAGGGCAAGAAAGACATCACGCTCTTCTTCGACAAAAAGACGAACCTGCTCGCCAAGATCGAACACCGCACCGTCGAAGCAGGCACCGGCAACGAGATCGGCGAAGAACGCATCATCCTGGAATACAAAATCAAGGACGGCATTCCGTTCCCGAAGAAGGTGCTGGTCAAGCACGACGGCAAAACCTTCCTCGAAGCGGAATGCCTGGAATCGGTCATGCTCGAAGCAATCGATGAAGCCGAGTTCAAGAAGTAAGGCGAGCCGAGTCGCGTGAGCGACCGGGTGATCATGATCGAGATCGATGGAAGCCAGGGCGAGGGCGGGGGGCAAATCCTCCGCACCTCGCTCGCGCTTTCCGTACTCACCGGCAAGCCGTTCAAGCTCATCAACATTCGCGCCAATCGGGCGAAGCCCGGCCTCCAGCCTCAGCATCTCATGTGCGTGAAGGCCGCCGGTGCGATCTGCGGCGCGAACTTCAAAGGAGCCGCCGTCGGCTCCAGCGTGCTGTACTTTGAACCGGGCGACGTGCAGAGTGGCGAGTACCTGTTCACCATCGGCACAGCCGGTGCCACGAGCCTCGTGCTGCACACGGTCTACCTGCCGCTCGCGCTCCGCGGAGCGAGCCCGAGCGTGGTCCGCGTCACGGGTGGCACGCACAATCCCCACACGCCGTGCCATCACTTCAACGCGATCACGTGGGGCGGCTACCTCCAGCGCATCGGCATCGCGATCGAGCAGGAGATGGTTCGCCCCGGCTTCTACCCGCGCGGCGGCGGCGAGATTCGTGCCGTGATCCAACCCTGTTCGCACGTCGACGGTTTGACGTTGCTCGAATGCCCAGAACTGACGACGGCCGGCGGATTCTCGGCAGTTGCGAACCTTCCCGAGTCCATTGCTCGCCGTCAGGCTCAGCGCGTGAGTTCCAAGTTGAAGCGCGAGAAGATCGAGTCGCACATTCCTATCGAGGGATGGGAAGGCAGCCTGGGTTCGGGAACGGTCGCGGCCGTGATTTTCCGCCAGGCTCCGGTGCCGACGTTGTTCTTCGGCCTGGGCGAACGCGGCAAGTCGGCCGAATCCGTGGCCGACGATGCCGTGGAGGAGGCACTCCGATTTCGGGAAGCAAAGGCACCGGTCGACCCGCACTCGGCGGATCAACTTCTGCTGCCGCTCGTCTTTTCCCCGGATGCCAGCGAGTATCGAACGTCGCAGATCACTCGCCACCTGACGACGAACATCGACACGATCCGCAGATTCGTCGACCGCAAAATCTCAATCGCGGGTGAGGAAGGCGATCCCGGTCGCGTCACCATCGCGGCGCAGGTTTGAGGGGAAGTGTCGCGGGACGAAGCGGTTCCTGGAACAGCGGTGCCGTGCGAACGCGGCCTCTGTACCGTACAAAGGAGGAACACACGGGAGCATCCATGAGCAATCGCCGATTCGTCGAACTTCTCCGCGATGGGGACAACCTCGAAGAAATCTACCTCGTCACCGATAAACAACTCCGCGTCAACCGCAACGGCAACTCGTACCTCTCGATCGAACTCCGCGACCGCACCGGCGGCATCTCCGCCCGACTCTGGAACGCCGGCGACCAGACCGCCCGCGAATTCAACATCGGCGACTTCCTCTTCGCCAACGGCAAAGTCCAACTCTTCCAGGGTTCCCTCCAGGTCATTCTCAACACGGTCGAACGGGTCGAGACGCAGAAGGTCGAACTCACGGACTTCCTGCCGCACACCGAGCAGAGCATTCCCAAGCTCATGGAGAAGCTCAAGGGCTACTTGCTCAAGCTCGGCAACCCGCATTTGAAGGCGCTCGCCGAGTGCTTCCTCATGGACGACGAGTTCATGCGCGGGTTCACGACCTGCCCCGCCGGCGTGAAGTTGCACCACGCCTACATCGGCGGCTTGCTCGAACACGTCGTCTCGATGATGGACGGTGCCGATCGCCTCGCGCCACTTTATCCCGGCGTCGATCGCGACCTCGTGCTGATGGGCGTCTTCCTCCACGATGCCGGGAAGATTCGCGAACTGACGTACAACCGCGCCTTCGGCTACTCGGATGAGGGGCAACTGATCGGGCACCTCGCCATCGGCGTCGAGATGCTCGAAACCATGGCCGCCAAGGTGCCCGATCTCACCGGCGAGCCGATGCCGCGCGAAGTGATCTTGCGCTTGAAGCACATGATCCTGAGCCACCACGGTACGTTGGAATGGGGCAGTGCGAAGGTGCCGATGACGCCCGAAGCGATGCTCCTGCACATCATCGACTTGTTGGACACGCGGATGCATCAGGTCGCGCGCGAGATGCGCGAGGACCGCAACAACCCGACCGCATGGACGCCTTACAACCACAACCTCGGCCGCCGCTTTTATAAGGGCGGTGCGAACGGCGATTTGTACGGCGAAGGCGGCGGCGGCTACGATTGACGCGGTCTACTTACCGAAAATCGAGTTGCTCAACGTGCCAGTGCTGTCGGCGAACGATTCTTGCTCGATGCCCAGCGAACGCAGGATGCTGAGGTAGGCGTTCGACAGGCGCGCGTCGTCCTTGCGCCAGTAGGTGCCGTGTTTCAGGCCCATCTTCGAGCCGCCGGCCACGAGCGTCGGCAGATTCTTGGGGTTGTGCGTCGTGCTCGCTCCGCTGCCGAAGAGCACGATCGTGTTGTCCAGAACGCTGCCGTCGCGATCCTGGTACTTCGCGAGACGAGCGAAGAAGTAGGCCAGTTGTTCGCTGAGGAAGAGATCGTACTTCGCGAAGGCCAACTGCCCGGGTTTATCGACGGCGTGCGAGAGCGAGTGGTGAGTTTGGCCGAGCCCGAGCTTGATCGGGAAGGTATCGCTGATGCCCATGCCGTCTTCGCGGTTGAGCATGAACACGACCGATCGCGTGATGTCCGCATCGAAGGCCAGTGCGATCAGGTCGAACATGGCGCGGTAGTATTCGGCCGGTTCGCCCTCGGTCGTTGCGTCCAACTTCACGTGCGAGGAGTCCTGCTTCTTCAGCGGGACGTCGATCCACTTCTCGGAGGCGATCAGTCGCGACTCGACTTCGTTGAGCGAGGTGAGGTACTGATCCATCCGTTCGCGGTCGGACTTCCCGAGTTCCTCGTTGAACGACTTGGCACTCGCGCCGATGGCGTCGACCAGTTTGATCTGCCGCTGGAACTTGTCGTGTTCGGCCTTCAACGAGGTCTTGTCGCCTCGAAAGAGGCGGTTGAAGATGCGTCGCGGGTTGTTCTCCGCCGGGATCGGCCGGCCTTCGAGGCTGTAGGAAATCGTGCCGGTCCGCGAGAGGAACCCCGTGCCCGCATCGATGGAAAGCACGAGCGACGGCTGCCGGCAGAACTGCTTCGTGTGCAACGCGACGACCTGATCGAGGCCCACCGAGTTGTACGAACCGGGCTTCGGGTTGTGCAGCGGAGCCCCAGTGAGCCACATGTCGGAGCAGACGTGCGGGTCGGCCTTCGGGCCGCTCGGATGGTGCAACCCGCCCAAGAAACTGAGTTGCTTGCGGAACGGAGCGAGCGGTTCGGTCGACTTGCCGAAGGCGAACTCGCCGTTCTTCTCGGCAGTCGGGAACCAACTCCACTCGTCGATGCCGTGCTGCTTTTGCGGCAGGGACATGCCGTTCGCCGTGTAGAGCGCGCAGAAGCGGCGCGGAGCCTTGTCCGTAACGACTGCTCCCATGGCGTCGAGCACCGGCAGCGCGAGCGAAGCGCCGCCGAGGCCGAACAGGAAGGCTCGACGATCGAGGCGAAGTGGCATGGGTGGGGCTTTCTCGTTTAGCCGCGACGCGGAGTCCTCGGAGCGGAGCGCGAGGGCTGTGGTTACTTCTCCAGGAACAGCTTACTCGTCACCACGTAGCGGATCAGGTCGCGCATTCGGTAGCCGTCGGCCTTCAATCTTAACCCATCGGTGCGGAGGAACTCAAGTTCGCCGTAGGTCAAGTTGCGGCCGGTGGCGTAGATCGCCAGATGCTTGACAACGCTGAACGCGACCTGGTCGATGCGGTCGTCGGCCAAATACTTGCGAAGCGCGGCGAAGTCCGCCACCTCGGTCTTATCGGGAAGCGTCGAACGCGCATCGACCTTACTCGCCTTGAACAGCCCGCCGGCGTCGAACTCTTCGAAAGGGACGCCCCACGGGTCGATCTTCGTGTGGCACTGGGCGCAGCCCGGCTGGTTGCGGTGCTGTTCGAGCCGCTCGCGCAGCGAGAGCGATTTTGTCTCCTCCTTCAAAGCGGGCACGTTCGGCGGCGGGTCGTCCGGCGGTTCGGCCACGATGCGGCGAGCGAGCCACGCACCGCGCTTCACCGGGTTCGACTCGCGGCCATCCGAGAGCCCGGCCAGAATCGCCGGCTGCGTAAGCAGGCCCCCCAGATCGCGGCGACCGTGACGAATCGGCACGAACCGGAAGCCGCTCTCCGAAGTGAGCCCATAATAACTCGCCGTTACTTCATTCGCCATCACGAAGTCGGAGGCGATCAGGTTCCGCAACGGCAGATTGTTCCGCATCAGATGTTCGAGGAACTGCACGGGCTCTTCTCGCAACTGCGTGCGGGTGTCGCGGGTGAGTTTTGGGAATCGCTTGCGGTCCGGTTCGAGCACGGCGAATTTGTCCAGCGCCAGCCATTGCGTAGCGAACTCGCCGGTGAAGCGTGAGAACCGCGGGTCGGCGATCATCCGCGCCACCTCGGCATCCAACTGCTTCGACAACTCGCCGGACTCGGCCAGTTTCAGCGTCGTCGCGTCCGGAGGGCCGTTCCACAGAAAGTACGAGAGCTTCGAGGCCAGTTCGAAATTGTCCAATGGTTCGGGTTCGGGAGTACGGCTGTTCTCGATCAGGAACAGGAACTGCGGCGACGTGAGAACCACCTGCAAGGCGTCCTTCACGCTGTTCTGGAAGGTCGCACCGCCCTTCAGGGCTTTCTCGAACACCGCGTAAAATGCCGTCTCTTCCCGTGCGGTAATCGGTCGCCGGAAAGCACGGGTGGCGAACGAGCGGAGCGCCTTGCGGGCACTCGCCGGAGTTTGCTCGGCGTCCGCGAAGATGGCTCGGTGCGTCGCCGGTGGCCAGGTGTCGTGGAGCGGGCCTTCGAACTCGACGGAACGAATCAGCAACCGCGGCAGGTCGCGGCCATCCGTGTACTCGCTCCGCACCCCAATCTCGCGGACCCCCGCGAGATAGTTCACGTTATCCTTCTCGACGTTCGGGTCGGGGAAGTTGTTGATGGCCCCTTCGAACGCGAACTTCGCGAGCTTCTCGCTCGTCACGGCTTGAGGCACTCCGACCGGGGAGAGCGTGCTGCCGCAATCGCGGCGGAAGCCGAGGTGGACGCCGAGGTGCAAGGGACTCTTCTCGAACGCGGCGAAACGCTTCGTCAACTCATGGTCGGCAGCGAGTCGCGTGAAGACGATCCGCTCCGGGGTCATTCCCTTCACGCCGAGAGGGAGCACGCCAGCGGGCAGTCGAAGCACCAGAAACGCGGGCTGCGTCGGCGTGCCGATGAAGGACCGTTCGCCGAGATTCAGCGTCAACTCGGCAGGCTTGGCCATCTTGGCCGCATGAAAATCCACTTGGTAGATGCCGGGCTCTTCAATCGTCACGCTATTCGAATCGCGGCTTGCAATGCTGTCCGAGGTTTCGAGCGGCTTGGTGCCCGGGTCGAGCAGCAGGCCGTCGTCGTACTTTGCCGCCGTCACGGTCACGCGGAAGCGGCCATCGTCGGGCAGTTCCCGCAACGCGATCTTGAAGTTCGCGCGCGGGCCGTAGGTGCTGGACTCGCCGAACAGTTCGGAACTCGGGATGGCGGGCCGGAGCAAGAGCCCTTGCGGAACGGTGCTGTAAGCTCGGCCTTTCGGGTAGCCGTGGCTGCCGCGCACGTCCGCGAACACGGCGTGATAGATGCTGTCGTAATCGCGCCACCCGCGGACGGTGTCGTTCCCCTGGTAGCCCTCGATGAACCGGTACTTCGCCCGCATCGCGAACGGCTCGAAGGCGAACGCCTTGTTCGCGCGAAGTTGTTCGACCGTGAAATCGCGCTTGTCCAGCAGCAAACTATCGGCGCCGAGAATGAGGTTGTCCTCGATCGGCTTGGCGTTGATTCCGGCTCCCAGATCGACGCGGAAGTTCTGAATCACCGGCTTCGACTTCGGATCGACGAGGCAGCGTGCCAGCGCTTGATCGGCAATGTCGAAGTACGCCTCCAGAAGTAGCGGCGAGAGTTGAAGCGTTTCCTGGTTGTTCACGAATCCGTCGCGCGAGACGGCGTCGGGCGGCAGCACCTCCGCGATGTTGTCTTCGAGCAGGAGCAGTTCGCGCAGTGTGTTGCGGTACTGGGCGACGGTGAGCCGCCTCACGCTGCCGTTCTTCGGCGTCGGCCGCGAACGGGCCACCTTCATTGCCCCTTCCATCCACTCGACGGCTCGCTTCCGTTCCTCGGCCGTCGGTTGCTTCGCGTCTTCCGGCGGCATCGCCCCCGACTTCGTCTGCTTCAGCACGTGCTCCCAGAGCTTGAGATGCCGATCTTCCAGCTTCGCATCGAGGTGATCGACCCGGACGCCGGAGGTCATCTTGTCCGCGTTGTGGCAGCGAGTGCAACTCTGCTTTAAGAACGGTTTCACGTGCTGTTCGAAGACCTTCTCGTGCGCGTCGGCGTCCGCAGCCTGGGCGGGCATCGACGCCAGCAGAACGAAGAGCAAAGAGGAGTATCGAACGACGGTCATGAAATTGCTCGGAGGGCAGCGATCAACGTGCAGTCAGGCAAGATGGTTGAAGTTTACCCCAGCGGACCCGGAGCCGCAAGGATGAGGCTCTGATTTCTAGGTGCAAGGTTCGTGAACGACAGATCATTAGAAAGGCACAAGGTTCACACGAAGGGGCACAAAGAGGAGTAAGTTCCTCTTGAACTTTTATGGGGCGCGTACTCAAAAAGGGGTGCTGCCGGACGCGAGTCGTGATACCGTACGTTGCACTTCAAACGTCCGAACGGAATCGGGCTGTTCCGCACGGAGGCTGGACGTCATGGAAGTTCGCATGGACAGCAACAGCGGGAAGGTGGTCGGCGGCATCGACCCCGTTCTG
>JAYTGN010000234.1:0-12156 GCA_043733485.1 Gemmataceae bacterium
GCGGAGTCTGCGGAGCGAAGCGCGACATCGATGGAGCTGTCACGCTCCGCTCCGAGGACTCCGCGTCGCGGCTAAACGGGGTTATTTTTTCTTGTCCGCGGGGACCACGGTGTATCCCGCTTTGATTTCGTGGACAATCGGGTACTTCTTGTCGTAGAGCGCGGTGAACACAATCGTGCCGGCGACCGCGCCCGGCTTCGCATCCGCCGCGGTCTTCAGCACCATTTTCGCTTCATTCATGCCTGCCGGGATCACCACCTCCGCTGCCGTGACGCCAATCGCATCCTTCGCCGGAACGTACGTCACTTTGAATTCACCGGTGTAATCGAATTGCCGATCGACCTTGAGCGGCAGGATCGTCTCGCTGCCGGCCTTCAGGTTGGCGTTCGGCAACGGCCCGGCGGTCACCTTCCCGACCGACGTAGGAATCACGGTGATCTCGATCGGATCGCTGAATGCGGAGGTGGGCACGTTGGCCTTCGCGCCCTTGGCCATGGGATCGCGGATGAAGCCGACTTGGGAGTCGCCGCGAATCACGACCGTGTAGACGCCGGGCAGCGCGGTCGCCTTCACGTCCAGCGTCGCCGTCACGTCCGGCTTCGCCATCGTCGGCTGAGCCGCAATCGCAACGACGATCGGAGCGTTCTGAGCGTTCTGCAACATCGGCTCGGCCACGAGCGTGACGTTCGGTTTCTCGGCACCCGCCCACGTCGCCTTGATCGGCAGCGTGATCTTGTCGCCCTGCTTCACCACGAGCGGTCCGGTCGCCTTGTCTTCCTTGCCCATCGGCGGCTTGATGATCGCCGTCGTGGGGTCGGCCACCACTTTGAAGAAGCCCTTCTCGGGGCGAACGGCCAGCACCAGCGATTGCGTGAGCCGCGCGAGTACCGGAGTGTTTTGGCCGGGCGCTGCTCCCCAGACCACGGTCGCGGGCCGCACTTCGCGCACGAGCGGCTTGCCATCGGGTAGGGTCGCAACGGCCTTCACGGTGATGGTGCCGGTGAACGCGGCAGCGGCGGGGCCGATGTTCAACACCAGCACGCCCCACTTCGTTCCCGGGCCGATGACGGTCGGCTTCGCCGTCACGCCCGCAGGCAGACCTTCTGCTGTAACCGTGACCGCGCCGGTGAAACCATCCATGCGGTGAATGAAGACGTCGTAGGCTTCGTTGCCGTCTTGGCGGCCCGAGGAACCCGTTTGGTAGCTGCGGGTGTGAGGCTTCACGACGGCGCGGAAGTCTGGCTTCGCCGGGCCGACGCGGAGCCGATACGCCGACTGCGGGCCGAACAGGAACGACGCCTCGCGGCAACCGAGAGCAATGAGAAACTTGCCGTCGGCCGGGGCCGTGAACTTGTGCGCGGGCGGATCGTTGGACCGCGAGAAGAATTCGGTCGGGTGCAGGTTCACATTCTGCGGGTCGGTTTCGTCGTCGATTTCGCCGCCGCCCACGTCCGTCATCTTCGCCATCGGCACCTTCGGATCGGGGAGCGAGTAGAGGTTGAAGTAGAAGTCCGCATTGCTGCCGATGCGTTCCGCCGTCGCCTCGATGATGAGCACGTCGCCCTTCTTCGCCTCGAAACTATACCAGTCGCGGTCGCCCTTCTTGTGGATCATGCCGACGACCTCGGCCGGGGTCGCGATCGCCTCCGCGGTCTCGGGCTTGCTACCGCCCTCGTTCTTCTTCAAGACCGCTTTTTCTCGGGTGAAGTAGATCGGCACCGTGTTGGAAGTACCGCCCGGCCCCTTCACGCTGAACTCGAAGCCGTCTTGGAGGGCCGCGTTCGGCTCGATGCGGTCGCGGAGCGTGAGCCGCGTCGCAGCGAGCGGATCGGTGGGCGGCGCGATCGTCACCGTGGCCTTTTCGAGCGGTCGACCGTCGAGGAAGTAACCCGAGGGCGTGCCGCCGGGCAGGTTGCGGCCGTAGAGCGTGACGGGTGTCGGTTTGCCGAACTCGATGGCGGGCGGGTAGACCGCGTCGATCCACGGGGCCGTGCTAATCGTGAGGCGGTAGATGTGGTCCGCGCTGCCCGTGAGGTAAGTGAACTCGAAGAGCCGCACGAGGTAGTCGCCGTCTTCAGGAATGATGAGATCGACGAGCGCATCGGAGTCGCGGTAGTTGCGGTTCAGGGCGAGCTTGCGGCCCGCGACGCTGAACACTTCGATCATCGGCTTCGCCTTACTATCGAGCGACGAAGCCAGGCACGAGATGATGACGCGCTGGCCTTTCTTCCCGACGAACTGCGTGTAGTCCACGTCCGTGCCCGCGGAGATGATGCCGTTGATCGTGGTGCCGATCTCGACCTTCTGAGCTTCCGGCACGTCGTTGTTCGGTTCCTTTTCGAGAACCTCGGGGAACTCGCCGATGGAGAAGACGCGCGGGTTGCTCACGCCCCACTTGTTCACCACGCGGACATCGTAAAGCCCCGGCGGCACGGCGGCTTCCACCGCAATCTTGAACTTGAACGGCCCGGCCGGCGGAATCACCGCGGCCTTGGGTGGCGGTGCGTCCTTCTTTTTGGGGTCGGGTTCGGGAGCCTTCGGCGCGAGGTATTCGCCCTTGATGCCGGCGTGCGAGAAGAGCAGCCCGGTGGGCTCGTCCAGATCCGAGCCGGTGATGCTCACCTCGACGGAGGTGCCGGACTTCGCGCCGCAGGGGAAGACGTTATTGACGCGCGGCGTCGGCAGACCCGGAGGAGGCGGCACCTGTTGAGCGGCGGATTCCGCGGCGAGCGAACACGCCACGACCGCGGCTAAGCCGAAGACGAGCCGGCGCATGGGGAGATCTCCGGAGTTGCGGCAAGGCAGGACTGCGAGAAACGGGCACTCGCCCGAGGGTCGGCAGGATGAGCTTCATGGTAAGTCGTGGAAGAGAGCGGGTCAAGTGCCAGACGAAGCGAACGGTGTGCCTTTCGGTTTTGGCGAGCCGAGCGGCGTCAGCCGCCGGGTTTTTCCCACACACACCCGGCGGCTGACGCCGCTCGGCTCGCCAGCCGTTCAGTTCTTGAACAGTTGGCCTTCGGGAATCAGGAGCCGCCAGATCGGGCTCTTGCTCGCGATGCCGAGGAAGACGAAGCACATCTCGTCCGTGGTTTGCTCGCCGAACCGCACGTCCTTCGGCGGGCTCGTCGGGTTGTTGGGATTGTCCTTCGAGTTGTCGAAGGTCGCCCGCACCTTCAGAATCGTCCCCTTCGGCAGCTTCAACGGCACCTTCAATTCGTACTGCTCCTGCCAGTTGTAATCCCATTCGGGAATGCGGATGAGCAGCCGTTCCTTCTCGCCCGGCATCGTGGCGAAGAGTTCGACCTCCCGGCCGAGCAAGTGCATGTGCGGCACGAGGCGATACACGGAGACCTCGTCCATCAGCTTCCACGACGTTTCCACTTTGAAGGCTTTCTCACCGGCCGGGATGGTTTTGAACAACCCGGTCGCGGCCACGGAGCGATACGTCTCCTTGATCGGCCCCTTGGCGAAGTAGATGCCGATCTTGGTGCGGTCCTTTTCTTCCTTGCCGGTGCGGTGGAAGTGGAACTGCACGCACACATCCGCGCCCTTGGGCAGCGTCTGACCGATGCCTTCCGGGAGGCGTTTGGGAAGCAGACCGGGTGCCCAGCCGCCCAGCAGGTTCGCGGGGTTTGGCAGGAAGCCCCAGCCCATCGAGACGCTGTATCCCGGCCCGCGGTCGGCGTCGTCCGCCTTCGCTTTCTTCTTCGCGTCGAGTTGGAGCTTGCTCGCCCGGCTGTCGGTGTCGATCATCTGGAGCGTGTGGTGAACGACGCGCGGGTTGCCCGGCTTCACCTCCATCGCCGCGATGAACTTGTCTTCCGGTAGGTTCGTGGGGAACACGACGACGCGGAACAGATCCTTGCCGTTCGCCCCGACCGTGACCTCTTCAGGCGCTTCGAGGATCAGGTCGGGTTCGCCGAGCGCCCAGCCTTCGGTGAACTTCGGGGCCGGCGGCGCGTCCTTGGGATCGCCCTCGGGCAGTCCCTGTGCCACCCACTTTTCGAGAACCTTGATTGCCGCTTCCGGCACGGCTCGGCTACCCGTGAGCAGGTCGTTCTTCTCCGCCTTCCAAGGCGGCATCTTCTTCGCCTTCACTTCCTCGAGGCACGAATCGGCCCACTTCGCAGCCTGCTTGTAATTCGTGAGCGAAAACGGCCCGACCTGCCCCGGCCGATGGCAACTCTGGCAGTGAGCTTGCAGCACCGGCAGCACGTCCTTGTAGAACGTGACGGCCGTGTCGTTGGCGTTGGCTTTCTTCGCAGGTTCGCCGAGCGGGCAGCCGAAGGCTTTGGTCTCCGCGACGCTCACGGCTTTGCCGGCGAGCACTTCGTCCAGCGCCAGCACGAGGTCCTCGCGCATCACGGTGGGCTTGGCCTTGAGCCGGGCCGAGTAGCCGTCGTCGATTCGGCCGCGGTAGCGGACCGCGAACGTGTCATCGAGTAGGAACACTTCGGGCGTGACCTTCGCTCCGAGAGCCGTCACCGAGGCGTGGGTTTCATCGCGGAACAGCGGGAAGGGGATCTTAAATTCCTTGGCATGCTCGGCAACTTGCTCGGCGGTCGCGTCCGCATCCGGGAACACGCCTATCACCGCAACGCCCTTCTCGGCGTACTTCTTCGACAGGTCCGCGAGCGTGGGAAGGTAAGCCCGCGACATGGGGCATTCGCTGGAAAGGAACGCGACGACCGTGACCTTCGACTTCCGATCGTGGAGATTCCACGGTCTGCCGGCGAGGTCCGTGAGCGTGAAATCGACGGGCTTCGCCTCGGCGGCGACGGATGTTGGCACGACCAGAACGGCGGCGGCGAGTGCGGTAAGAACGATGCGAAACGCGAACATCGCGATGCTCCTCGTGATGGAGAGGGCGTGTGCTGGTGAGTATTGTACTCGTCGCCGTCGATGTGAGTTTCGCGAGAACTTGGTCGCACTTTGACTAAGCATCAGGCCGCGAAGCGGATTTTTGACGCCTCGGCGTAGGCGGCGTCGGCCTCGACCCCGACCCACTCGCGGCCGAGGCGTTCCGCCACCGAGCCCGTCGTATTGCTGCCCGAGAAGGGATCGAAGACCACGTCGTTCGGCTCGGTGAGGAACCGCACGAAGAACTCGACGAGCGGCTCCGGCATCAAGGCCGGATGCCGCGGCAAGTTCTGGTCGCGGCACATCTGATGGTAGCCGTTCTTGCTCGCCGTGTTCGCGATCGGAAGAATGGCCTGCGGCTCGTAATCGCTCGCGTTCGGCGGCACGATCACGTTCGGCGGAATCGCCCCGCCGTTATCCGTGAGAAACGATTCGGCCCCAATCTGATGCTCGGAGGGCCGCTTGCCGCCGGTGTAGGTTCCCTTCTTGAGGAGCTTCTTCATGCTGTCGCTGTACTCGGTGAGCACGCGGCGATTGTCGGCCTTCGGGTTCGGCGTCGGCGACAGCCACCACACCCGCGTGAACGCATCCTTCACCCGCGTGCGGCGAACCGCGACCCACTCCGCCGGCGTCGGCAGCCGTGCCGGGTTGTAGCAGATGAACTCCTGGCACAGATGCAGGTTCGCGGCTTCCTGAAAGGCGAGCAGCGCCTTAATGCCGACGGTGGAAACGGTGGGCAGGCCGGGGTTCCAGCCGTTGCCGATCTCCATGACGATGGAGCCGTTCGGCGTGAGCATTTTGGCGAGCGGTTCGGCGAAACTCGCGAGCCAGTCGCAGAAGGCGTCGCCGGAGAGGTTGCCGTATTTCTTCTTGCGGAGGAGTGGGAACGGCGGCGAGGTGAAAACGAGTTGGACGCGGCCGCGCCACGGGTCGAGTGCGTCCGAGGCGAGTACGTCTTCGGCTTTGCCGACGAGCATGCTCCCGCGCGGCGTGCGGTAGGCGACCGCGGGCGATATTCGGGGCGCAGCGAGTCCCACAGTCTTGGCTTCCCTGCCGGTTGTATCGGGGCGGGACTATTGCGGCGAAGGGGAATGCTGTCAAGCCGGGCTTCGGGGGCGACAAACGGCGAGTGATTTGCGAGAATGGGTGCGGAGGGTCGCATGATCAAGCAGATTCGGATTCGCAACTTCCGCAGCCTCGTGGATGTGACGGTCGACCTCGACCCGTTGACGGTGCTGATCGGCCGCAGCGGAACGGGGAAGAGCAACTTCGTCGAGGCAATTCGTTTTTTGAGGGACTCGCTCGCCACTCGAACAATCGATTATCAGAGGCTCGGTGGAGTTTCACGTGTACTCCACGTGAATCACCGGTCCGCGTCGTTCGGATTCGAAGTCAACTTCTCCATAGCAGGATTCGAAGATGATTTTCATTATTGCCTCCAGGTCCAACCCCCTCACCAGCAGATCGTGGAATCATTGCATGTGTGTGAGAAAGCCGTTTTCCACCATGTAACAGGAAAGTGGATCACGACTCCAAATATCCTGCCAACACCCACTGTGAACGGCATAATGCTTGGTGCCATTCCTGGTCTACAAGAGTCGACCTTCGCATACGTCGCGCTCCGTAACGGACTCGGTTGCTACGATTTTCCTGGCGATGTACTTTCTCAAGGGGGAACTCAAGGAATGACGGCGGAGCAAGGGCTAACGGATCGTGGAGTGAACTACTTGTCGGTAGCCGAGCGAATTCAATCGGATCTCGGGAAGGCACACAACTGGAAACGGATTGCAAAGTCGATTCGTTCTGTGAACAGGTCCGTGGCAAATCTCACTTTGAATGCTCCTACTCCCGATCGGATTTCCGTCGGGTTACAGTTCAACGGTAAGACGCTGCCAATGGAAGTCACACAAGAATCCGAAGGCTTCCGCCGCTATCTCGCTCACTTGCTCGCGCTTTACCAGAATCCCTCGAAGCAGACATTGATATTCGAACATCCGGAAGCCGGCCTGCATCCGGGTGCGTTGGAATCGCTGGCCGAGGAATTCAAGGACTGCCCTGATGAAGGTCGCGGACAGGTGATTCTCACCACGCACAGCCCACAGTTGCTCGACTACTTCCCGGCATCCTCAATTCGAGTTGTCGACATCGAACATCAAGAGACTCGAATCGGTCCGCTTTCCTCCGAACAACTCGATTCCTTGAAACAACACCTCTTGTTCCCAGGAGAACTCCTGACTGTTGATCCGGCTCGACTTCCGGGGCAACTCGACGAGGTGGCGGGATGAGACGGCTCGTCCTGTGCGTCGAAGGGGAAAGTGAAGAAGCGGCCGCGCCGGCACTGGTAAGCCGACTCTGGATAGGGCTTCCACCGGAGTTGCAAATGGGCTTTGTCGATTCGAAGCCACTCCGCGTCAAGAGCGTCTCAAATCTGACGGGCCGATGCTCGGACAATTGGAAGCGATACCTCCAGGCGGCATCGCAAAGGCCGAATTGCGGTGGCGTGCTGCTGCTTCTCGATGCTGAAGTCTGGGAAGATGATGGAGGCTGTGCGATCGAGGCCGCGCGAACGCTGGCCACAGAATCGGTCGCCGTCGGAGGCGGCAAGCTCTTCTCGGTCGCGGTTGTACTCTTTCGCAAAGAGTTCGAATCGTTGCTGATCGCGAGCTATCCACATCTCCCTGGGCACCGCGTTAGCGTCGTTCCTCCGGGAACTCCCGAACTGGCACCTCGCGATGCGAAAAAATGGCTGAAGCAAAACCTGGAAGGGGGTTACAAGGAGAAGACCGATCAGGTCATTCTCACGCGGGCAATCAACCTCGAACATCTCCGGAAGCAGAATTTGCATTCGTTCCAGAGGTTAGAACACGCAGTGCTCGAACTCGCGAATGCAATGACCACCGACCAGCACATCGTCTCGCCCCGCCATCCGACTCCCGAGTCTTCGTAGCCCTCCTCGCTGCTTTCCACCGCCGTTCCTATACTGCCCGGTACGCTCTGCGGCATCATTTCAGCCCTGCCGCACGGAGGCGATTCCCTATGCAGCCCGCGCCAACACCCGCCGTCGTCAACCTCGACGATCCCGCGCTCTACATCAACCGCGAACTCAGCTGGCTCAGCTTCAATCGGCGCGTGCTCGAAGAAGCACAAGACCCCAGCGTGCCGATGCTCGAACGGCTCAAGTTCCTCGCCATCTTCGCGTCGAACCTGGACGAGTTCTTCATGGTGCGGGTCGGCGGCCTTCAACAGAAGGTGACGGCCGGAATTCCGACCGGTTCCGGCGCGGATCGCATGTCGCCGCGGACGCAGTTGGAGAAGATCGGCCTGGACGTGCGCGAGTTGGTCGCGGCCCAGTACGCGTGCTTGAACAACGACGTGTTGCCGGCCCTCGAAGCGCGGGGCATTGTGATTCGCCGGGCCTCCGACCTTTCCGGCAACGATCTGAAATACGTGCGAGAACTGTTCCAGCGCGAAATCTTCCCGGTACTCACGCCGCTCGCCACCGACCCGGCTCACCCGTTTCCGCACCTGTTGAACAAGTCGCTGAACCTGGCGGTCGGGCTGCGGCGGCCGGGCGAATCGGACCCGCTGTTTGCCGTGGTACAAGTGCCCAGTTTGCTCGCGCGGTTCGTGCAGTTGCCTTCGAGCGACCCGGCTCGGAATGGCCCGCAGGGGCCGCACTTCGCGCTCGCCCCACTCGAAGAAGTCATTCGGCTGCACCTCAAGGATTTGTTCCCCGGCATGGAACTCGGCAAAGCCGTCTGCTTCCGCGTGGCCCGCGACAGCGAATATGAAATCGACGACGAGGGCGTCGAAGACTTGCTCGTGGCCATCGAAGCTCAGGTGAAAGCCCGCAAGCGCGGCCACGCCGTGCGGCTCGAAATCGAATCCGGCGCACCAGCCGATGTCGAATTATTCCTCACCAACGCCCTCGACCTCGACCCCGCGGATGTCTTCCCGATTCCCGGCCTGCTGGACACGACCGGCCTGTTTCAGATTCACAGCCTGCCCGGTTTCTCGGATCTCCGCGACAGCCCATTCGTTCCCGCTCCGGTGACGGCGTTCACCCTGGCCGCCAATCCCTGGGCCGCGATTCGGGCCCGCGACATCCTCGTTCACCATCCCTACGAGTCGTTCGCACACGTCGTCGAGTTCATCGAGGCTGCGGCCAACGACGACCGCGTGCTCGCCATCAAGCAGACGCTCTATCGCACGTCCAGCGATTCGCCCGTCGTTCGCGCTTTGCAACGTGCCGCGGATCGCGGCAAGCAGGTCACCGCCGTCATCGAGTTGAAGGCCCGGCTGGACGAAGAGCGAAACATTCTCTGGGCCAAGGAACTGGAGAAGTCCGGCGTCCATGTGGTCTTCGGCTTCATCGGGCTGAAGACGCACTGCAAGGTGGCACTCGTGGTTCGCCGGGAGGAAGACAACGCGATCCGCCGCTACGTGCATCTCGCCACGGGAAACTACAACCCGCAGACGGCCCGCACCTACACGGATATCGGCCTCTTCACCGCGAACGTGGACTTCGCGGACGATGTGTCGGCACTGTTCAATTACCTCACGGGCTACGCGGAGTTGCCGCAGTGGCGGAAGCTGATCGTGGCACCGAGCCGCTTGCAAACCGCGATGATCGAGAAGATCGAACGCGAGGCGGCGAACGCCCGCGACGGCAAGCTCGGCCGCATCGTGGCGAAGCTCAACGGCCTGCACGAATCGGCCATCGTAAAATCGCTCTACAAGGCGAGCCAGGCCGGCGTCCGCATCGATCTCATCTGCCGAGGCATCTGTTCTCTACGGCCCGGCATCGTCGGAGTCAGCGAAAACATCCGCGTCGTCTCGGTCGTCGATCGCTTCCTCGAACACAGCCGCGTCTTCTACTTCGAGAACGGCGGGCAGCCCGAAGTGTTCACCGGCAGCGCGGACTGGATGGACCGGAACCTGAGTCGCCGCGTCGAGGTGATCTTTCCCGTCGAGCAGCCGGACCTCAAGATGCGCCTCATCGACGAGATTCTGAAGGCGACGCTGGCGGACAACGTGAAGGCGCGCGAACTGTTGCCCGATGGCTCCTACCGGCGCGTCAAGCCAGCGGCGGGCGAACCGCTGGTCCGAAGCCAGCAGCGACTCTTAGAACTGGCGGAAGTCGGCACCCGCCAGCTGGGCGTCGGCCCGATCGCGACCGAGACGCCGGCCGCGCCACCCGTGCTTCGCCCCGCACGCAAAACGAGAACGAAACGATGAGGCACCCATGATCCGCACCATCTTCTTCGACTTCGGGAACGTCGTCGGGTTCTTCGACCACGACCGGGCGATCCGCGAACTCGCCCGCTTCACGGACATGAGCCCGACCGAACTCGGCCTGCAACTCTACGGCGGTCCGCTCGAAGACGACTACGAGTGCGGCAAGCTCACGACCGAAGAGTACGTCCGCGAGGCGCTCCTGAACGGCCGCCTCCGCTGCACGCCGGAGAGGTTCCTCAGCCTGTACGACAAGATTTTCTGGCCCAATCCCGAGGTGTGCGAACTGATCCCGAAGTTGAAGCCGAAGTATCGGCTCGTGTTGGGCTCGAACACGAACGAGGCCCATTTCTACCGGTATACGCAGGACTTCAAGCAGGTGCTGTCGCACTTCGAGCATCTGGTGGCATCGCACCATGCGGGGAGCCGGAAGCCGCACCCCGAGTTCTTCGAGTATGCGAAGCGCTACGCGGAAGCGGAGCCGCGGGAGTGCGTCTTCGTGGACGACCTCCCGGTGAACATCGAGGCGGCGAATCGGGCCGGGTTCAAGGGCGTGGTCTACCTGCCCGACGGCATGCTGGCGGCACGGCTCAAGGCCGTAGGCGTCGAGATCTAGCCGCCGGCTTGCCGGCGGTCAGTGGCGGTCAGTGGGGTGAAGCATGATTCGCGCTAGGAGATGTGGGCACCCTGAGCCTCGACGTAGACCGCGTACAGCGATTGGCTCGCGGTCATGAACAGCCGGTTCCGCTTCGCGCCGCCGAAGCAGACGTTCGAGCAAATCTCGGGGAGCAGAATCTGGCCGATGCGAACGCCGTCCGGCGCGAAAATGTGGACGCCATCGTAGCCGTCGCCGACCCAGCCGGCGCTCGACCAGATGTTGCCGTCGGTGTCGCAGCGAATGCCGTCCGAGAACCCCGCCTTCTTCTCGCCCTTGATCTCCAGTTCCATCGACGTGAACTGCTTGCCCTTGGCCACCTTCTTGCCGTCATCCATGAGGTCGAAGATCATGATGTTCCTCGGAGCCTTCTCGTAGTGCGAAGCACCCGTGTCGGCGACGTAGACCTTCTTGTAATCGGGGCTGAAGCAGAGGCCGTTGGGCTTGAACATTTCATCGCGGCCGATGAGCTTGTCGAGCTTGCCGGTCTTCCCGTCGATGCGGTAGACGGCTTCGTCGATTTCGAGATCGCCCTTGTTGCCTTCGTAGTGCATGAGGCTACCGTAGCCGGGATCGGTGAACCAGATGCTGCCGTCCGGATGAACCGCGCCATCGTTGGGGGCGTTCAGCCGCTTGCCTTCGAACTTGTCGGCGAGTACGGTGATCTTGCCGTTGTGTTCGTAGCGAACGACGCGGCGATTGCCGTGTTCGAAGGCGATCTGACGGCCTTCGAAGTCGAAGGTGTTGCCGTTGCTGTTGCCCGCGGGCTTGCGGAAGTTGCTGACGTGGCCGTCTTCGTCGAGCCAGCGCAGTTGGCGGTCGTTGGGAATGTCGCTCCAGAGGAGGTACTTGCCGACGCCGCTCCAGGCGGGGCCTTCGGCCCAGAGCATGCCGGTGTGCAGGCGCTGGATCGGCGTGTTGCCGATCTTGTACTTCGCGAAGCGCTTGTCCAGTACGACGATGTCGGGATCGGGGTAGCGGGTCGGGGTCTTGCCGGTCCAATCGCGCGGCGTCTCGGCCGAGGCGTGCGGCAGAAGGATCGCGCCGGCGGCCAGCCCAGCGGCGGATTTCAGAAGCGAACGGCGATCCGGAGAGAACGGAGAGGTCATCGGGAACTCCAGTTTGTTTCGAGGGACCACGCTACATCAACCGTGCGGCGCGCTTTTCGCAAGGGAAAAGTGCCGAATTCGGAGAAGTCGTGGGGACCAAATCGGCGAGCCGAACCCCGTAAGGGGTCGGGCGGCGGCTGACCCGCTCGGCTAGGGGTGTAACCAATCTCTCTGGTGTTGATGGCGGGGTTTAGGTAAGAGGACGCTGGTGGAGCGTCACGGGAAGGCGATGGCGTCGTTCCAGCCGAAGGACGAAGCGACGGCGAAGTCGTTCCGCGCGGCGAAGGGCGACGTGGA
>JAYTGN010000235.1:0-27966 GCA_043733485.1 Gemmataceae bacterium
CGTGACGATGTCGCCATCTTTCAGCGTTCGGGCACCCGGCACACCGTGAACCACTTCTTCATTGACGCTGATGCAGGTGTAACCCGGAAAACCTTCACCCGGCTTGTACGTCGGGTAATTTTTCGACAGCGCGATCCCACCGGCCTTTTCAAGCTCGGCTCTCGCCAATTCATCCAGATCAAAGGTGCTGACACCCGGCTTTGCGGCCTCGCGCATTTTCGCAAGAATCTCGCAGCCTAAAGTCCCCGCCCGCCTCATCATCTCAATCTCACGACGGGTTTTAATGATGATGGGCATGGAAAAACAAATTGGTCCGTTGTCAGTTGTCCGTTGTCAGTTGTAAAAACACTTTGATTTCAACCACGGACAACTGACAACGGACCACTGTCAAATTCCCTAGTATTGCCTTCCCTTGATCCGCTTACCCTTCTGCCCAGGGCCACCACTCAGGAAACCACCGTAATTCCGCATCAACAGATTCGCTTCGATCCTCTGAACCATATCCAGTGCAACACTCACGACAATCAGTAAACCGGTGCCACCAAGGAAAGACGTGATCTGCGCGTTCACCTGCAACATGTTCGAGATCGCAGTGGGAATCACCGCGATGATGCACAGAAACGCCCCACCCACATAGGTAATCCGCATCATCACCTTCTCCAGATAATCCGCCGTTCGCTTACCGGGGCGAAGACCTGGGATAAAGCTGCCGTAATCGCGGAGCTGATTCGCCATTTCCTTGGGCTGAAACTGCACGGTCGTCCAGAAGTATGCAAAGAAGTAAATTAAGATGATCTCAAGTAGCGTGAACAGGAACCCTCTAGCACGCATCTCACTTTGGACGAATCCAAGCGTCACATTGCCCGGGAACAGCCCGTGCAACCAGTCCAACAACAAGCCCGGGAATAGCATTAAGGACTGCGCGAAGATGATCGGCATCACACCGCCATGATTCACACGCAACGGCAGGAACTGACGCTGCCCGCCATAGATCCGGCGACCACGCGTGTGCTTCGCCTGCTGAATCGGAATTCGCCGCTGCGCCTGCGTAATCAAAATACAACCGAACACCACAAAGACGAACGACGCCATCAGAAAGAGAATCTTGCCGACATTCATCCCGCCGGCGGAGTCAGAACCCGTCTGCATTTGTTCCCGGATCATAAACACCATGCTCGGCATACGCGACACAATACCGGCGAGAATAATCAGGCTGATGCCGTTGCCCAAGCCATATTCGTCGATCTGTTCGCCGAGCCACATGAGGAACACGGTGCCGCAGGTGATCGTGAGTACGGCGGCGAACCCAAAGAGATACAGGTTGAAGCCGTCGGCATATCCGGGCGCGGCCGTGCCGAAGCCTCCGCTTCCGTCACCGCCTTCCGGTCTCATGATCGGATTGACGACGATGATAGCCTGGATGATGCAGATAGGGACTGTGAGATAGCGCGTGATTTCGTTCAACTTCTTGCGGCCGCTCTCACCTTCTTTTCTCAATCGTTCCAAACTCGGGAGTACGCCGCTGGCGAGCAATTGAATGATGATCGAGGCCGAAATGTAGGGCATGATGCCCATGGAGAAGATGCACGCCTGGCTGAGGTTGCCTCCGGAAAACATGGAGACGAATCCCAGCACTTGACCCAAGGCACCGTTCTGGGCGTTCGCGAGCTTCTCGCCGAGTTTCACCTGATCGACCATCGGCAGCGGGATGTAAAACCCGATCCGATAGACGGCGAGGAAAATCAACGTGATGAAGATCTTCTTGCGCAGCTCGGGGATCTTGAAGATCGTGATGATCTGGTTCATAACCCCCTCCGGGGGAGCTCAGTTCTTGGCGTGCCGAGCGGCGTCATCCGCCGGGTCCCGGATAATGGACAGATCGATCCGTCAATCTCTCCCGATTCACTTCACAAGTTTCGGCGGCCGGGGCTTCATCTTGTTGCGAACCGGCTTCTTCGGTGGCGGCACCAGGTCGACACCTCCGCCGGCCTTTTCGATCTTCTCCTTCGCGGACTTGGAGAAGTGGTCGGCCCGCACGGTCAGTTTCTTGGTGAGTTCCCCATCGCCCAGGATGCGCACGCCATCGTAAGTTCCAACGACGAGCCGCTTCTTCTTGAGTGCCGCCATGTCCACGGTGGTGTTCGCATCGAAGGCGTCGAGGTCGCCGACGTTCACGATGGCCCAGTCCTTCTGGAAGCGGGCGTTCGAGAACCCGCGCTTCGGGAAGCGACGGTACAACGGCATCTGGCCGCCTTCGAACAACCCGCTGGGCAGTCGGGCACCGGCGCTGGCGTACTGGCCCTTCGAGCCGAGGCCTGCGGTCTTGCCCTGGCCCGAGCCGATACCGCGACCGACGCGGCGCTTGAGCTTCCGCTTCGCCACACCTTGACAAACTTCGCTGAGATCCATGACAAGTCCTTACTGGCGAGCGGGGGGTGTAAACCCCCTGATTCTTTTCCCGGCGCATCAGGGGGTTGACACCCCCCGCTCGCCTTAGAGTGCGACGCCGCGGAGGCGGGCGACTTCGTCGCGGGTCCGCAGTTGCAAGAGCCCGTTGATCGTGGCCTTCACGAGGTTGAGCGGGTTGGTGCTGCCGTGAACTTTGGTCAGAATGTTGGCGACGCCGCAGGCATTGAGCACTTCGCGAACGCCGGGACCCGCCTTCACGCCGGTACCGGGGCCGGCGGGGATCATGATGACCTTGCTCGCGCCGTACTTGCCGATCACGCGGTGCGGGATCGTGTCGCCGCGGAGCGAAATCTTCTTCTGGCGATTGACGTTGCCTTCGCCTTCCTTGATGGCCTTCTCGACGGCGGGAGGCACTTCATTCGCCTTGCCGTAGCCGTAGGAAACGCGACCGCGCTTGTCGCCGACGACGACGAGAGCGTTGAAGCTGAATCGCCGACCGCCCTTGACCACGCAGGCGGATCGGCGAATCTTCACGACGAAATCGACCAGCGCGTTATCGCGCGAATCGGTGTCGCCTTTTTCTCGTCGCTCACGTGCCATTTCGAAACCTGCCTTGCATTTTGGTGGCACAGGCATTCCTGCCTGTGATGTCTCATTGCCGAGCAATAACTGCACAGGCAAGAATGCCTGTGCCACCTGTATTACTTCTTATCCTTCTTGTCGCCCTTTGGCTTGCCTTCGCCCTTGCCTTCGCCCTTGGCAGCCTTCGGTGCCTTGGCGACTTTCTCCACCGCAGGGGCGGCTGCGGTCGTCGCCTTCGCCTCGTGCTTCGCCTTGAGCGAATCGAGATCGGTGCAGATCAACCCGGCTTCGGTCGCCGCGACGGCCAGGGCCTCGATTCGACCGTGGAACCGGTAGGGGCCGCGATCGAACGCGGCCTTGACGATTCCCTTTTCCTTGGCCTGGGCGGCGAGTTTCTTGCCGACTTCGGTGGCCGCGTGCTTGTTGCTGCCGTGCTTCAAGCCGCTGGACTTGCCGGAGCTCGTCGCCGCGGCTAGCGTGACGCCGTTCAAGTCGTCGATCAGCTGCGCGTAAATGTGCAGGCTGCTGCGGAACACGCTGAGGCGGGGAATCTGCGGAGTTCCGTAGATCGCTTTCCGCACGCGGTGCCGCCGCCGTTCCGTCCGCTTCGCCTTGAGTTTCTGCGCGTCCATCTCTTGGTTCCTGGTTACTGATCATTCGTTGGAGGCATTCGTCCCATATGACAAATAACCAGTAACGAATAACCAACAACGAATAACTATTTGCCAGCCGCGAACGACTTGCCTTCTTTGCGCCGCACGGTTTCGTTCTCGTACCGTACGCCCTTGCCCTTATAAGGCTCCGGCTTCCGGCTCGCACGAACCTCGGCCGCGAACTGGCCCACCTTCTGCTTGTCCGAGCCCGTCACCACGATCGTCGTCGGATCGGGCACGGCCACCGTGATGCCTTCGGGCGGCTCGTGGCGAATGCGGTTGGCGAACCCGACCGTCAGCACCACGGTCTTGCCGTCCATTGCGGCCTGAAAACCGACGCCTTCGATCTTGAGTTTCTTCGTGTAACCCGCCGTCACGCCGACCACCATGTTGTTGATCAAAGCACGGGTCAGGCCGTGCAGGGCACGGTTCTGGCGTTCGTTGTCGGGTCGAGCGACTGTGAGCGTCTTGCCGTCCGATTCCACCTTCATGTTGGGGTGGATGGCCTGCGACAAAGTTGCGGTCTTCCCTTGAACGCTGATGACCCCATCCTGGATGGTGATCTTCACGCCCGCGGGAATCGGAACGGGTAATCGGCCGATACGACTCATGGTCTCATCCTCTTGGCTTCGCCGAACGCGGGGTTCGGATCGCGGCCTCAATGGAACCCGGTTTCTGCTTTGGAAACCGGGTTTCTCGTGACTCAATCAGAAACCCGGTTTCCAAAGCAGAAACCGGGTTTCGCCTCACCATACCGTGCAAAGAATCTCGCCGCCGACCTTCTCGCGCTTCGCGGAGCGGTCGGACATTACACCCTTACTCGTACTCAGGATCGCGATCCCGAGGCCATCCAGAACGCGCTTCACGTCCTTGTAACCCTGATACACGCGACGACCCGGCTTCGAGTATCGCGCGATGTGTCGAATCACGCGCTCGCCGTCCGGGCCGTACTTCAGGAAGACCTGAAGCACGACGTGCGACTCGGTCAGTTGCCCGACTTCCTGGAATTCCTTATGCTTCCCGCCGCCCGTCGCGGAGTCCGACTCCGTGTACTTGCCGGTGCGGTAGCCGAGGATGAAACCTTCTTCGAGCAGGACCTTCGCGAGGGCCACCTTCAGATTCGTGGCGGGCATCTCGACGAACGGGCGCTCGATTGCATTCGCGTTGCGGATGCGGGTCAGCATGTCCGCGATCGGGTCGGTCATCATGGCAGTGTGTCTCCAGTTCCAAGTTCGGAGTTCCACGTTCCAAGCTCGACGGGTTCCAACTCGGAACCTGGAACTTGGAAGTTGGAACTACCATGAGGCCTTGCGGACGCCGGGAATAATGCCATCGGACGCCAGATTCCGGAAACAGATCCGGCAGACGCCGAACTTGCGGTAGACAGCTCGACCGCGACCGCAGATCTTGCATCGATTGCGGACGCGAATCTTCTCGCGGCCGGTCATCAGATTGGCTTTAATCTGCTGGTCGAGCGGCTTCTTGCGCTCCGCCTTGTCCTTGTCCAGCGCGGCGAGCTGCCGCTTGTACGTGGCTTCTTTGGCGTTCGTTGACATGAAGTTCTCTTCTGACCGCGGCGTTCCGGCTCGGATTCCGAAGCAACGAGCTTCGAGTGAGTCGGCCGTTCCGTCTTGTGCCAAGCTTACTTACTGTCGTCTCGGAACGGCATCCCGAAGGCGCGAAGCAGTTCGCGTGCTTCCTCGTCGCTACGGGTACTCGTAACGAACGTGATATCCATTCCCTGCGTGAACGTCAGCTTATCCGGATCGATTTCGGGGAATACCAGTTGCTCGGTCAGCCCCATGCTGTAGTTGCCGTTGCCGTCGAAGCTCTTCGGGCTGATGCCGCGAAAGTCGCGGATGCGGGGCAGTGCGACGTTGATCAAGCGATCGAGGAACTCGTACATCCGCTTGCCGCGAAGCGTCACGCGGCAGCCGATCTCGTTTCCTTCTCGCAACCGGAACGCACTGACGGCTTGCTTGGCCTTCATGATTTGCGGGCGCTGACCCGCGATCATGCCGAGGTGCTCGGCCGCCTGCTTCATCCGGTCCTTGTCCTGGAGCGCCTTGCCCACGCCCATGTTCAGAACGATCTTCGAGAGCTTCGGCAGGCTGAGACGATTCTCGCGACCGAACTTCTTGCCGAGCGCCGGGAGAATCTCTTTCGAATATTTCTCGAGCAGCCGAGGCGTGGGTGCCGGGGTGTCTTTCGTCGCAGCAGCCATGATAAACGAACCTCGTGAAGCCTACTGGCAACCCCATTGCCAACGGGGTCGATACAGGCCAATTGTTGAAACCTGGTTTCTGCTTTGGAAACCGGGTTTCTCCTAGTATTAACAGAAACCCGGTTTCCAAAGCAGAAACCCGGTCTCAATTACTTCTTCAAGGCCACATACGCGGCATTCGCGTACTTCGCGTCCGGCTTCGTGAGCAGGCGAATTCGCGCCTTGCTCTTCTTCGCGTACAGTTCCTTGCTGCCGTCGTTGAGGTAGCGAACGCCGACGCGGGTCGGCTTGTTCGTACTCGGGTCGATCAGCATCACATTTGAAGCGTTGACCGGCATCTCCTTCGAGAGCCGGCCACCCTGCGGGCTGCGGCGCGAAGGCTTCATGTGCTTATATACGCGGTTGACGCCGGCGACCACGACCTGGTTCTTCTCGCGGAGTACGCGCAGTACTTTGCCGCGGGTGCCCTTGTCGTCGCCAGTGTTCACTTCAACCGTGTCGTCTTTGCGAATGTACATTTCTCGAATCCTTCGTTATTGGTTAATGGTTAAAGGCGATGCAAATAACCAGGAACGAATAACAGCTTAAACGACCTCAGACGCAAGGCTGAGGATCTTGTTGTACTTTACGCGCAGTTCGCGAGGCACGGCACCGAACACCCGGGTGCCGCGCGGGTTGTTGTCGTTATCCAGGAGGACGAGTGCGTTCGAATCGAAGCGAACGTAGCTCCCATCCTCGCGGCGGGTGGCGACCTTGGTGCGAATGACCACACCTTTCACCACGTCGCCCTTCTTGACATCGCCGCCGGGCAATGCTTTCTTCACGCTGGCGCGGATGACGTCGCCCAGGTAAGCCACGCGGCGCTTCGAGCCGCCGAGCACCTGGATGCACATCACTTCCTTCGCGCCGGTGTTGTCGGCAACATCCATGAACGTGTACATCTGAATCATGACGCAACCTCGGGCTCGACCATCGCAACGGTCGAGCTTGATTTATTTCTTGGCGACCGGGGCCGGGGCAGCGGCATCGCTGCCGGCGACCGCCCCTTCCAGGTTGGACAGCGTTCGGCTCGGTGCCTTGGTCACGATGCGAATCAGCGTCCAGCGCTTCGATCGGGACAGCGGCCGGGATTCCACGATCTCCACCGTGTCGCCCAGGTGAGACTCGTTCTTCTCATCGTGGGCGTAGCAGATGGTCCGTTGCTTCACGTACTTGCCGTACTTCGGATGGCGAACGAGGCGCTGCACCTCGACGCGGCGCGTCTTGGCATTCTGATCGCGGGTCACGATGCCCAGAAGTTGACGGGGGCCAGTGGTCTTGGCTCCGGTCGCGGGAGTGGTGGTCGCGTCCGCCATTACTTCGCACCTTTCTGAGCCGTTTTCGCCGCGTGGAATCCTTGCAGCCGCCGAAGCTGCCGACGAACGGTTCGCTTGCCCGGTTCGCCCGCCTCGTCCTTCGCCGTCAAATTCGTGATTCGCGTGGCCAACTGATCCGGAGCCAGAGCCCCGAGTTTATCGAGTTCGCGACGGCGTTGAATCGTCTTGAGCCGTGCGATCTCGTGCCGCGCTTTGCGGATCTCGGACGGAGTCTCGAGTCGGTCGGTAGCCGACTGAAATCGCAGCTGGAACAAATGCTTCTCGGTGTCCTTGAGCGTGAGCATCAACTGCTCATCGCTCATACCCCGGTAGTCTTTCAGTTTGGTCGGCATCGCATCACCATCCGCTCGAAACACGGTTTCTGCTTTGGAAACCGGGCTTCTGTTCCCTGAAAGAAACCCGGTTTCCAAAGCAGAAACCGGGTTTCGAAAATCAAATACTAGGTCGGCGCGTTACGAAACGGCACTTGAACGGCATCTTGTAAGCCACGCGGGCCAGACATTCGCGAGCGGCTGCCTCGGGCAAGCCGCCAATCTCGAACAGAATCTGACCGGCTCGAACCACAGCCGCCCAGTATTCCGGCTCGCCTTTGCCTTTACCCATTCGCGTTTCGGCGGGGATCGAGGTCACCGGCTTGTGCGGGAAGACGCGGATGTAGTAGCGGCCTTCACCCGACACGAATCGCGTCATCGTGACGCGGCCCGACTCGATGCATTCGGCGGAGAGCCAACCGCCCTCCATCGACATCAGGCCGAAGTCGCCGTACGAGACGTAGTTGCCGCGGTGTGAAAAGCCTCGGATCGGGCCGAGAAACTTCTTGCGAGTCGTCCGACCACGGGCGACGCCGCGTTGCGCTTTTCGGAATTTCACCCGCTTGGGCATCTGTGGCATCGGCACTAACTCCCGTCAATGATTCACTGTAGCCGGCCTCTGCGAGGCCGGGATCGTTCTGGAACTGGGGTCAAAGACCCCAGTTACAGAACGATCCGTTTCACCTTATCGCGGCCCACCGCCACCGCCTCCGCCACTACCACCAGGACCGCGACGGGTGCCGCGTCGCCGTTGCGTCGGCGCTCCGGCGGCATCCGTGGCATCGGCGATATCGCCGGTCAGATAGTCGCCCTGGTTCACCCAGGCTTTGATTCCGATATTACCCTGCGGGGTCGTCGCTTCCGCGAACCCGTATTCGATCTTACAGCGGAGGGTCGAGAGCGGGATGCTCCCTTCCATGCCCTTCTCGCACCGGGCCATTTCCGAGCCGCCCAGCCGCCCGGACAACTGCAACTTCACGCCTTTCGCTCCACCTTCCATCGCCCGCTGCATCGCCTGCTTCATGGTGCGGCGGAAACTCGCTCGCCGCTCCAACTGCTCGGCGATGTCTTCGGCGATCAATTGCGGATCGATCTCGGGCCGCGTGATCTCCACCGTCTTCACTTCAATGTGCCGGCGAGTCAACTTCTCCAACGCCTTCGTTAACTTGTCGATCTTCTCGCCCTTCTTGCCGATGATCGCTCCGACTCGGCTCGAACTCACCACGACCGTCACGCGTTCGCGGGTCCGTTCGATGCGAATCTCGGAGATTCCGGGCCGCTGCTCTTTGCGGTCCTTCTTGTTCGTCAGGTACTTCTGAATGAAGGCCCGGATCTTGAAGTCTTCGATCAACAATTCCGAGAAGTCGGCCTTGCTGGCGTACCAGGTGCTGCGCCAGGGGCGCATGATGCCCGTGCGAAAGCCAGTCGGTCGAACTTTCTGACCCATGGTGACGACCCGTCGTTTCTTTCAGGGTGGCACAGACATTCCTGCCTGTGTTCAGTCATCCGCACAGGCAGGAATGCCCGTGCCACCATTCTTCAACAAATACACGAGGGCCGGCTCATTCGCCGGCCCAGCCGGTAATATCCCGTTGCTAAACAGTTGCGGGCGCTGCAGCAGGTAGGCTCGGCGTCGCGGCAGCTGTCGGCGGGTTGTACGGCTCTCTCGGCGCTGCTTCAGGAGGATCGGAGAGCGTCACGTGAATGTGAGCGAGCCGACGCTTAATCTCAAAGGCCGTCCCGCGAGCGCGAGGCTGCATCCGCTTGAACATCGGGGCGCCATCCACGCGAGCCTCGCTGACCACGAGCGAATCGAGGTCCTGGCATTCCAGATGGTCGGCGTTCCCCAACGCGCTGCGCACCACCACTTCCAAGAGCTTCGCGCCGCGGTTGTGGTAAAACTTCAACAGTTGCAGCGCTTCGTCCACATTGCGACCGCGAATGAGATCGGCGAACAGCCGAATCTTACGCGGGCCCATGTCGGCGAATCGGTGTAGAGCTTTGTAATGCATAATGTTCTTCATTTAGCAGCAGGCTTGCCCGCTGTAGTCATGGCGGGCTTGCCCGCCGCTAAATGCAATTACTTGCCTGCGGGGGCCGGAGCAGCCTTGCCCTTACCGCCCGAGTGACCCTTGAACGTCCGGGTCGGGGAGAACTCGCCGAGCTTGTGGCCGATCATGTCTTCGGTGCAGTAGACCCGATGGAACAGCTTGCCGTTGTGAACGAGAAACGTCGCGCCGATGAAGTCCGGGATGATCGTACAGTCGCGCGACCACGTCTTGATCGGCTCCTTCACCGGGCCCATCTTCATCACCTTGGAGTGAAGACGCTCATCGACGTACGGGCCTTTTTTGATCGACCGGCTCATGCGTTCTTCCCAAAAACTTCCCGCGTCCCACCATCGCGCAGCGCAATAGGGGGCTGGTTAATGTAGATTTCGAATCGAATCCGGCAACGGACATTCCAAAAAGTCCGGCCAACAAAGCCCGCGAAACTCGTTCGCGGGCTCAAAGTCATGAGCTCTGCTGGAACGGGCCACTCGGCCGACGGCGAAGCACCGCCTTGTTCCCAGGCTTCCGCTTGTTGCGAGTCTTGCCGCCCTTGGACAGCACGCCGCTCTTCGAACACGGATCGCGACCGCCTGCCGTGCGACCTTCGCCGCCGCCCATCGGGTGATCGGTCGGGTTCATCGAGGTTCCGCGATTGTGGGGCTTGCGGCCCTTCCATCGCATACGCCCCGCCTTGCCCATGCTGATATTCATGTGCTCGGGGTTCGAGACGCTGCCGATCGTGGCTCGGCACTTGCTCGACACGCGGCGAATTTCTCCGCTGGGCATCGTCAACTGCGCCCAGTCCTTTTCGCGAGCGCTCAGAGTCGCCGAGCAGCCGGCGCTGCGGCAAATCTGTCCGCCGCGGCCCGGCGTCATCTCGATGTTGTGAACGATCATGCCCGTGGGGATTTTCCACAGCGGCATGCAGTTGCCCAACTTCGGCTCCACGGCATCGGTCTCGCCCGACATCACCTTGTCGCCGGCCTTTAGGCCGTTCGGCGACAAGATGTAGTACTTGGTGCCTTCGAACCGCTCGTCTTTCGGGTATTCGACGAGCGCGATGCGGGCGCTGCGGTTCGGATCGTATTCGACCGAAAGAACCGTGGCCTCGACGTTGTCGCGCTTGCGCTTGAAGTCGATCTTGCGGTACATCCGCTTGTGACCGCCGCCCCGGAATCGCGTGGTGACGATGCCGTGGTGGTTGCGCCCACCCTTCTTGGGAAGGGCCGAGAGCAGCGTCTTCTCGGGCCGGTTCTCGCGCGGATAGGTGCATTCCACGAAGTCGGAAACGCTACCCGCACGGCGACCCGCCGAAGTCGGTTTGTAGACTTTGATGCCCATGACTTCACCTCGAAGCCCACCCATTGCAATGGGTGGGCTTGTTCATCAAAAGAACTCGATCTTGTCTTCCGTGTGCAGCGTGACGATGGCCTTCTTCCAGGCGGGCAGCGTGCCCATCGATTGCTGGAAGCGACGCTTCTTGCCCTTGCGATTCAGAGTGCGAACCGCCTCGACCCGCACGCTGAATAGCTCTTCAACGGCGGCCTTGATCTGATTCTTGGTCGCGACCGGGTTCACCTGGAACGAGTAGGCGTTGTAGCGCGTACTCTGGTGAGTACCCTTTTCGGTCACGAGCGGGCGAAGCAGAATCTGATAAGGGCGAAGATCGAGACCGGGCTCGCCGTGAACGCACGGCTTCCGCATCGCAAGCCTGCGAACGTATTTCTTCGGTTTGGGTCGTGGTGTTGCCATGTCAGAACGCTCCAGCCAACTGAACCCCTGAGAAAGCCGGTTTCCAAAGCAGAAACCGGACTTCAAAAATTACTTTGCCGCAGCCTTCTGCTTCTGAATGCGTCCGGCTCGACCGCGGCGAGGGATGCGCTTCTCTTCGTTCGCGGCCACGGGCTCCGCCTTCACCGGATGGATCAAGGCTTCGAGGGCCGCACGCGTGAGGAGCAAGCGCTTCATCTTGAGCAGCGTGTAGCAATTGAACTCGGCGGCCGGCAGCACCTTGACGCCTTCGATGTTGCGGGCCGACTTGTAGACGTTCTCGTTCACCCCGTGCGTGCCGATCAGGACCGTACCGTCGGCGAGGGCGATTTCCTTCTCGCCGCTTTCGGTCACGAGTTTGCCGACCTTGATGGCCTGGAGTACGCCGAGAATCTCTTTCGTCTTCGGTGCGGCAAGGATGAGATCGTCGATGATCACGGCTTCCTTGTCGACGAACTTCGACAAGATGGCCATTCGCGTGGCAGCTTTGACGGCTTTTTTGGGCAGGCTGTAGGAGTAGTCGCGAGGCTTCGGACCCTTCGAGGTACCACCACCGACCCGCTTATTCGTGCGCTTGGTGCCGGCGCGAGCGTTGCCCGTGCCCTTCTGGCGGAAGATCTTCTTCGTGCTGCCCGCGACTTCACCGCGGCGGAGCGTGCTGTGCGTGCCGGCCCGCTGATTTGCTCGATGCATGACGATGACTTCGTGCAGCAACTGCTTGCTGATTTTGCCGCCGAAATCCTTCGGATCGATGCTGACCGTACCGACTTCAACGCCGGAGCGATTCACGACCGAAACCGAGATCGCGTCCGTATACTCGGTGACGCGAGTACCTTTCCCGGCTCCCTTGGGAGCGGGGGTGCCATTCTTAATTTCGGACATGGGAACCACTCCTGACCCCGCCAGTGCCAGTTGCCTGGCAGTGCCGCTGAATTGACCGATTCCAAGAATCGATCACGGCGAAACGGGGTCGTCAAAGTATGAATCAAATCGCTTCGGGGTTACCCGATGCTCCCGCCGTAAACGGCGGGGTATCTGTCAGCCACCCGTGATGACGCGGATTTTGATGTCCACGCCGGGCGGCAGGTTCAGGCCTTTGTTCAAGGCCTCGATCGTCTTTTGCGTTGGGCGAAGAATATCGATGAGCCGCTTGTGCGTCCGAATTTCGAACTGCTCGCGGCTCTTGCGATCGATGTGCGGCGAGCGCAGCACCGTGTATCGTTCGATTCGCGTCGGCAACGGGATCGGCCCGTGAACCTCGGCGTTGCTTTCCTTCGCGGTCTGTACGATTTCCGCCGCCGTCCGATCGAGGACTTCGTGGTCGTAGCCTTCCATTCGAATTCGGATGCGTTCGCTCGTATTCGCCGCCACGCCAGTTCTCCTCGACCCCGCGCCTGCGTTCTGACCGCTGGGAAAGACCTAGAGTAGAAGGCGCGGCCAGACCCGTCAAGGGTTCGATGAATCTTTGGTGCAAAAGAGACAACTGCCTTTCCGAAGTATTCGTCGCGTGAGATACTACTTCCAAGAGAGTTCGGCGGCCGAGACTGCGCGGGGACATCGATGTCGAACTACCTACCGCGGACGCAGAAGAAGCGAGAGCGGCAGAAACGTTTGGAGAGCGACCTGCGGCGTTTGATTGCCGATGGGGCCAGCCGAGACGCATTGGTTACCGTCGCTGAGGAAGTGCGGGCTGCCCGGATTCGGACGGTCAAGGCGGATCGTCAGCACTGCTGCTTCATTGGCAGCACAGCCCGGCATGATGCCGAGATTGCGGCACTTCAGGCCGCCGGGGTCGAAGTCACCCTGACGGAGTTCGGCTGGCCACGGTTGTCGGCCTCAGACGCCGAACCTGACGGCCGTTAAATATCTGATTGCGGTGTCCCTGTTCGTCATTCTGGCGGCAGGTGAGCTCGGTCGATGGAGGACGAGACCGTGTCCACGATCACCAGACCGAAGAAATTGATCCACTACCCGGATAGCGACGGGCAACCGATGGCGGACAACACCCTCCAGTTCGACTGGATTGCCATTCTCAAGTGGAATCTGGACTACCAGTTCGCCAACGATCCGAACGTCTTCGTCGCCGGGGACCATCTGATTTATGCGGAAGAAGGCAACAACAAGTATCGCGTGGCGCCGGATGTCTATGTGGCATTTGGAAGGCCGAAGGGCCGCCGGGGGAGCTACAAGGTGTGGGAAGAAGACGGCATCTTCCCCCAGGTCGTTTTTGAAGTCTGGTCGCCGAGCAACCGTGCTGAGGAGATGCAGAAGAAGTTCGTGTTCTACCAGTTTCACGGCGTACAAGAGTACTACTACATTTACCCCGAAACTCCGGCCAGCGTGAAGATCTGGAGGCGGGCGGGGGAAAACCTCATCGTCGTGCCAGATGTCGACAGCTGGGTGAGCCCGCGAACGGGAATTCGCTTTGAGGTCCGCGAAGGTGAGGTTGCTGTATTCGGCCCGAATGGGAAAGTGTTCGACGATCCCATCCAGATGGCAAGCGCCCGGGATCGGGCCATGAACTTGGCACAGAACTACGAGAAAGCGCTCGACTCTGTCAATCAATCGCGCGATGCCGAGTACAACCGCGCCGAGAAACTCGCAGCCAAACTCCGCGAACTCGGCATCGACCCCGACAGCATCTGACACCTCCGAACGTGCTGTTCCTCCGCAGGCTCCCTACCATATCCTCACGGCCGGGCCGAACCCGCCCCTCGCTTTTATTGGAATCACTCCATGCTCGTTCCGCTGTCCTGGCTCCGCGATTACGTTCCGCTGCCCGCCGACCCCGCCGCACTCATCGAACGCCTGACCATCGCCGGGCTCGAAGCCTCGGGCACCAAAGTCTTCGGCCTTCCACTTGAAGGCGGGCTTCGCGTGAAACCCGAAGACGCCGGGCTGGTCTGGGAACGCGACAAAGTGCTTCTCGGCAAAGTACTCAAAATCGAGAAGCATCCGGACGCGGACAAGCTCAAGCTGGTGACGCTCGACTACGGTGCCGCGGAACCCAAGACCGTGGTTACCGGTGCGCCCAACATCGCGCCCGGCCAGAGCGGCATGAAGGTCGTCCTCGGCCTCCGCGGCACCCGCTACTTCTCCAACGATAAAGACGGCAAAAAGACCACCTTCACGCTCGAACCCAAGGCCCTTCGCGGCATCATGAACGATGCCATGTGCATGTCCAACTTCGAACTCGGCATCTCGGACGAACACGAAGGCATCATCATTCTGGACGATGCCGACCCCGCGCCCGGCACCCCGATTCAAGACGTGCTGGGGGACATCGTCGTCGAACTCGACATTCTCCCCAACATGGCCCGCTGCCTCTCGCTGATCGGCATCGCACGCGAAGTCGCGGCCCTCACCGGCGTCGAAGCCACCATCCACGAACCCAAGGTCGCCACATCCTCCGAAACCATCGATGGCAAGGTGTCGGTCGAGATTGCCGACCCGAAGTTGTGCGCCCGCTACACCGCGACGATCATTCGCAATGTCACCGTTGGCCCGGCTCCACGTTGGATGCGGAGCCGTCTGCAACTCGCGGGAATGCGGCCGATCAACAACGTGGTGGACATCACGAACTACGTGATGCTCGAATACGGCCAGCCGCTCCACGCTTTCGACTACGACGTGCTGCTCCATAGAGCCGGCGGCTTGCCGCCGGTCATCGCGATCCGGCCTGCAAAACCCGGTGAGAAACTGAAGACGCTCGACGGTCAGGATCGGGAACTGACTTCCGAGAATCTCGTGATCGCGGACAGCACCGGCCCGATCGCACTGGCCGGCGTCATGGGTGGGCTCGAAACGGAAGTGACCGACGCGACGAAGAATGTGCTGCTCGAATCGGCGAGTTTCGACTTCGTGAGCATTCGCCGCACCGCCCGGCAATTCACACTGTTCAGCGAGGCGAGCACCCGCTTCAGCAAGGGCATTCACCCCGAGGTCGTCGCGACTGCAGCCATCCGGGCGGCGCAACTGTTCCGCGAAACCACGGGGGCCACGATCCTTGCCGGCATCGTGGACAACTACCCCGCACCGATCCCGCCGCAGGTCATCGAGTTGAAGGCGTCCGAAATTCGCCGCCTTCTCGGCTTCGACATTCCCGCCGCGGAAGTGGAACGCGTTCTCAAGGCACTCCATTTCAAAGTGGAGGGTGGAAACGGAAGCTGGAGCGTGACCACACCTCCGACGCGGCTCGACATCCAGGCCGGTGCCGCGGATCTGATCGAAGAACTGGCCCGCGTCTTCGGTTACGACCATCTGCCCGAATCGCAACTGGCTATCGAACTGCCCGAACAGCGAGGCAACCGCTCGCTCGAACTCGAAGAGAAGGTTCGCGACCTGCTCGTCGATCAGGGCTTGCAAGAATGCATCACGTATTCAATGGGGGCTCGCCCACCCGTTGCCACGGGCGGGCTTGTCGAGATACTCAATCCCATCTCGCCCGAGCGGTCGGTGCTGCGAACGGAACTGACGCCGGGGTTACTCGAAGTCGCCGCCCGCAATTTGTTGAACGCGGAGAGCGTCGCGATCTTCGAAGTCGGGCCGATCTACGTGAAGAACCCCCACAACGTGCTGCCCGACGAGCCGCGCTCGCTCTGCATCGTGCTTTGCGGCCGGCGCACGGCCAGTGCCTGGGACGACCCGCAGGGCGAGAAGCCCGCACCGTTCGACTTCTTCGACCTCAAGGGCATCGTCGAATCGCTCGCGGCCGACCTGCACCTTCCGGCCGTTACGGTCCATCCGTTCCCGAACGCGACGCAACTTCATCCAGGTCGCGCTGCCGTGCTGCAAATCAACGGCAAGTCCGTCGGTTCCTTCGGCGAATTGCATCCGAAACTCGCGGCCACCTACGGCCTCGGCGAACGGGCCGTGCAGGTCGCGGAACTCGAACTCGAAGTGATTCTCGCTGCGGTGCCGGACCGCTTCCCGTACAAGCCGTTCCCGACGATGCCACCGGCGAAGCGCGACATCGCCGTGATCGTGCCCGACGACACGCCTGCCGACAAGGTGCTGAGCGAACTGCGCGCGGCCGGCGGCGGCCTGCTCGCCGACGCCGTGCTTTTCGATGTCTATAAGGGGGAGAGCATTCCGGCGGGAACGAAGAGCCTGGCCTTCGCGCTGGTCTATCAGGCTGCGGACCGCACGCTCGGCGAGAAGGAAATTGAGAAAGCTCATCAGAAGATCGAGGGCCGCCTGCGGCACGTGCTCAAGGCGCAAATCCGCGGGAAGGATTGAGGTCGGGTGTGCCTATGGATTTTGGCACTCGCTGATTTTCCTGGCGAACCGGCGACGTAAGTCGCCGGGTTTTCACTCACACCCGGCGACTTACGTCGCCGGTTCGCCAAAATCTAAAGGCACACCCATTGAGGCTTCGCTCTTTCGCGATCAATCGCCGATGATTACAATGCCGTAGTCCACTGCCTTGGGAGCGAGATGATGGTCACCACATTTGTCGCGGAGTCCGGCGAGGTCAGCGTCCCGTTCTGGGTCACTACAATCGACGCCTTTCGCGACTGGCTCGATTCCGAAGAACTGCCTGAGAAATTCAAACCCTGGTTTCTCAAAGGACAGGTGTGGGTCGATATGTGCCTAGAACAGCTCGATTCCCACCTCAAAGTAAAAGGTGAGATCACCAGTACCCTTTGGATGCTGGTCAAATCGGCGAAGCTCGGCTCGATTTATCCGGACGGTGTTCACCTCACCAATCACGAGGCGGACATCTCGGGCAACCCCGACATGCTCTTCATTTCAAACCAAACGCTTTCGGATGGGAGCATTCGGCGCGTTGAAGGCGCGGAAGAAGGCCACGTCGAACTCGAAGGCACGCCCGACATGGTACTCGAAGTGGTCAGTAAAAGCTCGGTGAAGAAGGACACCGAGATCCTTTTCGAAGCCTACTGGGAAGCGGGGATCGGCGAGTACTGGCTGGTGGACGCTCGCAACGACGCGATCGCGTTCGACATCTACAAGCGCGGACCGAAAGGGTTCGTCGCCACCAGAAAGCAAGCCGGGTGGCTCAAGTCGGTCGCGTTCGGCAAGGCGTTCAAGCTCACACGCGAGAACGATGCGCAGGGCAATCCCGAGTTCACTCTGCACGTGAAGTGAGCCATCACTCGTCGACCTTCACCTCCTGCATGCGGTAGCCCACGCCGCGAACCGTTTCGATCAGTTCCTCGCTGCCGCCCGCTTTCTTGATCTTGTGCCGCAGCGTCTTCACGTGGACGTCGATGGTGCGTTCGAGCACGATCGAACCCTCGCCGATGGCCGCGTCCATGAGCTGATGGCGGTTGAACGCCCGGCCCGGTTGCCGCAGCAAGCAAAGCAGCAGCTTGAACTCGGTCGGCGTGAGGTCGAGGGCCTCGCCCTCCACCGTCACGCGATGGCGGATGCGGTCGATCTTGATGCCGGCATGCTCGATCACGTCGCCGGGGTCGCTCGGGCCGTCCACCCGCCGCAGAAGTGCCTTCACTTTCTCCAGCAGTACCTTGTTGCTGAAGGGTTTGGTCACGTAGTCATCCGCGCCGAGCTTGTAGCCCACGAGTTGATCCGATTCCTCGGCCTTCGCCGTGGTCATGATGATCGGGATGTGCTTGGTGCGCTCCCCGGACCGGAGTTCCTTGCAGATGTCCAACCCGCTCATCGAGGGAAGCATGAGGTCGAGTATCAGTGCGTCTGGGAGCAAGGTTTGGGCTTTGCGCAAGCCCTCGGCACCGTCGTGGGCCACGATCGTCTCGAACCCTTCGCGGTTGAAGTACCACGAAAGAGTCTGGGTGAGGCCGCGTTCGTCTTCGATGATCAGGATGCGCGGCTGACCCATTTGCGGCCCCTCCGATTGGTATCCGGTGCCGAGCTTGACGCCGGGATCGTACATCGTCGCGGTGGCGCTCATCGTGTCGTCCTCCAGTGGTCGGTCAATCCGCAGCGGCGGCATCGAGTCGATGGCGAACGATCTCACCATCGACGAGATAGACCACGTCTTCCGCAATGTTCGTGGCGTGGTCGGCAATGCGTTCCAGATGTCGCACGGCACTGAAAAGCGACAGCGCGGGTTCGACGGCCGCCGGGCTCGCCTTCATCCGCACGATCAAGTCCCGAATGATCTCGGCGTGGTAGCGGTCGACCTCGACATCCATGCGAATCACGCGTCGTGCCTCGCGCGGCTCCATGTTCACGAAGGCGTCGAGGCTTTGCCGCACCATGCCGGTGCTGAGGTCGGTCATCCGCTGGAACTTGGCCGAAAGGGCGTCGTCCGAAGCGCTCTCCAGCACGTTCGGCCAGGCGGCCAGCGCCTCGGCTCGCTCGGCAATATCCACCGCGAGATCGCCCATCCGTTCGAGGTCGGTCGTCACCATGAACGTCGCCGCGATCTGCCGCAGGTCGATAGCCACGGGTTGGTGCAAGGCGATGAGCCGCAGGCACTCTTCGTAGATGGCGTTCTCGAGCACGTCGATCGTCTCATCGCCGGCAACCACCTCGCGGGCCAAGCGCGGATCGCGGGCCTGCAGTGCTTTCAAGGCCGCGTAAATCGCTTCCTCGACCCGCGCGGCCATGCCCATCACCTTGCGGTGCAGATCTTCCAGGTCGCGGGTGAGGTGCTTGCTCATCCGAAGCGCCCCGTAATGTAATCTTCGGTCTGCTTCTCTTTCGGATGCGTGAACATCTGCTGAGTCGGCCCCGATTCGACGAGCTTGCCTTCAAAGAAGAACGCAGTCGAATCGGAGACGCGGGCCGCCTGCTGCATGTTGTGCGTCACGATCACGATCGTGTATTCCTTCTTGAGGTCGAAGATCAGGTCTTCGATGGCCTGCGTCGATTTCGGGTCGAGGGCGCTGGCCGGTTCGTCCATGAGCAGCACCTCCGGATCGGTGGCGAGGGCCCGGGCGATGCACAATCGCTGCTGCTGGCCGCCCGACAGTTCCAGGGCACTGGCGTGGAGCCGGTCCTTCACTTCGTTCCAAAGGGCAGATTGCTTCAGGCAACGCTCCACGAGGTAATCGAGCCGGGCGCGATCCTTCACACCGGAGACGCGCGGGCCGTACGCCACATTCTCGTAGACGGATTTGGGGAACGGGTTCGACTTTTGGAACACCATGCCGACGCGGCGGCGAAGGTCCACCAGGTTCACCCCGGAGTCGTACACATCGCGGCCGTCGAGCAGAATGTGGCCGGTGTGGCGGGTGCCGTCGATGAGGTCGTTCATGCGGTTGATCAACCGCAACAGCGTGCTCTTACCGCACCCGCTCGGCCCGATGAACGCAGCCACCGAGCGCTCCGGAATCTTCAACGACATGTGGAAGAGCGCTTGCTTCGCACCGTACCAGAAGCTGACGTCCTGAATCGTGAGCTTGTTGCCGTGCTCCACATTCGGAAGGGAGAACCCCGACTGGGAAGACGAACTCCGGGTCACGATGATGTCCGAGAACAATCGGGTCACGGGACGCTCCGGAAAGAGAGAGGCGATTGACCTCCGACACCGACTGTTCTACTCCCCAATTGTGAAGAACGCGCGAAGACTGGGGGAGGGTCGTCCTCACGAGCCGTATTTTCTCATCCCATCTGGGTTTACCGCTGGATTTAGATGCAGGAGATCACGCCGTAGACATTTGCCGCGAGAATGGCGGCACACGGTTTAAGTCCGTGCGACTGGCCGCAGTGATCAGCGAGTTCGCATCATTCGGCCAAGCCATGGCTGCCTCGCTGCATGAAGCTCGCGCACTACGGAATCGGGACGATCTCGACCGAGCCGCCGGGACGGACACGAATGCGGAGATCTTGATTCGCCATCATTCTCATTCCGAGCAACGGCCCGCCCGAAACCGCCGAGACCAGTATCGGCCGCCATCCGTCGTGCCACTCGATCTCCGCCCTGAAGTAATCGATCTCCCGGATTGTCCCGTCCGCCAACACGGCCTTGCCCCCCGACTCACGGATCAACCCGAGTCGGGCTACGGCTTGTGGAATGAGTGTGAGCGAGCCAGAGTAGCCCGAGTCGACAGTCGCATCAAATTGTTGCACGGCACCTTCCGGTCCGCGCACGCGGATGCGGACGATCGCCTCGCTTCGGGAGTTCACCGCTCCACGGATCATCGCGCCGGCCTCATGCTGTGAGCGGCGGGCTGACCCACCCGTTCGAGCCAGATCTCGGCATCGGGGAGCCGCGAACGCAAGCGCATCACGGCCGTGTAATCATCCTCGTCGATGTCGAACTGTCCTGTCCGGACATCGACGGCGACGAACTTGCCGTCGTCTTCAGGCCGCAGCGATGGCAGCACCGTCGCGAAGACTTCGGTTCCGAGTCGTGCGAGTTTCTCGTGGCGTGCATCGGGTTCTGCGATCATCGTTCACCTCGCTGGCCTGGTTATTCAGCATTCTACCACGCAGTCGTCCATCATCCTCCATACGACTTCATCGCATCGCGGTTCAAACTCACACCCAAGCCCGGCATCTCGGGGATCGGAAGGAAGCCGTCGGCGTCGACCTTAAACGGAGTCGTGATGATCTCTTCCATGTACGGCGATGGCGTGAGGTACTCCACATAGCGAGCCACGGGCATCGCTGCGGAGAGTTGAAGATCGGCAACCAGGCCGATCGACCTCCGACACCCACTGTTCTACTCCCCAATTGTGAAGAACGCGCGAAGACCGCAGGAGCGATTGGAGAATTGCAACTTCACGCTAACCGACCACTCGAATGTGCTCAATCGTCTCGGGTACGAGATTGCTCACCGCACCATCGGGCCGCTCGACCTCGATTCCATCGAAACCCATTTCTTTGATCCGGCCCAGAACGCGGGTACCGTCGCTGCGTTCGATCTCGACGTGTTGGCCGAGCAGGCCGGTGCGCCACTTCCAGTCGGCCTCGACCGCCACCCGTTCGCCTCCGATCAGACGCTCGTATTCGAGATCGAAGCAGCGGAGTACGACTTCGGCCGCCCGGCGAAGGTTCACCTCGCGGCCGGAAATGATGGCCAGGGATGTGGCTTCGGGAAGCCCAGCGCCGTCGAACTCCTCGCGCGTCTGGTTCAGGTTGAGGCCGATGCCGACGACCGTGGCGGAGCTTTGCTCGATGAGGATGCCGCAGATCTTTTTGCCGCGAACGAGCAAGTCGTTGGGCCACTTGATGCGGGCCTGGATGCTCGTGAGTCGGTAAACGGCCTCGGCCACCGCGACCGCAGCGAGTGCCGTGAGAATCGACGCTCGTCGCAGTTCGAGCGGCGGGTTGAGCACGACGGAAAGCAATAGGCCGCTGCCGGGCCGGCTTTGCCACACGCGGTGGAACCGGCCCCGACCCGCCGTTTGATTCTCGGCTAGGATCGCGAGACCTTCCAACCCGAGCTCCGGTCGCTCGCGCTCCCGGCTCGCCAGGCCCAGTGCCGTTGCGTTCGTGCTGTCGAGTTCGTCGAAGACGAGGACGCGCCGACCGACGCGGCCCGTGTCGAAGTGCCATTCCTCGCGGGGTTCGACCATCGTAGTCCTCACGCTCCGCGTGAGGAATCATCACGCGGAGCGCGATGACTACGGTCAGTCGGCAGGTAATCCAACCCAATGTCCAGGGCCGGCGCGGAGTGCGTGAGTGCCCCGATGCTGATGCAGTCGACGCCGGTCGCGGCAATCGCACGGACCGTGGCCAGCGAAACGCCCCCCGAGGCTTCGAGCTTCGTTTCGAGCGCGATCGCGTCGCGGCGTTGCACCGCAATCCGCATCATCTCCAGCGACATATTGTCCAGCAGCACGATGTCCGCCTTCGCCGCGAGAGCCTCTTCCAATTGTTCGAGTGTGTCCACTTCCACTTCCACGGGCAGGTGATCGTTACCGGGCGCGCTGCGGGCCATCGTCACGGCGAGTTGTACGTCGCCGCCGAGGCCGGCGAGGTGGTTGTCCTTGATGAGGATGCCATCGTGGAGGCCGAGGCGATGGTTGGTGCCGCCGCCCATTCGCACGGCGTACTTTTCGAGGAGCCGCCAGCCGGGCGTCGTTTTTCGCGTGTCGAGAATCTTGGCGGGAAACCCGGCTGCGGCTTCGACGTATTTGCGAGTGAGCGTCGCGATGCCGCTGAGCCGCTGGAGGAAATTCAACGCCGTCCGCTCAGCGGCGAGAATCTCCCGCAGCGAACCCGCGACCGTCGCGATCACAGTCCCGCGTTCGACGGTGGTGCCGTCTTCCAGCATCGCAGTGAAAACCAGGGTGGCACCGGCTTCCAGCCAGTGCAGGCAAACCATCGCGGCCGCAGGGAGCCCGGCCACGACTCCACCAGTTCGAGCGACGAACGCCGCTTGCCCCAACTGCTCTTTCGGAATGAGTGCCCTGCTGGTGCGATCTCCGAAGACGCCGAGATCCTCGGCCAGCGCCAGATCGACGAGCCTGCGACACGCCACCGCTTCATCGGAAGTGAAACCATTCATGGGGGTAAGCTAAGCGGCGGAGTTCGGACCGGGTAGCCTGCTCTCAGCAGGCGGTCGGCAGTTCTTCCGTTACCGCTTCAGGGACGCGTAGGGTGGGCCGGAGCGAGGCAAGGCTTTAGCCTTGCCGAGTGAGGCCCACGTGCATCGCCGGAGACTCCCCGTGGGCCTCCCGCAACAACCGCTCCGCGGTTTGTCGCGGTCCGGCCCACCCTACGGGAGCTACCAGCCCGAAGGTAAGTCGAGAACCAGTTGTTAGCCCGATGCGCAAGCGAGGGTGTGTGACGCCAGCGTGGCCTGGAGAAATGCCGGGAGGATTCGCGTTACTTCAGTCGTTCCACCAAACGAGGCAGCACAACGCCCGATGGTCCATACAGCCCGATGTCGGCGAAGTCGCTCGCCTCCGTTTGGGTCAGGTTCACTTCGATCACGGTCGCACCGGCACGGATGTCGTTCCACGACGACTTTCGCTTCGCGATGGGAATCAGCGAGGCGGCGGGGTGAACGACGGCCGAGGTGCCGACGACCAGGAGGACGTCGCACTCGGACGCCGCGAGTTGGGCCGCTTCCCAAACCTCGTCCGCCAACGCCTCGTGGAACCAGACGATGTCCGGTCGCAGCATTCCGCCGCACTGGCATTCGGGTAAGGCCGCGAGTGCAGCGAGACCCTGATCCACGACCTCCCGGCAAGCCGTGCAGCGCGTGCGGTACAGGCTGCCGTGGATCTCGAGCAGGTTCTTCGTGCCAGCCACGCGATGCAGGCCGTCCACGTTCTGCGTGACCAGCGTGAAGCGACTCTCCCAGCGTTCTTCGAGTTTCACGAGGGCGAAGTGGCCGGGGTTCGGCTGCACGGTTTTCACGTTGGCTCGGCGAGCGTTGTAGAAATTCCAGACGAGTTGCGGATCCCGTTGGAAGCCGAGCGGCGTTGCGACGTCTTCGATGCGATGACCTTCCCAGAGCCCGTCGGACGCGCGGAAAGTGGGCACGCCACTCTCGGCCGAGACGCCGGCCCCGGTGAGTACGCACACGCTCTTCGCATTCTGAAGTACAACCGCGGCGCGATCGAGTTGTTCAATCATGAGTCAATTCTACCATTCGTCGAAGTCTGTCTGGAGGCTATCGCTCGCTCACCACGAAGGCACGAAGTCCACACAAAGAAACACAAAGCAGCGTGAAGTGCTCCGTTTTCTTTGTGTGGCTTTGTGTGAACTTCGTGCCTTCGTGGTGAGTTCTCGTTTTCCAAGCTAGTGGCCACGGGTGGGCTTCAATTGCTGACTACCGATCCGGCTTCGTCGCATAACAATTGCGCTTGAAGGCCGATCGGCGCCTCGGCGATCACGCGAACGACCGGCTCCGTGTTGCTGCCGCGAACGTGAAGCCACCAGTCCGAACCATCGAGCCGCAAGCCGTCTTCGCGATTCACTTTCGCCTCGGGCCAACGGCGTTCGAGGGCTGCGAACGCCGCGGCCAGCTTCTCGCGCGGCACTGCGTATTTCGTCTTCAGCATCGCGTACTGGGGAAGTTCCGCCACCAATTGGCTGAGCGGCTTCTTCTCCTCAGCCATCAGGCTCAGGATCAGAGCCATGCCGATGAACGGATCGCGAACCCAGCCGACGCGCGGATCGATGACGCCGCCGTTGCCCTCTCCTCCGATCAGGGCGTTCATCTCGCGCATCCGCGCCACGACGTTCGCTTCGCCCACTGCGGAACGGAAGCACGCGCAGCCCGCATCACGAGCCAAATCTTCGGACATCCGCGACGTGGACATATTGATGACCACCGGACCGCGTTCGTGCATCAGCCGGTACTTCACGGCGAGCGCGAGCGTGGCCTCCTCGCTGATGCAGGTTCCCGTTTCGTCGATGAGTGCGAGGCGGTCCGCATCCGGGTCGAGCACGAAACCGACGTGGCACTCGTTCTGTTTCACCCAGGGTGCGACATCCACCAGATGGGCCGGGGTCGGCTCGGGTTCGTGGATGAAGAGCCCGGTGGGAGCGCATTCGTATTCGCAAATCTCGCAGCCGAGGTCGCGGAGGAGCTTGATGCCGAGCGGCCCGCCGGCACCGGCATTGGCATCGAGGAAGACGCGGAAGCCGGAGGACGCGACGGCCGCCACGCTGATCTGATCGAGTGCGGCGCGAGCGTGGTCTTCTTGCACGTCCGGTGGAACGTGGAACTCGCCGATGCCGTTCCAGGCGGCACGGTGGAAGTCGCCCGATTCGTAGAGCCCGCGCACGATCGCGCCGTCGGCGGCGTTGAGAACGGCCCCATCGGCACCGAACATTTTGAGGCCGTTCCAAGGCGCGGGATTGTGGCTGGCCGTGATCTGAATCGCGCCGGCCGCGTGGAGGTTCCGCACGGCGAAGCCGCACGTTGGGGTCGGGGCGATGCCGATGTCTTGAACCGAGCACCCGGCCCCGAGGAGCCCCGCGACCACGGCGTGCCGAAGCATCTCGCCACTGGGCCGGCCATCCCGCGAGACGAGGACTTTCTTGCCCTCGACGAACGCGCCGTAAGCGGCCGCGAACCGGGCGACGCTCTCGGCAGTCAGCCCCTGCCCGACGATTCCGCGGATGCCCGAGACCGAGACGATGAGATCGGATGGTGCGTGAGACATATCGCGGTTTTAGGTGCTGCGCGGGAGAACGGCGAGCCGAGCGGCGTCAGCCGCCGGGTTATTCATCACCCGGTCGCTCACGCGACTCGGCTCGCCCCAGCGCGAGGCATCGCTAATCTGTCTCCATGCTCACGGTCCACTTACGCATTAACGATGAGGCCACGGGGAAACCCACGCCGGTGCGGCTGCGCATTTCGGATGCAGTCGGTCGGTTCTATCCGCCGCTCGGTCGCTTCGCGGAGTTTCCCACGGGTCGAAACGAAGCCGTCGGTGGGCACCTCATGCTGAACGGTGAAGCGTGGTGCTATATCGACGGCGCGTGCGAGGTGCCGTTGCCGTCGGGCGTGCCGCTCCGCGTGCAGGCCACGAAGGGGCCGGAGTTCACGCCGCTGGATGAAACCTTCACGCTCGGGCCGGGGCAGATGGCCCTGCGGTTCAGCATCAAACGCTCGTCCGATTTGGGGTCGAACGGTTGGTACAGCGGCGATTCGCGCTGTCACTTTCTTACGCCTCACGATGCGATGCTGGAAGCCGCCGCCGAGGATCTCGATGTCGTGAACCTGCTTGCCGTCGAGGAACCGTTCGGGACCTTTCGCACGGCCCAAAACCTCGCGGCCTTCAGCGGACAGAGTGCCGCGTTGGAAGCGCGCGGTCATCTGGTTGCGGTGAACACGCTGAACGTCCACGCGGCACTCGGGAAAGTCGGACTGCTCTATTCGCATCGGCCGGTGTTCCCCCTGGGAGCGCGGCCGTCCCGGCCGCTTGGTTCCGCGGAATCCCCAGGCGAGCAGAGCGGCCGGGACGGCCGCGCTCCCTGGGAGGATTGGTCCCTCTGTGACTGGTGCGATCAGTGTCACCGCAAGGGCGGACTCACAGTCTGGGTCGACGCCTTCAACGAGATGCCGCTCGGCGGCGAGGCACTCGTCGCGGCGATCCTCGGGAAGATCGACGCCATCGAGATCACAGCATTCTCGCCGCCTCTGATGGAATGGATTGACCGCCTGTGGAAAGCGGGATTCCCGATCCCCCTGATCGGCGGCAGCGGCAAGGACAGCAACACGACGGCGCTGGGCGCAACGCGAACGTATGCCCAACTCCGTGAAGGCGAATCCTTCTCGTATAAGGCGTGGATCGAAGCGGTGCGGACCGGCCGTAGCTACGTAACCGACGGAACAACGCGGCTCCCAGGGCTTCCGCCCTGGGCTAAAAAAGACGGCCGCTCCGCGGCGTCGGATGTTCCCGTCGCGGAGCGACCGTCTGATTTAGCCCAGGGCGGAAGCCCTGGACTAATTCACGCCGTCGAAGCGACGCGCCGCTGGATCGAAGCCGCACACCACGAACAACCGAAGCATCAGCAGAAGTTACTCGACCGCTGCAACGAAGCCCTCGCTCGCCTGGAGGCTTCCTCATGAAATTGCGACATCGCATCGAGTTGAAGTTGCGCCCACGCGGCCGGTTCGCGCTCCGCTGGATTCGCACCCACATTCCGAAACGACTGGTCGTCACGCTCGGGCTTGCAGTCGGGCTCCTCGGCATCGGCACGCTGGGATACCGCTGGATCGAAGGCGAACACTGGTCGCACTTCGACGGCTTCTACATGACCGCGATCACCCTCACGACCATCGGCTACGGCGAAACGCATCCACTTTCCGACCGCGGGCGAGCATTCACCGTGCTCCTCGCATACAGTGGCATCTTCACCCTGGCCTATTTCGCATCCGAACTCGTGCGGGCCGTGGTCACTGGCGAGTTGCGGGCGAGCGTGGGGAGGCAATGGGTGGACGATCAACTCGCGAATCTGAGTGGGCACACGATCGTGTGTGGGTACGGCCGCATGGGCCGCATCGTCTGCGATCAACTCGAACGCCAGCAGAAGCGGTTCGCGGTGGTGGACACGGAGCCGGACTTATTGAAGGAGTTGCCGTTCAAGTACGGGTTGCCGATCCACGGCGACGCCTCTTCGGACGATCTCCTTCGCAAGGCCGGCATCGATCGCGCCCGCGCGCTCATCACCGTGGTCGGCTCCGATTCGGCCAACCTCTACATCACGCTGACGGCCCGGTTGTTGGCTCCGAAGCTGTTGATCGTGGCGCGGGCGGAGGAAGAAGAAGCCGAGGCCAAGCTCCGTAAGGTCGGGGCGAACAAGGTGATCTCGCCGTACCTGGCGGGCGGCCACCGCGCCGTGCAGGCCGTCTATCGGCCCACCGTGCTCCAGTTCATGGAGATGGCCGCCCGGCCCGAGTTCCTCGACCTCATGATCGAAGAGGTTCGCATTGCGTCCGACAGCATCCTCGTGGGGAAAACGCTGAGCGCGAGCCGCTTGCATCAGGATCTCGGCGTGCTCGTCGTCGGCATTAAACAGCCCGAGGGCGAACTGCTCTACAACCCGCACGGTGAAGTCATCATCGAGGCGAATACCATCGTGCTCGCGCTCGGCCAGCAGCAGCAGCTGGAACGACTCGAGAGCCTCGCCAAGCCGAGCGAATGATTCGTTACTGACGGTCTGAATTGCAATATCACCAGCGAGCAGCCTGGTTTTGGCGAACCGGCGACGTGAGTCGCCGGGTTGGAG
>JAYTGN010000236.1:0-12132 GCA_043733485.1 Gemmataceae bacterium
AGCCCCGCCGGAGCGCCCGGTATCCACGGCGGGTCTCGCAAAGCCTCGACCCGCCCTACAAGATCATCCGCACGATCTCAGAGTTGCACCTCGGGGAGCGACGCGGCGCTCGCCTTGCTCGTCTCTTCGATCACCGTGGCGGCGAGCTTCAAATAGGCTTTCGCGATGGGGGAATCGGGATACTTGCGGACGATCGGTTCGCCGATATCGCCGCACTCGGCCACGCGTGGATCGATGGGCAGTTCGCCCAAGAAGGGAACGCCGATTTCCTCGGCGAGTTTCTTCCCGCCACCGGAGCGGAAGATCTCGTAGCGCTTGCCGTCGTCGCCCGTGAAGTAGCTCATGTTCTCGATGACGCCGAGCACCGGCACGCGAACTTCTTGGAACATTTTCACGCCTTTGCGGGCATCGATGATGCTCACGTCTTGCGGCGTGGTCACGATCACGGCACCCGTAAGCGGGGCACTTTGCGAAAGGGTGAGTTGGGCGTCGCCAGTGCCAGGGGGAAGGTCGATCACGAGCGTGTCGAGTTCGCCCCAGGGAATTTGTCCGAGGAAGGCCTGGACGGCCTGGGCGACCTTCGGCCCGCGCCAGATGATGGCCTGGTTCGGATCGACCATGAAGCCCATGGACATGAGCGCGATGCCGTGCTTGTGCAGCGGGAAGGGCGTGGTTTGCGGGTTGACCATGCCGAGGCCGAACATGATGGGCACGGAGGGTCCGTAGATGTCGGCGTCCATGAGGCCGACCTTCTGGCCGGCGGAGTGGAGCGCGAGCGCGAGGTTGGCGGCGACGGTGGACTTCCCCACGCCGCCCTTCCCGCTCGCCACCGCGATGACGTGCTTGACGCCGGGGAGAACCATCTTCTGAGGTTGTGCTGGGTTCATGGAGTCCTACGATCGATTTCAAGGGATACCGAGTGTCGTCTTTAAGGCTGCTTCGATCCGCTGGATCGCAGCCGGGGACAAGAAGCCGATCGTTCGAATGATCAGGTATTGGTCGAACGTTCTGAGGTCGACGCACGATGCCACGCACGGCTTGCTCAATCCGGAGTCGGTTTCAATGGCAGGGTCGAGTCGAACCTCCGTGCCGAGTCCGTGGTCCTTTCCTGTGATTTGGACGAGAATGGTGTCGTCGATGACGGCATTCAGAAAGTCCGCCTGAATGACAACCGCAGGACGACGCTTGCTACCGGTCATGTCCGTGTAGGGCCAGACGACTTCGACGACATCTCCACGAGAATTCATACGTCATCCCGAATGAGATCGTCGTCATCGGGGTTGTCCCAGTTTCGGCTGAAAGGCCTGAGAACGGCTTGAAGTTGCTCGTACACTTCCCGACGAATCAGGAGATATTCCTGACCGGTTCGTGGATCGCGGACGACCGCCGGCTGAGGCTGGGCGTCGAGCAACGCCGCCTGCGATGGGCTCAATTCGATCGTGGAAATTGTTTGGGTCATGGTCGTCATCCTACCGAAATGCGGCGATCGACGCTACGCCGACGGAAGCTTTCGCAGCAACTCCACGGGGTAAATGCCCGTCGAGTGGCCGTCGTTCCAGGTGATCTGATAAGCGTAGTGCCCGACCGGCTTCATCGAGACGGGCTCGGGCGGGCCGGCGGCTGCCTCTTGCGGCGTGAGCACGCGAAACGGATCGGCCGGCTTCGCCCGCACCTCGATGCACGAGGCACACGGGCAGTTCTTGCGCAGGTCGCGCCAAGAAACGAACGTACTCGCGCCGTCGTTCCAGTCGATCTTCAGGCCTTCGCCTTCGCGCTTCATCGCCGTCGGCTTCACGTCGTTCGCCATGCGGAGATTATAGAGGGAATTGCAGGAGGTCACCGGGTTCGAGGTTCCCCTTCCCGCAACTCGTAGTAGCGGCCCGGTGCGAGATTCTCCCAGGTCTGCGTTTCGCCCCACGACCACTTCACGGTCAGCCGCGTCGCGCGATCCGCCGATCCGAGACCGAACAGGAGGCGCGGGTCGCTCGCCGAGAAGTAGCTTCCGCCGCCTTTGGCGAACCGCGTCAACTTTTGGGTTGGGATTTCCACCGTCACCGTCGAGCCGACCACGTCGCGATTCCCTTTTCCGACGAGCTTCACGCCGAGCCAGCGATGGGCAACGACGTGCTTCGCTTCGTTGCGAAGCACGGACACTGGGCTGTTCACATGCGAGACGACGAGGTCGATCCAGCCATCGTTGTCGAGGTCGCCGAAGGCGATACCGCGACCCACGGCGGGCGTTTGAAAATACGGGCCGCCACGCGATTCGGCGTCTTGGAACAGACGCCGGTCTTGCCGGTTCACGTTTTGCAGGAAGAGCGGACGCTGTTTGATCGGTGTCCCAGGCGGGTGGCGGAACAGATGGCCATTGGCGACGATGAGATCGAGCCAGCCGTCGTTGTCCGCATCGAGAAATCCGGCACCCCAGCCGACATTCGTGCGGCCGAGTGCGGCCAGTCCCGCCGCCCCACTCTGGTAGTAGAAACGCTCCCGACCCAGGTTCCGGAAGAGGCTGGGCAGTTCGCGCTGGAAGTTCGTAACGAAGAGCGACGGTCTGCCGCTGCCATCGTAGTCGTCGGCGTCGATTCCCATGCTGGCCGTCGCGCGGCCGGAATCGTCGAGGGCCACTCCCGCCGCGATTCCGGCTTCCTCCAACTTCCCACCCCGATTCAAGTAGAGCAAGTTCCGCATCATGTCGTTGGTCGCGTAGACATCGGGTCGCCCGTCCGCATTGAGATCCACCAGCACGACGCCCAGGCCGTACCCTTCCGGTTTAGTAGCCAGCTCGCTCGAAATATTGCGGAATCGGAGCCCCTTTTCGTTGCGGTAAAGGGCATGCACTTGCGGTTTGAAGCGATGCGGTGGGCAGATGTCGCGGGGCACGCCGGGAGACTGCCCGGGGCACGGTGGGTTATTGGAGAACGACCAGTCCGTGTAGCGGCAGACGTAGAGTTCGGGATAGCCATCGCCATCGAGGTCGGCCCAGCCGGCGCTGGTGCTCCACGCCTCGTCGTTCAAGCCGAGCGACTCCGTCACGTCCACGAAGTGCCGGCCGCCTTTGCCGTCGGATTCATTGTGGAACAGCGCCTGCTTGCCGTAACCCGTGACGAACAGGTCGGGCCAGCCATCGCGATCGTAATCGGCGACCGCGGCCCCGTGCGTGTACCACCACGGCCGGTCGAGGCCCACTTCCTTCGTGACGTCCTGAAACTTCCAGTTGCCGAGGTTCCGGAAGAGTTTGCACGGCAGGCCTCGAATCTGTTGTTTTTCGGGGCCTTCGAAGCTTCCGCCACCGGTGAGGAAGATGTCGAGTTTGCCATCTCCGTCGAAATCGATCAGTGCCGCCCCGCCACCGAGCGATTCGAGAATGGTGAACTGGTCGGCTTCCTCGCCGTTGCGATAGCTGAATGCGATGCCCGTCTCGGCGGTCGCCTCGCGGAACCACGGCGGGCCGGAATACGAGTCCGCCGGTTCGCCCGACCGATCGATCGGCTCGGGTCGTGTGGCATCCGGAACCGGATCGGGACGCATTTTCCAATAGGCGATGCTGCTCGCCGCAGCGATTAGAAGAAGGCCCATCCCGATCCAGAGCCAGGAAGTGCCTGCGCGTTTCCGGGCCGGTGCATCGCTCATCGCGTTCACTCGTGACAACAGCTACGGTTTTGGAACGTTCGCTTTGTGGAGCATTTCCCGCTCGACTCGCATTCGCCAGGCTACCCGCTCTTGCTCGCTTTGGATTTGCTCCGTCCGCAGTCGTTCGGATTCGATCTCGTTGTAGCGCAGTTGATGCCGTTGAGCTTCGCCCTCCTTGCCGCTGAGGTGCAGGGCGCGACTGAGCGCGAGATGAACGAAGGGCTCGTTCGGGGCCGCGACGAGGGCGCGGCGGAGGAACTGCGCGGCGTCTTCAAAGCGGCCGGCGTCCAAAGCGGTCTTACCGCGTTCGAGCAGGGCGGCCGCGTCGTCTGGCGACACCGCAAGCACCTCATCGAGAATTTGCGCCGCCTCCGCAAATTGCCCGAGGCTGCGCCGATAGTGTGCGAGCAGTAACCGGACCCGCTTGTTCTGCGGTTGCCGCGCCCGAAGCACTTCGAGGTGTTCGGCGGCTTCACGCGGGTTGTAATCCTCGAGCGCCGCGGCCAGTTGTAAGCGAGCCTCGAAATGCTCCGGGTCCAACTCGAGTGCGGAGCGAAAGTCCTGGACTCCAGCCGCGGGATCGACCAAGAACCGAATGCGCCCGCGCCAAACGAATCCCTGCGCCCGATCGGCTCGTCCCGACCGCAATTGCGACCACAGTGCGATGGCCCGTTCGGACTTCACGCGAATGGTTTCCGCCGGACCTTCCACGAGGGTCATGCCCGAGTTGTTGGCGCTTTCGAGCCGCGAAACGTTGGCCGCGATTGCGACTTCCAGCGTCAGGTACGCCTCGGGTTCGCGGGAGTCGCTCAAGCATCGATCCAGCAACATCTCCGACGAGTCGCGATCGATTCCTTGTTGGATGTCGAGGAGCCGCTGCTCGGCCCGAAGTTCGGCTGCGGATCCATGATTCAGGGTGAAGGCTTTCAATTCGCGAAGGGTAGTGGCGACGTCGCCGCGGCGCCGGGCCGTGCGGGCCGCGAGGAGGTGGAGTACGGGATCGTCGGAACGAATCGCGAGGCACTTCTCGAGGTGGGTGCCGGCCTCGACGAAATTCCTACTCGCGATCGCATCCTCCGCTGCCTGCAAGGAACGGCGGAACGCATGCCGTTGCTCCAAGCGATATGCCGCATAGGCGACTACCACCAGGAGCGACAGGAGAAGTGCGACTTTGATCTTGAAACCGCCTCCACGCATCGATGCGAAACCCCGGAGGTGTACTCGGTTGGAGGCAGATTCGATTCTACAGAGGGTGCTACAACTCCACCAGCGGTTTCACATCTTGAAGCACTCTCCTCTTGCCCAGGCGGTAAAGCTTCCCCATCCTGAGAGTGTCCTTTGCGCGACCATCCGGGCCGCACAGATTCACACCATGAGTTGACTTCTCCTGCGGAGGTCGCGTTGCTTCCCGGCCTGTACGCCGCCACGCTATTCGTCGGCGCCACTCTCCTGTTTCTGATCGAACCGCACGTGGGGAAGCGCTTGCTGCCTCTCGTCGGGGGAACGCCCGGCGTCTGGAATGCCTGTTTGGTGTTCTTCCAAATCGCGCTCCTCGGCGGGTACCTGTACGCTCATCGCAGCATCGCGAAACTCGGCGTCCGCCGGCAGGCCGTGCTGCACTTGGCCCTGCTCTTCGTCGTCATTCTCGCGTTCAAGATTGCCGTCGCCGCCACTGGTTCTCCGGTCCCCATCCTAAGTTCGCTCGTTCCCGCGGATCGAGATTATCCCATTCTCGGCGTGGTCGAACTCCTCGCGGTCGCGGTCGGCGTGCCGTTCTTCGTACTCTCGACGACCGCGCCACTGCTGCAGCGCTGGTTCGCGTCCACGGGGCATCCGGCTTCCAAGGATCCGTACTTCCTCTATGCCGCGAGCAATGCCGGCAGCCTCGTCGGGTTGCTCGCCTATCCGCTTTTGATCGAGCCGAACCTCACGCTCGAACTGCAACAATGGTGCTGGGCGTTCGGCGTCGGGCTCTATTTGATTCTGGTGCTGCTCTGCGCCTCGACGGTGATGCGAAGTTCTCGGCGAACCGGCGACGTCAGTCGCCGGGTGATCGCTGACCCGGCGACTGACGTCGCCGGTTCGCCTCTAGCACTGGTTCTGCCGCACGCGGCACTCCCAACGAAGCGCATCCTCCGCTGGATCGGACTCGCCGCGTTGCCATCGAGCCTCTTGCTCGGTTCCACGGCCCACGTCTCGACCGACCTCGCCCCCGTTCCGCTGCTCTGGGTGGTGCCTCTGGCGCTCTATCTCATCAGCTTCATTCTCGTGTTCGCGCGATGGCCCGATTCCGTACACCGCGTCGTCGGCCGGTTCACGCCGATGCTGCTGGTCTTCGTGGTGCTGTCGCTCCTCACGGGTGCGGCGGAACCGCTCGGACTCATCGCGGGAATGCATTTCGCGGCACTCTTCGGAATCTGCCTCGTCTGCCATGGGGAACTGGCGAAGGATCGGCCGCCGCCCGAACAACTGACCGCCTTCTACCTGTGGATGTCCGTCGGCGGCGTGATCGGCGGGCTCTTCAACGCACTCATCGCGCCGGTGCTTTTCCACAAAGTTGGAATGGTGGAATACCCGCTCGCCCTCACGCTGGCGGCACTCGTCCGCCCGCGATCCCGCGACGGGAACGGCTCGCCACTTTGCCTCATCGATGGTGCCCTGCTCCTCGGATTGTTCGCACTCGCTCTCGGCCTCGTGAAGCTCGTGCCGATATGGGTGGAAGCTCCTCCCGATTCGGACTCGGCGGATGCCCTGATCGCCCGTCTGATTCGCGGCGGGCTGATGTTCGGCGTGCCGGTCGCGATCGCCTTCGCCCTCGTTCGCAAGCCGGGACGCTTCGCCATCGCCATCGCGATCCTGCTCACCGTCGGCTCCCTGGATAACGGCCAATTCGGCGAAACGCTCCACATGGAGCGAAACTTCTTCGGCGTCGTTCGCATCACCCGTTCTCCCGACGGCAAGTTCATTCGCCTCGTTCACGGCAACACGGTTCACGGCCAACAGCGCATCGACGAGACCGGCCCGCCCCGACCGATGACCTACTACCACGAGAAGGGACCGGTCGGGAACCTGTTCCGCTCGCTGCCTCCGGAACGCCTGCGCAAGGTCGCGGTGGTCGGGCTCGGCACCGGAGCCGTGGCTTCGTATGCCAAGCCGGGACAGGATTGGACCTTCTACGAAATCGATCCCGCAGTCGCCCGAGTGGCCCAGGACTACTTCACGTTTCTCTCGCACTGCAAGGCCCGTTCGTGCGACATCGTGCTCGGCGACGCCCGGCGCAAACTGATGCTCGCCCCAGACGGCGAGTTCGACCTGATCATCCTCGATGCGTTCAGTTCCGACGCGATCCCCGTCCACTTGCTCACCCGCGAGGCGATTCAACTGTACGTGCAGAAGTTGGCCCCACGCGGGGTGCTGGCGATGCACGTCTCGAACAACCACCTCGATTTGCCGCCGCTCGTGGATGCCCTGGCGGCCGATCACGCCCCCCCCCTCGTGTCGCGCTACGGTTACGATTCGCCGACGGACTCCGAAAAGGACGATGGCAAGATGGCGTCGCAGTGGATGGTGCTGGCGCGAACCGACGCGGACCTGGGCACGATGGCCCGCGGCCCCACCTGGCTCCCCGTACGCGAAGCCAGCCGCGGACCGGTGTGGCGCGACGACTTCGCCAACCTCTTCTGGGCGTGGAAGCGCAAGGATTCCGAGTAGCGCTTGCGGTCGCGCTCGTTTTCGCCGATCATCCAGGCATCATTCTCTCCCGCGAGGTTCGTTTCATGCGTCGATACATCACGATGGGCGTCGTCGTTCTCATTCTCGTGGTGGGCCTTTACATCGCGGCGTTCAAGCGCGGCGAGGTGGCCCGCCTGGTAAGTGGCTACAAATCCGCGGACACGCCGCAGGTTGCCGCCGACATGTTCAAGAAGGCCATTCAGGCCCGCGAGTACGAGTACGCGGCGGATTACTGCACCCAACCCTACGCGGAGCAACTCCGCCGCGGGGCCGAGGCCTCCACCAAATATGCGGTCGCACTCGACAACCTGACGTACCAGATGAAGGAGCGCGATCTGATCCGCGACGAAGTGAAGCTCGTATTCTACCGCCTCGATCCGTTCCCGAAGGACATCACGATCACGGTGAGCAAGGAGACCGGCGACGCGGCTGTGGCGACGTTCGTCTTCGCGATGCCGGATGCGAGGGGCGGCCCCGTATCCGGGGACTGGAAGCTCGACGCGAACATCGAGCAAGTCTACATCAAGCCGCTCCCCTTCACGGGCAATGCGACCGCCGTGGACATGAAGAAGGAAGACGGCAAGTGGAAGTTCGACTTCAAACCGAACAGCACGATTCAGCACCGCGTCGAACGCATGAACGACAAGTACAAGCAGTACATCAACCCGTTCGAGATGGTGACGCAGGAAGTGAAGAACGACCCGAGTACCCGCGAGAACACGACGACCCGCCTTCGGCAACTGCTCGAAGGCGCGGCCAAGGAATGAGCGACAACCAAAACGAGGGAGATTCACCGTGCGGAGGCAGGATTAGGTAGGGTGGGCCGGACCGCAACGGCCGCGAAACGGACGTTGCGGGAGGCCCACGCGGAGAAGCTCAGACAATGCCCGTGGGCCTCCCGCAGCAGTTGCTTCGCAACTTGCTGCGGTCCGGCCCACCCTACGAGGTTGGCCTTCACTTCGCGCCTTGCATCGTGCGGCTCACCTTCTCCGCGTCGGCGAACACCCGCATGAGGTTCTCGCCGAGCACTTTGTGAATCTGCTCCTTCGTGTACTTCCGATTGAGCAGTTCCTGCGTGAGCATCGGGTAGCACGAGACGTCCTCCATCTGGTGCGGCACCTTGGTGATGCCGTCGAAGTCCGAGCCGATGCCGACGTGGTCGATGCCGGCCACCTTCACGATGTGGTCGATGTGATCGGCGATGGTCTGCACGCTGCCGGCCGGGTAGTCGTTCTCCTTGACCCAGGCCCGCAGCGCTTCCTTGTACTGAGTCTCGTCGTCGGCGAACTTCTTCTTGAGTTCGCGGTTCACCTCGAACATGCGCCGCATGGCGCGGGCCCCTTCGGGCACGATGAACCCGGAGTAGAAGTTGACCATCACGACGCCGTTGTTGGCTTTCACGAGTTCGAGCACGTCGTCGGGGACGTTGCGGGGGTGGTCGGCGATGCCGCGTGCCGAGGAATGCGAGAAGATGACGGGAGCCTTCGTGACCTTGAGTGCCGCCTTCATGCATTCCGGCGACACGTGCGAGAGATCGACCATCATGCCGAGGCGATTCATTTCGAGAACGACCTGTTCGCCGAAGGGCGAGAGGCCGTTGGCTTTGGGTGCGTCGGTGGCGGAGTCGGCCCAGTCGAGGGATTCGGAGTGCGTGAGGGTCATGTAGCGGACGCCGAGTCGGTAGTAATCGCGGAGTACGCCGAGCGAATTGTCGATGGAGTGGCCACCCTCGACGCCAATGAGCGAGGCAACCTTGCCGCCCTTGCGAATGCGGCGAATATCTTCCGTGCCCGACGCCATCTCGAATGCGTGCGGGTAGCGGCGAACCATCTCGTGAATCACGTCGATCTGTTCGAGCGTCATCCGGACGGCGGTGCCCTTCTTGATGGTGTCCACCGGCACCCACGCCGACCAGAACTGCGCGCCGACGTTCCCCTTTTTGAGGCGGTCGATGTCGGTGTGCAGTTTCGGCTGCGGCTTGGTGAGGTCGATGTTGCGGAAGGTGGGTCCGTCTTTCTCGCGAAGGGCGTAGGGCAGGTCGTTGTGCCCGTCGATGAGCAGCGCCTCGCGGTGAATGGCGCGGGCCTCGTCCGTGAGGACGATGTCTTTGGTGGGTGAAGGCTTATCTGCGGCGACGAGAGCGAAGGGGAGGAACAGGATCGGAAGAAAACGGAGCATGATGAGTCTCGGTTGATGTCGTCCGTTCGTCTCTCACCACCGCATCACGGCCGTTCCCCAGGCCAGGCCTGCACCGAAACCACTGAGCAGAACCAGTTGGCCTTCCTTGAGCCGGCCCTCGGCGGCGGCCTCATCCAGGGCAATCGGGATCGAGCCGGCCGAGGTGTTGCCGTACTTCTCGAGGTTGTTGAACACCTTCGAACGCGGGATGTGCAGCACGTCGATGGCGGCGTTGATGATGCGGATGTTTGCCTGATGCACCACGTAGAGATCGACATCGGACGTCTTCAGATTCGCGGCCGTCAGTACGTCTTGAATCGTGTCGCAGAGAATGTCGACGGCCCAGCGGAAGACGGCGCGGCCGTCCATGTACATGAAGTGCTTCCCCTCGGCGATCTGCTCGACCGTCGGCGGGTTGCGGCTGCCACCCGCCTCGCGTTGGAGCAGCGGCCCGCCGCTCCCTTCCGAACCCATGCTGTAGGCGAGGATGCCGCGATCGGCCGGACCGGGTTCCACGAAGACGGCCCCCGCACCGTCGCCGAACAGCGGATACGTCTTGATGTCGTCCGGGTTGAGTACGCGGGAGTTGGTGTCGCCGCCGATGACGAGGGCGCGATCGCTGAGGCCCGCCTTCACATAGGCCGCCGCCGTGATGAGCGCATACATAAACCCCGCACATGCGGCTTCCACCTCGATCGCCGGGCCGACCATCCCGAGGCGATCCTGAACGATGCAGGCTGTGGAAGGGAACGACATGTCCGGCGTGAACGTGCCGAGCACCAGGAGGTCGCAGTCCTTCGCGCCGATGCCCGTTTTCGCGAAGAGATCCTTGGCGGCTTCGAGGCACAAATCCGAAGTGGCTTGATTCGGGGCGGCGTGGCGGCGTTCCAGAATCCCCGTTCGCTTCACGATCCAGTCGGAGTCGAACCCGAGCCGCGCGTGGAGGTGGTCGTTGCCCACGACCATGTTCGGAACGTATTTTCCCGTCCCGACGACGCGGATTCCCGTCAGCGTGCGGCAACGCGGCAATGGCAAAACGCGATCGCTGCTCATCGAAACGAATCCACTCGGGACCGGAAGTGCCGGGTTGCCGTAGTTGAAAAGTATATGAAGAGGGCGAACCTGCGGGCGACGCGGGTTCAATTCTTTTCGGCACCGCAGGAGAGGAACCGGAGCAAGCCGCTCACGGCGCAGGCGGTGGCGTCGATGCGGAGGTTGCCGTCGGTGGGCGAAAGGTAGAAGCCGCCGAGGAGTTGGTTGGCCCGGAAGCCGTTTTCGAAATGCCGGGTGTTGGCCTCGGAATACTGGAGGCCAGTGAGGAACTGGACCGAATCTTGAATCGCCTGCTTGTACTTGGTCGCCCGCGCGAGGTCCGCGGTGAACCGCACCAGCTGGTAGCTGCACGCCAGACTTTGGAGGTAGCAGCCCTCGCAGGCCGGTTCGCTGTCGACCGGCTGACCGTTTGAGAAACTCTTGAACCCGCCTGCCCAGTTCGCGTGGCGCGGGTCGCCGGTGGGGTACTGAAGCCCGATTAGCCAGTCGTTCATTTCGAAGGCCGCGGCTGCCGCCTCGTTGGACTTGGTGCTCAGATAGAACTCGGCGAACGCCGGGGTCAGGGTCGCGACCAGCATTGGGTGCGGGTTCGCCTTGAACCAGCCGTGATAGTGCTCGATCCCCTTCTTCAAGGCTTCGGCTTTCCATGCGGCAGGCTTCACGCGAAGGCTCACGGCAAGGGCGTGCAGTGCGACTCCCGGATATTCGTTCACGCCGGCCGGGTCGACCTTCACCGGAAGTTCGTTGAGCGAATCGATGTAGTGAACCGAGCCATCGACTCGAAGCTGCCGATGGAGGAACTCGCAAAGCCGCTCGGCCTCAGCAATCAGTTTCTCATCGGCACCGGGAAGCTCGTAAATGCTGAGCGCGAGTACCGAGGCAAAGCCAACGCGATTGCACGTCATGGACGAAACCACGGGAATGCGGCACTTGGCATCCGCAGGATCGACCCTCGTGACGGAGAGCAGTGAGAGGATGGCCTGGCTGGCGATCGCGGTCTGGCGCTCGTCTCCGCTGAACCGCGCGGTCTGGGAGAGTGCCAGTGCGGCGCGGGCCTGCTTCAAGTCGTGGTCGCCTTCCATCGGTTGGCGCAGTGCGGGCCGGTAGCCGAACTGAAACCGCCCTTGCGGCTGATTCATCCGCGTCATCCAGTTCGAACCGTAAACGACGGCACGAACGGCGGACTGCGTCGGTTGCGGGAATGAACTGAGCGGCTCGAACTGCGCGAGCGGCACTTCACCGGCATTCGTAGTTACCAGCGCAGGGCTCGTACCGACTGCGGGTATGGCGGGCGGCGTCGCGGGAATCGGCGAGGTGGGCGGTATCGGAGGCTGCGCCACGCCGATGGCCACGGTGAATAAGAGGATGGTTGTGCCGAGGGAAAGTAAAACGCGCCGCATCGTCGAGCCTCCGTGCCTGCAACTTCCAGAGGGGGATGCTAACGGAAATGAAAAGTGAAACGCAATGCGAACTGCTGCTGCGGGTGTACCTATAGATTTTGGCACTCGCTGATTTTCCTGGCGAACCGGCGACGTA
>JAYTGN010000237.1:0-4638 GCA_043733485.1 Gemmataceae bacterium
CACGGAACGGGCACAATCACGGTATGACACCGCGCGAACTCATCGGGCCGAATGGGCCCATTGCCGAGGTTTATCCCAACTTCGAGGCGCGGCCTCAGCAAGTGGACATGGTCGAGGCCATCGCCGAGGCCATCGACAAGAAGCGCCAACTGATCGTCGAAGCGGGCACTGGCGTGGGCAAGTCGTTCGCCTATCTCGTGCCGGCCATCGTCGCCGCGGCCGAGAAGGGCCTGAAGGTCGTTGTCTCCACGCACACGATCAGCTTGCAGGAACAACTCGTTCGTAAGGACATTCCGTTCCTGCAATCGGCGCTGCCTCACGACTTCAACCCCGTTCTCGTGAAGGGTCGCGGCAACTACATCAGCCTGCGCCGCCTCCGCAACGCCCAGCAGAAAGCGCATGCTCTGCTGGACTCGTTCGCCGCCGTGCAGCAACTCACGCAGATCGGCAAATGGTCGCGGCAGACCACCGATGGCAGCAAGTCCGACTTACCGCTCCAGCCCTACGACAACGTCTGGGATCTCGCGCAATCCGACAGCGGGAACTGCCTCGGCCGCAAGTGCCCCGACCACAAGAAGTGCTTCTACTTCGCGGCCCGCAACAAGGTCTTCAACGGCAACCTGCTCATCGTCAATCACGCCCTCTTCTTCACCGATCTGGCACTGAAGCGACTCGGAGCCAGCTTGCTTCCCGAATACCAGGTTGCCATCTTCGACGAAGCCCACACGTTGGAAGATGTCGCGGCAGATCACCTCGGGCTCTCCGTTTCGCAAGGCGGCGTGGAATATCTGTTGAACCAGCTGCTGAGCCCGCGCAGCCAGAAGGGCATCCTCGCGGCACTCGGCGACGGCGACGCCGTGACGCAACTCGACATCGCTCGAATGGCCGCGGAAAACTTCTTTCACGCGGTGTTCGAGTGGCAGCGCACGCAACCGCAGGGCACCGGCCGGGTTCGCCAAAAGAACCCGGTTCCCAATCATCTGTCCGAGGAACTCTCCAAGCTCGGCACGATTCTGCACAACCTCGCCAAGGAGCGGAACTCGGACGAAGAGCGCATCGAACTCACGAGCCGCGGCGACCGCCTCTTCGCCACGGCCCAGGCCGTGAAGGAATGGCTCGGGCAAGAACTGGACGGCCAAGTTTATTGGGTGGAAGTGCGGCAAGGCCGCGTGCCGCGCGTGACGCTGTCCAGCGCCCCCATCGACGTGGGCCCGGCGCTGAAGGCGCAGCTTTACGACAAGATACCGACCATCATCATGACGAGTGCCACGCTCTCGGCCGGCGGCCGCGATGGCTTCTCGCACTTCCAACGCCGCATGGGGCTCGACGACGCCAAGACGCGACAACTCGGCAGCCCCTTCGACTACAAGAAACAGGTCGAACTGCACCTCTTCCGCGACATGCCCGACCCCTCGAACCAGGCCGCGAAGTTCGAGGAGCAGGTTCTCGTCAAGATTCCGGAGTACGTGGCGAAGACCGAGGGGCGGGCGTTCGTGCTGTTCACGAGCTACACGTTTCTGAATCGCGCCGCGGCGAACCTCGGGGCGTGGTTCTCGCAGAACGGCTACACGCTCATGGTGCAGGGGAGCGGCACCCCGACCACGCGATTGTTGGAGCAGTTCCGCGAGACGCCGCGGGCCGTGCTCTTCGGCGTCGATAGCTTCTGGCAAGGCGTGGACGTGCGCGGCGAGGCACTCTCGAATGTGATCATTACGAAGCTGCCTTTCGCGGTGCCGGACCGCCCACTGACAGAAGCTCGCCTGGAGAAGATCGCGGCCGACGGCGGCAATCCGTTCGTGGAGTATCAGGTGCCGCAGGCCGCCATCAAGCTGAAGCAAGGCTTCGGCCGGCTGATCCGCACCGCGACCGACACCGGGATCGTCGTGCTCTTCGATCCGCGCGTTCTCACGAAACAATACGGGCAGACGTTTTTGAGCGCACTCCCCGATTGCAAGCGGTTCATCGATGGTGAGGAAGTGGACGCAACTCCGCGCCGCCGCGCTGCGGCCAGCTGAATTGAATGCGTTTTGGGTGGCACCGGCCGGTGCAGCCCATGCTCCCATATCTGCATTCTCGCCCGCACGCCGCGCAGTTTGTGGCCTTGAACACGTCTGTCCGTAACCTTTCCTTCGGTCTCCCATTCGCGAGGTTCTCATGGCTGCCACTCGAGGCGAGCAATTCGCCGGCGTTACCGTCGCTCTCGTCACGCCCTTCCAGAACGGCGACATCGACTGGGACGATCTCGGCCAACTCGTGGACTGGCACGTCGAACAAGGCACCGATGGCCTCGTGCCGTGCGGCACCACGGGCGAGTCGCCCACGCTCGATCACGAGGAACACGAGCGCGTCGTGGCGTTCGTTTGCGAACGCGCCCGCGGCCGGCTCAAGATCATGGCCGGCACCGGTTCCAACAGCACGCGCGAAGCGATCCGCATGACCAAGGCCGCGAAGAAGGCCGGAGCCCACGGCACGCTGCAGGTCGGGCCGTACTACAACAAGCCGACGCAGGAAGGCTACTTCCGGCACTTCGGCGCGATTGCCGAGGCGTGCGACTTGCCGCAGGTGATCTACAACATCCCCGGCCGCACCGGTTCCGAGATCGCCGCAGAGACCCTCGCCCGATTGGCGGAAGACTATCCCACGGTCGTGGCTGTGAAAGAAGCCACCGGCAAACTCGACATGGCTTCGCAGGTCGCGGCCCTCACGGATCTGACCATCCTCAGCGGCGACGATAGCCTCACGCTGCCCATGATGAGCGTGGGCGCGAAGGGGGTGGTGAGCGTGGTCGGGAACATCGTGCCGCGCGACATGATGAGCCTCGTGAAGGCCTTCGCAGCAGGCAAGGTGAGCGAGGCCCAACAGTGGCATCGCAAGTTGTTCCCACTGTGCCGCGACATGCTGGGCGTGGCGACGAACCCGATCCCGCTGAAGGCGGCGATGAAGATGCTCGGCCGCGGCACCGGCGAACTGCGCCTGCCGATGTGCCCGCTCGACGCCGCCGGCGAAGCCAAGGTTCGAGCCACCCTCGTGGGCTACGGGTTGTTGAAATAACATGGCGCACTTCCCCTCCTTCGAGCAGTTCGCGGAACTGGCACGGTCGCACACCGTGGTGCCGGTCTATCGCCGACTCACCGGCGACACGCTCACGCCCGTCTCGGCGTTCAAGAAGATCGAAACCGGCGAGTGGTCGTTCCTGTTCGAAAGCGTGGTCGGCGGCGAACGCATCGGCCGCTACAGCTTCTTGGGTGCCGAGCCATTCCGAAAGTTTGAAGCCCGCGGAACCCGCACGCGACTCCAGGAAGGCAACGGCCCGTGGGTGGAAGGTGTAGCTGCCGACCCGTTGAAAGTACTCGAAGAGATGATCGCGGAGTTTCGGGCACCGCACTTGCCGGGCTTGCCGCGATTCTGCGGCGGCGCGGTCGGCTACGCCGGCTACGACACCGTGCGCTACGTCGAACGCCTGCCCAACGCTCCGCCGGACGACCGCAAGATTCCCGACCTCTCGTTCGGCTTCTTCGATCGCATGGTCATCTTCGATCACGTCGCGAAGACCGTGTCGGCGGTCGCCAATGCCCGGCTCCCCGGCGAGCTCGGTGCGTCAGCACCAGGAGTTCTGCGAAGCCAGTACGATGCCGCGTGCCAGCGCGTCGATGAACTCGTGTCGCGGCTTCAACAACCGGAGTCATCGCTCGCACTAACGGACATCAATCCTCAAGCGAATCCTCGACCGCCTCTCGACCGCTGTACCAGCAACTTCACTCAGCCGCAGTACGAGGCGGCGGTCAAGAAAGTCGCGGAGTACATCAATGCCGGGGATGCGTTTCAGATCGTGCTCAGCCAGCGATTCCAGACGGAGACCACGGCCCATCCATTCGACATCTATCGGGCGTTGCGGGTGGTGAACCCGTCGCCGTTCATGTTCTACCTGCGGGCCGGTGAGGTCACGTTGGTCGGGGCGTCGCCGGAAATTATGTGCCGGGTGGAGAACGGCGAGATCACGAATCGGCCGCTGGCGGGCACGCGACCGCGCGGCGCGACCCCCGAGGAAGACAAGAAGCTCGCCGAGGAATTGCTCGCCGATCCGAAGGAGCGGGCCGAGCACATCATGCTCGTCGATCTCGCTCGCAACGACGTCGGCCGCGTCGCGAAACTCGGCAGCATCAAGATCAGCGACCTGCTTACCGTCGAACGCTACAGCCACGTCATGCACCTTTCGAGTACCGTGACCGGCACGCTGATGCCGGGGAAAACCGCGTTCGACGCCTTGCGGGCGAGCCTTCCCGCGGGCACGCTCAGCGGTGCCCCGAAAGTGCGGGCGATGGAGATCATCGACGAACTCGAACCGCATCGCCGCGGGCCGTACGGCGGTGCCGTGGGCTACGTCGACTTCAGCGGCAACATGGACACCTGCATCGCGCTTCGCACCATGGTGATTCTCGGGAACACAGCTTACGTGCAGGCCGGTGCCGGCATCGTGGCCGACAGCGTGCCCGCAAGCGAGTACCAGGAAACCGTGAACAAGGCGATGAGCCTCTTGCGGGCGCTGGAAGTAGCCGAGACGCAGTTGTGATCCCTCGTTTAGCCGCGACGCGGAGTCCTCGGAGCGGAGCGCGACAGATCCGGAGCTGTCGCGCTCCG
>JAYTGN010000238.1:0-27912 GCA_043733485.1 Gemmataceae bacterium
CAAAGCCGGGGGAGAGGTGAAGAGGCCGCTGGCTCTCTCACGAGCTACATCCTGACATCCCTCACGACTTCAAAGGCAGTTCCAGGCGGAAGCAGGAGCCGATGCCGCCTTCGGCTCCGCGGTAGGTCAGCTTGCCGCCGAGCACCTCGGCCCAGTCCTTGCACAGGGCCAAACCGAGGCCCGCGCCGCCGGCAATCGTGTCCGCCGTCTCGCCCCGGCGAAACGCCCGGAAGATCAACTTCTGCTCGCGCGGCGGCACGCCCGGACCGCGATCCTCAACTTCAAATACCACTCGGTTCGCACCTTCCGTTTTCGCCCACAGCCAGATGCGGGAATCGGTCGCTTCGCGGGTGTACTTGCGGGCATTGTCGATCAGGTTCCCCACGATCTGCTGAACCAAAGCCGGGTCCGTCGTCACGTCCAGTTCCGGGGGAAGAGTCGAGATCACGACGAGTTCCTTGCCGTCCGGCGCGACGCGATCGCACCACGTGCGGCGAACCTGTTCGATGATGTCCGCAGCCTTCACGGCGTGGAGGTCGCGCCCCTTGCGGCGGCGTTCGAGCCGCGCGTAGTCGAGCACGTTGTCGATCAGCCGATGGAGCCGATCCGATTCCACGTTCAAGGTCGAGAGGTACTCGCGGCGCTTGTCTTCATCCGTGACCATGCCGCTGAGCAGCAGGTCGAGGTAGAGCCGGAGCGAGGTGAGCGGCGTGCGGAGTTCGTGCGTGACGGCCGAGACGAACCGGATGCGCCGCTCGGCGAGGTTCATGAGCGACCATCCGGAGAGGCCGACGGCGGTGAACGCGATCGTCGCCGCGATCCAGGCGAGTACGAGGCCGATGCGCAGCGCCGTCCAACCGGCGGGCAGCGGCGCGGGCAGCGGTCCCGGATCGAGGTAAACGGGAAGTGCCGTCATCGATTGCTCGCGCATGCTTCCGTTCATCTCCTTCACGGGCACCAACTTGGCCTCGGGGAAGAGTTCCTTCACTTCGTCTTTGAGTGCGGTCTGAACCTTCACCCAGTCGAGCGCGACGCCCTGATAGATCGTCTTCTTGTTCTCGACGCGGGCGGTGCGAACGAGCACGAGCACCTCGGAGCCATCCGGTGCGGTGATCCACTGCGGGTGCAGCGAGCCGAGGTGAACCGCGAGCGGCTGCGGCGCGGGTTCGTCGATCGCGGGCGGAAGCGCGGGTGCGGGCGGTTCGACGGGTTCCGGCTTCGGGGGGGGGGGCACTGGCATCGGGGTTGGGGGAACTTGGATGCGCTGCACGGGGGCAGCTACACCGGCGGCGGGAGGGCCACCTCCACCGAAGCCTCCGGGCCGTAGCGCGGCCGGGGCACTCGGAGCAGGAGCAGGCCCGCTCGGACCGCCGAACGCGGGCATCGCCGGAGGTAGGGAAGCGCCGAGGGCCGCGCCGGCGACGGGAATCGAAGGTACCGGGGCACCCTTCGCCTTAAAGTTCTGAGCGGCGTCGTTCGGCTCGCCGGCCTTCTTGGCCGCCTCATCCCGCTTGAAGCTGCCTTGATAGAGGTTGCCCACGCGCTTGCGTTCGGCTTCCTTCTGCCTGGCGTCCTCGATCATGCGGTAGAGCCCGCGCGAGCCGGTCTCCACCTTCTTGAAGTCGAGGCTGCCCTTGGCATTGGCTTCGGGCTTCAGCGCGAAGCTCTCCAAATGCACACCGTCCTTCAAATTCTTCTCGAGGTTCTTGTCGCTGTTCGCGGTCTCTTTCAGATCGGGGGAAGCCGGTGCACGACCCATTCCACTTCCGCCTCCAGGGGCGACCGCGCTGGCTGGGGCTGAAGGAGCCGGCTTCGCGAGGTTCATCCTGAGTTGCGGCGGAGCATTCTGCGCGAAGTTATTCGAGTTCTGGCTCATGGGCACGAGTTGAGGAACGCCCGCCGCATTCCGCGCGTCGCGGAGGGAGAGTTCGTTCCTGCGTTCGCGGTCGTCGTAATCCGAACGCTTCAATTCCTTGGATTGCTTCCCGTCGTTCCGGGCTTGGGTGTCTGCGGGTGCCGGGAGTGGCGGCCCGACGTCCTTCTCGGCCTGCTGCTCTCCGAGCGCCCGATTCTTCACGGCTCGATCGAGCGCGAGCGGTGAGCCATCGGCGTTGCGGCGCGTCTCGGATTCCTGCTTCGCGGGTGGAAGCACCTCCGGCGCGAGAACGGGCGCGTCCGACTTCGGCAGAATCTCGCGTTCGACCGGCGGGACGACGCGCTCCTCGAAGTTGGCGTCGCTCATGGAGAGCGGTGCCGTTAAGGGGGAAGGTTGCGGCGCGGCGCGTTCGCGCGCGGCGAAAGCGTCGCTCACTTGCCGCGCCGGGAACTTCATACCGAGTGCGACGAGGAGTTCCGCACGGGGCTTGTTCGCATTCCGCAGCGGCAGTTCGGGCCAGTTGCGGCGCAGCGAGAGTCGCGTCGCTTTGGTGAGAACCTGAGGCGACTCCCACCCGCCTTCGGGATCGACCTGGAAGTGCAACTGCATCCAATCCGGCAGGTCCGCGGCCAGCAGCGGCGCGCAGGCCGGGCCGTAGAGCGTGATCGGGTCGTCCGCGGAGTAAGTGCGGTATTCGTGGAACGGGCGGGTGTCTTCGACGCCGAGGGCGGGAAGCATCCGGCCATCGAGTTGGCGCAGCGCGATGCGGAGGTCTTTCTCGCGGTCGGCCCGCAGCGCGGATTCGATTTGCGATTCTTCCACGCGCAGCGCCGCCGAGGTGACCCAGCCGAGGACGGCGAAGACCAACCCGGCCGCGACGAAGAATCCGATCGGCCCGCCGACGGGGCCCAGCAAGCGGCGGTTCACGATTCGTCCTCCCGCACCACGAGCGAGGGGCCGGCCATGTACCCGTGGGCTCGAACGGTCACGATCGCTTCCATCTGGTCTTCTTCGCGGATCGCGGGGTCTTTGAGCTTGGCTCGCAGGCGGACGATGTGCATGTCCACGGCGCGGGTTTCGAGCCCGGCGGTGCCGATGCCCCAGACCCGCGTGAGCAGTTCTTCCCGCGACACGGCCCGCTCCTTATTGCACACCAGGTATCGCAACAGCGCGGCTTCGGTCTCGGAGAGGTCGATGCGAATGTTGCCGGGCCAGCGAACCTCGCGGCGCTGCAAGTCGATGGTGCCTTTGCCGACCTTCACGTTGTGAACTTCGGGCACGGGCTTCATGGTACGGCGAAGCACGGCCTCGATCCGCGCGAGTAGTTCCCGCGCAGAGAAGGGCTTGACCACATAATCGTCGGCCCCGAGTTTCAAACCCTTGATGCGGTCTTCCTCGGTGCCGCGGGCCGTGAGGATGATGACGGGTCGGGTGGGGCAGGTGCGGCGGAGTTCGGCGAGCACTTCGAGGCCGTCGCGGCGCGGCAGCATGAGGTCGAGCAGCACGAGATCGACGCCGTCAGCGGCCCCTTCGCGGAGGCCGTGGATGCCGTCGCCGGCTTCGGTGACATCGTAGCCGCTGAGCCGCAGCGCATCGGAAACGCCCCGGCGAATGGCCGGTTCGTCTTCGACGACCACAATGCGAGCCTTCGGCATGGGAACTCACTTCGGGGTAGCAGGTAGTTGGAATGATGGAACAGTGGGGAATAACGTTGGTGGAACAGTGGGTGGTGAGGGTGGTGAAGGTGGAGCCTTGGGACCGACAACCGATCCATTCTTCATGTAAAGACCATGAAGTGGCACGTGTACCGGTAGCCCTTGAGTCTTGCCCTGAAGTTGAGGGTCGATCGGTACATTCACAAAGAGCGGGCCGTTCGCCACGACGTCCATGCCGAGACAGTCAGGTGAGAGTGCGTTCCCGAAACCCGAGGGACCCGCTTGAACGTACACACGAAGTTCGGACCCGCGATCGACGCGAGTCTGAATGTAAAACGCACCAGTCTCATCCTTCAGCAACCTACCGCGAACCTCCGCCTTGATGCCGCCACTGGGCTTGGACTTCGCGGCGATCAGCTCGCGTTCCAATCGCTCTTTCTCCTGAGTCACCGTCTGGATCTTTAGAACGAGCTCCGCCTCAGTGGGCGGAGTGGCCGAGTGAACCGGCGCGGCCAGGAGTACGAACCCCAGAATCATCGCGGGTAACAGACGCATCGCAGTCCTCCGTGAGAGTGCAGAACCGAAATCACCCGCGCCAATGGTACTGGAGTGATGCGAATCTCCGCAAGCCGTTCGAGACGACAACCCTGAGGTGGCGAACCGGCGACGTAAGTCGCCGGGTTTCTCGCACACCCGGCGACTTACGTCGCAGGTTCGCCATGAACCTGCTTCACCCGTCCTTCCACTTCACGAACGCTTCCAGAGCATAGTATTCGGGCAAACCGAGGGCGTCGTAAGTCTTGGCCGTGGCGATGTTCCGCGCTTCCGATCGCTGCCAGAACTCGCGCCGATCCGTGCCGCCCGGGAACATCGCCTTGTCCTTCTGCGACTGATGCCGAAAGATCGACTGCTTCTTCTGTTCCAGCACTTCGGAGCTGATCGGAACCGCCATTTCCACTTCGTGGGGCTGCCACTCTTCCCACGCTCCGCGGTACAGCCACACGTCGAAGTCCTGACCTTTGGCCCGCACTTGCCGCACCGCCGCGAAGATCGCTTCGGCACAAATTCGATGGGTGCCGTGCGGATCGGACATTTCCCCGGCCACGTAAATCTGATCCGGCTTCAGACGCTCCAGCAGAGTCACGATGTCGGCGATGTCTTCCTTGTGAAGCGGATGCTTCTCGGCGGTGCCGGTTCGGTAGAAGCGAAGGTCCATGAATTCGAGCTGTTCCGGCGGGATGCCGCAGGCGAGAGCCGCGGCTCGCGCCTCGGTCGCCCGGATGAGCCCCTTAATCTTCAGCACCTCGGGCGTGTCGGGCTGCCCCGGCTTCTTCGCATCGAGGAACTTCTCGACCCGTTCCTTGATGCTCCCAGCACTCGATTGCTCCGCCGGGCTTCCAAACGCCGACAGGAACTCGTCCACGTAGTCGATGAACCGGCGAGCGTCGTGGTCGAACACCGCGATGTTCCCGCTCGTCATGTAGGCCACGTGAACCCGATGCTTCTGTTGAACGAGGCGGATGATCGTGCCGCCCATACTGATCACGTCGTCGTCCGGGTGCGGGCTGAACACGAGGATAGACTTGGCGTCTCGCCCCGCCGGATAGGGCGCGATGGTCGCCATCCGATCGTGGAACACCTCTTCGCCGATGCGTTCCGCCGGGCCGCGTTCGCGCAGCAACTCGTACAAGTGGTGCTCGCGAAAGTCGTGGTCGTCCAGCTTCTGCAAACCCTTCTTGGCGGTGAGTGCGAGCCCGACGACGGCCTTGCGAACGAGTTCGGGCGTCCACTCGCAAGGGCCGACTTCCCAGGGTCGCTTGATGGCCGTCAGTTCCGCCGCGGCCGCTTCATCCAGCACCACCGTGGCGTCCGGATGTTCTTGGAGGAAGCTCGCCGAGATCGCTTCGGTCGGCGGTTGCTCCACGGCCTTCGCCAGCACCACGGCCTTGTGTTCCCCGAACGCCATGAGGAAGACGCGGCGAGCATCCAAGATGCTGGCCACGCCCATCGTCATGGCCTGGTTCGGCACGTTCTCTTCGCCGAAGAAGCTGCCGCCGGCGTCGCGCCGCGTGATGCTATCGAGCGTCACGGTGCGAGTGCGGCTATTCCGCGGGCTCCCCGGTTCGTTGAACCCGATGTGCCCCGTGCGGCCGATGCCGAGAATCTGAATGTCGATTCCGCCCACCGCCTTGATCTTCTTCTCGTACTCGGCGCAGAAGGCGTCCACTTCCTCGACGTCCAGCGTGCCGTCCGGGATGTGGATGTTCTGCCAGCGGATGTTCACGTGGTTGAAGAACGTCTCGTGCATCCAGCGGAAGTAGGAGTGGGCATCCTCCTTCGCCATGGGGAAGTATTCGTCCAGGTTGAAGGTGAGGACGTTCGAGAGGTCGAGGCCTTCGTCTTTGTGGAGGCGGACGAGTTCGCGGTAGAGCCCGACCGGGGTGGACCCGGTGGCGAGGCCGAGGATGGTGGGCTTGCCGGCGGCGTTCCGCGAGCGGACGAGCTTGTCGATCTCGCGGGCCACGTACTTCGACGCGGTGAGGGCGTTGGCGAAGCGCAGAACGGGCGTGCGCGTGTGCGGGACGGGATGCAGCGGTGCCATGGTTTTCACGGGTGCGGGTGCGGGGAGTTAGTGTTGTAGCAGGCGGAAGGTTGAAGTGCAGGGGCGGTTGACGGGAGCGGACTCAGGAGAGGAGGCCGTCGATCGCCGGTCGCGCGGATGCGATCGACCACTCCAGGTTCGTGACCGGCGGCAGTCGTCTCTTTTTTCTCAATCGAGTGAATCGGTCGCGGAACGCCTCGTTTACGAGGCGTTTCCGCATTCCCGTTCGAGCGACACCGGTAGCGTTCACTTCTCGGTTCTGCTCCAACCCGATGTTGCGCAAGTGGTTGTGCGTCGGAGCGAACGGTCCCGGTAGCGGTGCCGTTCGCTTGTGCGTCGAAACGGGTTGCGCGGCAGGCCGTGGGGACGTGCCGGCACGCCCATGAATCGTGGTGTTTCATACGCCACCAGGTTGATTGGGAATTCGCTCGCCCCGACGAACCGGGGAGACGACCGAAATGAAGGGCGCGGAAGTGTAACTTCCCGTGGAGACGTGTCAAATCCGAATTGCGAACTCAGCCGTTTCGCGCCGTTTCTGCGACTGGATTCGCAGCAGTTGGATCGCAATTCCACCGAAATACGCAACGGAAAGACCTGATCCGCAAGCTTACGCTGGGGAAGGAGGAGTGCAAATGGTGACCTGAATGCGCCTCATGTCTCCACCTGCGTCTAATCAGTAACCGACTCCGCTGCATGTGGTCGCGGTGCAGTTGCACCCGAGGAGAAACTCGCGGAACTCCGAGTTGATGTGTTCGTCGCAGCGGTTTACGAAAAATTCGACGTCTTGGATCACCTTCAGGACTGTACCGGCGGAATTCAATTCCTGCGGTGTTCGTCGCGGCCGGTCGCAGTTGTGGATGCAGTCGTGCCGGCGCTGAAAGAGTACGGCAAAGCGGTCCTCCAAGTGGGCGGCGGCCCTTTTCCTTGCCTCGTCCTTTGCGGTGTCATTCATCAACTGGTACTTGGCCTTCGTAGTGCCGAAGAGCCGCGTCCTGGCGTCATCACGTAGGATCCATCGCTCCATCAGTTCATGGAAGAACTTATGCCCATTGCGACAGAACTTTTTGAACAGTCTCTGGATCGTGTGGAAACTCAGGACGTTTTCTCGCTCCATGAGATCGCGGGCCGCCATGCGCCAGCGCCAGTTCTCCTTGTCGTAGTCTTCGAGGATCGAGCGAATGGGAATCTTGATGTCCAGGAAGAAGTCAGGTAGGACGACCGAGGCCTGCCGATTCTTAGCGATGAGTGCAGCAGCGATCACATCCGTGTAGGCGTCGCAGAAATACGCGTCGAGCGCGCCGACCGCGAACATCCACGAGCTGCGTAAGATGTCAGAACGAAGGGATTGTTCAACCGGACTCGATGCCTGCAAAGTATCAGCATGCAGGCGGAGAGCCCTTGCTCGCGAGAGGTCTTCGTTGAAGTGTTGGAGCGCGGTTTTGGGCACATGCGGCTGGGGGTCAGACCACGGGCTCAGTATCCCGCATATCGTAATCCCCGTTCCTGTTGGCGTAAACCCCCATCTTCCTCGTCGTAGTAAAAGTTCGGCCCGTCGGGGAAAACAACATTCCACAGATCCGCCACTTCCTCGGGCTCAATGCCCATCCGGATACGGAGGGCCAGACCCTCGGCGAGTCCTTGGGTCGCGCCCGACGCGGGCAACTCGGCCGCTGGATAAAGTTCGGCGTAGATTTCGACGAGATCATCAGGTCCGGCCTTCTCGGTGGCCGTGGCAAGCCGCTCGATCGCGTCCTTTAGTGGAATCGCGCGCATGCTTGTTCCTCCTCTTGCAACTCTACTAAAACGCCCGAAACTCTGAGGAATTTTATGCTTAAGTTCGTTTCGAATCCATCGGAGTTCGACTGCAAGCATCCGACAAAGCACTTAGAATAAGCACTTATGGATTGACTGGGACCTACAGGATTGAATAAGACGTAACAGGATTGTTAAGGATTCAGGAAGATCGTCCAGATGCTACGGATTGCACAGGATGCGACACGATTTAATAAGATGCGTGGATGAGTCGATTTGCCCGGACTTAAAACTTTTGAAGATTTCTGTTCTGAAAGCCTCGCACTACTATCGAACCAACCATGAAGCCCGTAAAGCTCAATCCTGATCGACCGCCAGTCACCACCTCGGACGAGATCGTTCTTGTCATCGTGAAGGCAAGTAATGCGCAGGTCGCTGCGAAGACTCTCCCCGACGACGACGCGGTCGACGACTTCCGCCTCTCGACTGACGCTCTGAACTATCACCGCGTCGAGTGGCGACTGCGAGAGGAACTGGGCGAAATCCCACCGAAGTTGATCGAAAACGTCAGAACTAAGCTCTGCCGGAAGCGTGGCTACGAAATCGAAGAGTTCGATGCCGCCCTAATCGCCACTCGAGGACGTCCACGACTGCCCTTTGGATGGACGTCGATGGATCTCGCACAACGCAGGCTAACGGCTCGGCCTATCCGGCTGCTGAACGCAGAATTAGAGGCGTCACGCTACGCGAAGGGGATCGTGGGGCTTGCACTTTACTTGCAGGAGATTCAGAAAGAGGAGGCAATTCTGCTTCCTGTAGAGCAAGTACGGGAGATTCTGACCGCAAAGAAGGTGGTGATCGCCGGAACTATCACCAAGCTCGTCGAACTTGGTGTCTTGGAGATGACGAATGCGGAGTACAACACGGGCCGGGCTCGCGAATTCCGTTTCAGAGGCGTCGAGGGTAAAGATTACATGTTCGACACTGGCGGCCCGAAAGACAACCGGAAACAAAAACCTCCTTCGGAGACCGATGATTGAGTCGATGGCTACTTTTCTCAAGAGCTTACGCCTTACCATCCCTTCAGCTGTTGCCGTTCGTGCAATTAGCGGTCTGACTCTCCGATGTTAACCCCCATTTTTTCCGTCGCATCTGCGTCTTCCGCCCGGGGCGGTAGCCCGTCTTCACCGGTTCCGCGCCGCGCTCGCCGGGTGGTTCGCCCTTCGCCGGGTTGGCCACCGTGTGATAGTGATCCCCCACCGGATTCACCTGACGGCGACGCGCCTCGATCGCTTCCTTCGGCGGGTTTTCCGGGATCAGGCCGTCGCAGCCGCCGATGAGGTCCGTGCGGTTCGCCTGGGTCTGCCCTTCGCATGGAGCAATTGATCTTGGCGCTCACCGGCACGCATCAGGACACCGACGCTAGCGCACTCAGAAGGTGGCGGTCGTCCTCGAACCGCTTGGCGGCTCGGTCGTGGGAGCCGGTCGTTTTCGCGAGCACAAGGGAATAGGGACTCCCCTTGCGCTCGAGTGAATGTTTGACATCGCACTGATGTCGGCCGATCATGTCGATCAGATGCTGCCGCACGTCGTCGCGGGCCGGAATGCGCCCGACCTCGTGCGAGGAGTCGGCCAGAAAGGCCTTGAGTTGAGCACAATACTGGCACTGGCAATCAAGGGTCGTGGGACGCGCCCAATCGGACGGTGGTGTCGGGTGATTGGCGGTGGAACGTTCGAGTTGACCGCGTACGGCGTCGAGCCACGACTTGAATTGTGGGTGAACGGAGCCGAACTGCTTCCGCGACCACGGGATCAACAACTTCAGGGCGGGAACCTGGCAGTCGTCGAAACTGAACTCTGCTGGCACGTTCTGAATGAAGTGAATGACTCGGGACAGGTCTTCGTCGCGGCAACTTGCCGCCAGCGACTGGAGCAGCAACGGGAGCGATTTCTCGGCAACGGAAACCTCGCGGCGATGGTGGGGTGAGTCGTAGGTCGGTCGCTTCGGGCGCGGTTCGCAGAATCGTTTCGCCGCGATCTCGCACAGTTCACCGGCGAGCATCGACTTGCCAAGATCCGTCGACGGGTCGCAGCAGTACGCGGACAGCCACTCGACATCACGCAGTGGAATGTCCTGTCGGCCACGCTCATTCGGCCTCGCTCCGATGAGATGCGTCAACTCCTGGGCGAACGCGGTCCATCCGAACTCGCGGCACGCAGTCAGCACGAACGATTTCAGGGGCAGTGCCTCATCCCGTTCCGCCATTTTCATCAGGAATGCCGCGATGGCGTCCCGGTCGTGCAGCATCAGCACATATTTCGGGAAATCGTCGAGCGGCGACTCCTCCACGCCCCGGAAATGCACGGATCCGATGGAACGCCTGGGCCACCGAGCCACGATGGCGCGGGCGAAATTAAGGCAATCGCGGTGGGCGGCTTCGAGCCGCTTCTTGGGCGTCTTCGCCAGCTTGTTCGTCATCGAACGGAACAGCAGAATGCTGTTGGCCGCACCCGTACTGGCGACCACCTCGAAGTGATGATCGCGCTGCCAGACGACGATCGCCGACCGATGATACCAGCGGTCGAGCGTGTTGCCGGCATTGCCCGTGTAACCCTCGAATTCCTCGGACGTCGGCTTCCAGTCGTCGATCGGCACCGACGAGACGATGGCCGACAGGTCGAACGCAATGGTTCCCCACGGCTGTTTCTGACCATTGAGATTGGTCCACTCGGTCCCGATCAGCTCGTCCTCGTAGGTCTCGCCGATCTCGATCGCACGCCGTCGCGGAGTGCGGTAGGAGTAACGAGAAGAATAACCGTCGTCGAAGCTGCCGTCGTCGGCGAACTGCGACAAGTGGCGTGAGACCTGCGCCAGATGCACCAGGCAATCCGCCTGTGCCGCCGCTGGCACCACCTGGTCCGCGAGTTGTCGATCCGCTCCTTTGAGCAAATCCAGCGACAGCCCGCGCTGCGTGTAGTGGTGATCCAGCGCGAAGACCAAAGGCTTGGCCGGCTGTCGCGTGACCCAGACTCCGATCGCCTCGGCCAGCCGATCGGCGGGAGCGGTCAGTCTCGCGGCCCCCGATGGTTTTTTGGGCTGCGGTTTCAGCACCAAGTTATAGGCCAGCGCGATTCGTACTCCGTGAGTCACGCGCTCGACTTCGTGTTCGCAGTCGGCGTAGAACGCGGCGAAACAGGCCGACTTGCCGGCTGCCGCTTCTTCGAATGCCAACTTTTGTTCGGCGGCACCGTGCCGAACGATCAGTTCCCCGCCCTCGAACGGATTGGGCAGCAAGACGATCAGGCTCGCCACCATCCGGTCGTGCTTTTCACTGTCGCGGTGAGGCAGGAAGAACCCGCCCTTCTCGTACACCAGCAGCTTGTACAGCCTGGCTTCCACCCGGTCCGCGGGCAATCCCAGCGAGGCCGCGACCGTTCGCATTGCGTCGGTGATGGCGGAGTTCCACTCGCCGCCGAGACGGAACCTCTGCGGATCGAGTTCAAACGTCTTGCGGACTCGGGTATCGATTCGCGTCTCCGTGCCCTTCCCGAAAGGCGCGACCTGACAGAGCGCAATCAGCGACTTCGCGATCCCGCGCTTCAGCGGAAGCGGCACGCGGCCCAACCCTTCGACTTCGAGGCCAGGGTCGACGCCAGGCAGACAGCCGGTCACCACGAACTTCGCCGACCGCGCCGCCTGTCCGATCGCAGTCGCGAGCCGCTCAACGGAGGAGTCCGAGCCGCCTTTCGTCCGTGATTTCGACATCGTTCGCCCCCTATTCCTCGGGATACTGTGGAGGAGACTTGCCCACTCGCTTGATGAGGCGCGGGTAGGTGACGGTCGGAATCGCTTGCTCGATCCGCACCACCTGGACCTGATGAAACCACTCGTCGCCGAGGTCGAACAGATAACCGAAGACGCGATTCGGCTTCAGATCGAGGTCGTCCAGCGCGGTCGTGAGGGCGTCGCCGTACCCTTTCTTGTGTTCCTGCGGGTCGGGAATGCCGTAGTTGGGTCCGTTGGGATCGAACGGACGCTTGCCGAACTGGAATTCATAAAGGTGCTCATCGGACCGGTCGAACGCCGCGAAGATGGCTTGGTGCAGTTGTTCGAGCGTCTGGTCGCTGCGGATTTCGATGTCGCGGCGAACCACCTTGTTGCCGAACTTCGCGCCGACCGGCCCACCCATCAGGAAGACCGATACGACGTACAGGTTCGTGGGAGGTGCTGCCGGGGTCGCCAACGCGCGTCTCGGAAGGTTAATGGGGCGTTCGGGACTCTTCGCCGACTTGCGCTGATTCCATGACGGGATCTCGTCTTGCGGGATCAGGATTTGGAGCGAACGGGGCTGTCCCGGTTGGCGAAGGACCAGTCCTTTCTTTTCCAACGCCTTCACCATCTGGTTCACCGACGGCGGCGAAACGCACATGGCCGCGGCAATCTCGGATTCGGCGGGCGGGCAGCCGTGCCGGCCGATGTAGGCGTGGATGAACGCCAAGTAGCGGCCTTGGGTCGGAGTGAAGTCGGCCATTACCCTTGGTTCTCCTTATCCGGGGCAGGGGCGACCCGCCGGAGGTCACAGCTTCGGCCCACTGTCCTACTTTTTGCCCTGCCGCCTCCCCGCTGTCTTCCGCCCCGGGCGGTAACCCGTCTTCACCGGTTCCGCGCCGCGCTCGCCGGGTTGCTCGCCCTTCGCCGGGTTGGCCACCGTGTGATAGTGGTCGCCCACCGGATTCACCTGACGGCGACGCGCCTCGATCGCTTCCTTCGGCGGGTTCGCGGGGATGAGGCCGTCGCAGCCGCCGATGAGGTCGGTGCGGTTCGCCTGGGTCAGGGCTTCGCGCACCTCGAAGTAATTCTCCGGCTTGAAGAACTGCATCAGCGCCCGCTGAAGCTTGCGGTCGCGGAGGTTCTTCGCCGTGTGGACCGGCTTCTTCGTGAAGGGATCGATGCCCGTGTAATACATGCAAGTCGCGATGTCGAACGGGGCCGGAATGAAGTCCTGCACTTGATCGGGGCGGTAGCCGTTCTGCTTCAAGTAAAGGGCGAGGTCGATCATGTCGGCGAGGTCCGAACCGGGGTGGCTCGCGATGAAGTACGGCACGATCTGCTGCTTCGGCTTCCCGGCCTCCGCGGACGCCTTCTTGAACTCCTCCGCGAACCCGCCGAAGTTGTCGATCGAAGGCTTCTTCATCGCCGCGAGCACCTTGGGACTCGTGTGCTCGGGGGCGACCTTGAGCCGTCCGCCGGTATGGTGCTCGGCGAGTTCGCGGACGTACTCGGGCGAGAGTTGCGCCAGGTCCATGCGGATGCCGCTGGAGACGGAGACCTTCTTGATGCCGTCTTGCTTCCGGACGTCGCGCATCAGCTTCACGAGCGGGTTGTGGTCGGTGCCGAGCAGCTTGCAGATGGTCGGGTGAACGCAGGAGAGGCGCTTGCACTTCGCCTCGACTTCGGGCCGCGTGCAGCGCATGCGGTACATGTTCGCGGTCGGTCCGCCGATGTCGCTGATGTTCCCCTTGAACTCGGGATCGGCCGCGAGCTTGGTCACTTCCTTCAGGATGGACTCTTCGGACCGGCTCTGGATGATGCGGCCTTGGTGGGCGGTGATGGAACAGAAGGTGCAGCCGCCGAAGCAGCCGCGCATGATGGTGACCGAGTCCTTGATCATTTCGTGGGCGGGCACGGGCTCGGTGTAGCTCGGATGCGGACGGCGCGTGTAAGGCAGGTCGTAGATCGCGTCCATCTCGCCTTGCGCGAGCGGGAACGCCGGCGGGTTCTGGACGACGGCCTGGCGATCGTGGAACTGAACCAGTGTGGCCGCGTTGAACGGGTTGGTGTTCGTGTGAATGATGCGGGTGGCTTCGGCGAACGCGAGTTTGTCGTCGCGGACATCTTCAAAGGAAGGGATGGTTTCCAAGCCCACCCGTGGCCACGGGTGGGCTTCCTTGGCCCCCAAAGCGTAGGTTACGCCGCGGAGGTCGCGCAAATCGCGAACGGTCTTGCCTTCCGCCAGGCGCTTCGCAATCTCCACGATCGTGGCTTCACCCATGCCGTAAGCGATGAGGTCGGCCTTCGCGTCCAGCAAGATGGACCGCTTGACCGTGTCGCTCCAGTAGTCGTAGTGAGCGAGCCGGCGAAGCGAGGCCTCGACCCCGCCCGCGATGATCGGTACGCCGGAAAACGCCTCGCGGGCCCGCTGACAGTAGACGAGCGTGGCGCGATCGGGACGCAGGCCGATGCGACCGCCGGGCGAATAGGCGTCGTCGTTGCGAACTTTCTTGCTGGCCGTGTAATGGTTGATGAGCGAATCCATGTTCCCGGCACTGATGCCGTAGAACAGGCGGGGGCGGCCGAACTGCCGCCAGGGTTCGCACGACTTCCAATCGGGCTGGCTCAGGATCGCGACGCGGAACCCAGCCCGTTCGAGCACCCGATGCAGAATCGCCATCGCGAAGCTGGGATGATCGACGTAAGCGTCTCCGGTCACGAAGATAACGTCGACGTATTCCCAGCCGCGATCGGCCATCTCGGCGGCGGTGGTCGGAGCGAGCGGCGCAGCGTAGCGTTCCTGCCACAGCGGCAAAGAGAGGCGTTCGCGGGTAGTCGTTGGCGGCATGGAAGGTGATTATAGCCGCTGGGCTCTTGTGGCACAGGCATTCTTGCCTGTGCTTGGGGTCCGCACAGGCAGGAATGCCTATGCCACCGACCCACTGTCGTGTTGCGAGCTCTTTACAGACTGCCTCGGGTTCGTCTGTCACGAGAACCTCGACCGGAAAATTCGTCCTCGTACCGATTTCCGTCTTTTCATTTCCGCCCCGAGTAGATACTTTCTATACTAATGCCGCGTTCCGCCCCCTCGGAATTCGGCGACTTTTGGCCCTCGCTCCGTTCAGCGGGAGGTGTGCAATGCTCACCCTGATTCGCTCCAGTCTTGCGCTCGCACTCGGTTTCCTCCTCGCGACCTCCGCGTTCGCCCAAGAACGTCGGCAGGAAGTCACCGCGACTTACAACGGCTTAAACTTACCGCCGGTGATTCAGCCCGCGAACAACGCGAAGAATGCGTTCGCCTACGAATACGCGACCCGCGAGCAGTGGCTCAACAAGGTCGGTCGTAACGTGGTCGGTGGCAAGAGCAACTCGCCGGCCGTCGGCATCCTCGACTGGGCCGTGCCCGCCGAGGAGTTCGGTACCGCCGGCATGGATCGCGAGTTCCGCACCTACTGTGCCGAGGCTCCCGTACCCGTGACCGCCGGCAGCACCTATAAGTTCGAAGTCAAACTCCCGACCGTCACGGAAGCGTACAAACTCGAAGACACCGAGGCAGGCAAGGCCGAGGCCTACCGCCGTTCGCTCTTCGTTCGCGAACTGTTCGGTCGCTACTACGTGCCCTCGCTCTCGGATGCCCGCGTGGCCAAGGCCTTCCAGGTCGCACTCTGGGAAATCATTCACGAGACGCCGTGGGTCGCGGACAAACCCGCTCCCCTCGATCTGGACAAAGGTAGCTTCACCGCCGCCAAGGTTCAGGACGACCCCGAGACCGTGGCACTCGCCAAGGAATACCTGAAGACGCTCACCGGTAACGACAACGTCTTTTACGAAAACCCCGACCTCGCCGGTCGCGAACTCGTGTGGATGAAAGGGCTCAGCAGCCCCGGCGCTAATGGCGAGGTGGCTCAGTCGCAGTTCGCGCTTCAATACGTGAAGGGCGGCGGCGTCAATGCGGCGAACGTGAACTCGGTTCCCGTGGGCGGCATCGGCGGCGGCGGGTTCGGCGCACTCGGTGGTGGTGGCGGAGGACTGTTCGGCGGTGGCGGTGGAGGCAGCGGTGGTGGGTTGTTCGGCGGTGGTGGCGGAGGCGGCGGATTGTCGACCAACACTCCCCCGACGACCACGCCTCCGACGACGACGACCCCTCCGACGACAACGACTACCGTACCTCCCGTGAATCGGCCTCCGACCGGCCCACCAGATAATACGAACCCCGTCCCGGCACCCGCTGGCATCGTGCTCGGCTTCATCGCAATCGGAGCCCTGGTGGGTCGCCGAGCCTTCGTGCGGGCCGCGAACCACAAATCCGTCTGATCGGTTTTGAAGTGTCGAAGTCAAGAACGCGGCCCCAGTGGGCTGCGTTTTTTGCGTTTGCCTTCGCCCTTCGGTCCTTCACTTGCATAAAAATAGCGACGACACGCCGCCCGCAACCGGAGCGACCGCATGCCCGACATCAGCCTGACCAACAGCCAGGGTCGCGACGCCCAGGTGGTCGCGGAGAGCGTTCGCATTCCCGTGCGCGTGCGCTGGGTGGACGGCGAGAATCGCCAGGCCTCGAGTGCCCGCTTGCTCAAAGGCACCATCGATCGCGATTACGAAGCACTACTCGAACGGGCCGGGTCGCCGGAACAAGTTGGAGAAGCGCTCCTCGCCGCCGACCCCGAACTCGACATCGAATCCGCCGGGAGCTTCCTCCGCGACACTTCGCGGGTCTACTACAATTCGGACCGCAAGACGGTGTTCAGCGTCACGCAGATGGAGGTCGTGCGGAACCCGGACGGCACGGAGAAAATCCGCCGGCCGAAGAAACAACCTTCACCGAACGTGGGAGCCGAGCAACCGCTGATGTGGAGCGGCAAGTTCCTTCCCAAAAAGGACGTCTACAACAAGTTCGTGATGGGCCAGAAGCTGCAGCTGCACCACATCAACGGCCTCACCTACGACTTCCTCTACGGCATCGCGAAGGACCTGGAACAGCGCGAAAGCCTACTCGTCATGGGTGGCGGACCCAAGGCTCGCGATTTGATCGTGCTGCGGCGCGGGTCGGTGCCGTACCGCGGCTTCCTCGAGGGCCGCACCCAAGGCGACGAGTACTGCTTGCTGCTCCACCTCTCCAATATGGAACTCAAGGCACCCGAAGAAGCTGACGACGCGCCGACGAGTACGGCGGTCGCGGCTCAGCCATAGTTTAGCCGCGACGCGGAGTCCTCGGAGCGGAGCGCGGCATCTCCGACGCGGTCGCGGCTAAACTTAACACCGAGGCATTACCATGAGCCTTCTCAATCGCGGCAAGCTCGACATCAAGCTCGGCGAATATGCCGTCGGCTCCGGCACGGCACTCGTCGATCCCCTGCTCGTCAACATCGCCCAAGATTATCGGCGGATGACGGCGGCCCGCATGGCCCCGCTCGAAGCCGACGACATCTTCAAGGGCCGCTTCCCAGAGGGCGAGTACTTCGTCAGCCTCAAGGTGGACGGCGAGTTCGACATCCTCGTTTACGAAGACGGCGAAGCGCTGACCGTGAACCCCGGCGGCACGGTGCGCACGGGGCTCGCGCTCCACAAGGAAGCCATCGGACTGTTCCGCAAGGCCGGAGTGAAGCAAGCCATTCTCGCAGGGGAACTTTACTTCCAGAAGGAAAAAGGGAAGCGTCCGCGCGTTCACGACGTGAGCCGCGTGGCGCGCGAAGCCGGCTCGCAGGCCGAACTCGATCGACTCGCGTTCGCCGCCTTCGACATCATTCAACTGGAAGGCGTGCCGCAGGTCGGCCCGTTCGCGGACACGTGGAATCGGCTCAACGAATTGCTCCGAGGCGGCAAGAGCGTTCACCTCGTCGAGACGGTGATGCTCAAGGACGCGGGCGAAATCGACGCGCAGTTCCGCAAGTGGGTCGAGGCCGGAGCTGAGGGCACGGTGGTTCGCAGCGATGCCGGGGGCATCTTCAAGTTGAAGCCGCGACACACGCTCGACGCCGTCATCATTGGGTACACCGAAGGCACCGACGATCGCAAGGGAATGATCCACGACTTGCTGATTGCCGTGATGCGGGCCGACGGTTGCCTGCACGTGCTCGGTCACGTCGGCGGCGGGTTCAGCAACGACGATCGCCGGGCATTTCTCACCGACCTCAAGGACGACATCGTGAAGAGCGATTACGTCGAGGTCAACGAGCAGGTCGCCTACCACATGGTGCGACCGGAGAGTGTCATCGAGATCAGCGTGCTCGATCTCATTTCGCAGACCACGCGGAACCAGCCGATCAACAAGATGGTGCTGAACTGGAACTCGGCGGAGAACCGCTACGAGATCGTGCGCAGGCTGCCGCTCGTGGCGCTGATCTCGCCGCAGTTCGTGCGCCGCCGCGACGACAAGATGCTCAATGCGAACGACATTCGCATGGCGCAGGTCACGGACCTGGTGGAAGTGGCGCTCGCGGATCGCGATGCAAGGCAACTCAACTTGCCACAAAGCACGGTGCTGCGCCGCGAGGTCGGCACCAAGGTGCTCAAGGGAGCAACGATGGTTCGCAAGCTGGTGATGTGGCAGACGAACAAGGAGAGCGACGGCGAACACTACCCGGCGTTCGTGATCCACTCGACGGACTTCAGCCCGAATCGGAAGACTCCGTTGGAACGCGAGATTCGCATCTCGAGTTCGCGCCAGCAGATCGAGGAGTTGTGGTCGGAACTCGCGGCCGAGTCGTTCACGAAGGGGTGGTCGGTACTCGGCGCGGAGGTGCCTTCTACCGCGGTGGCCGAAGTGACGGAAGCGCCGAAGAAAAAGCGCGCGAGCCCCAAGAAGAAGGCTGAGTAAGCGGGCTTGCCGCATTCCTGTTATACTCCCGATGCGAGGCCGATTGATCTCGCAAAACCGGAGGGGCTCATGGGGCACGACTGGGAGGGTAACGTGGGACGAGTCAGCGTCGTGGTGAAGTTCTCGAACCTCGGCGACTTAATCCGAGCGCGGGATGGCACTTTGCCGCAGGAACAGGTCCGCCAAGTTTCCGAATTCGGAATCGTGGATACGGGTGCCGCCATGTGCGTCATCTCGCAAGCGATGGCGGACAAGCTCGGGCTTCCGTTCAACAGTGAAGTCACGGTTCGGTATGCCGATAACCGCACCGCGAAGCGGAACATCGTGGAGCAACTCGAAGTGGAGATCATGGGGCGGCGGAGCACGTTTCGAGCGGTGGTCGAACCGGATCGCAAAGAGCCGCTCATCGGCGTGATTGTTCTCGAGGACCTCGATTTGCTCGTCGATCCGCGCAATCAGACGCTGCATCCCCGCGATCCCGCGATTCAGACGTTCGAACTCGAATGACCGCGTTGGACCCCACTTGCCGCGCGAATAGAATAGCGGCATGACCAAACACATTTTCGTGACCGGCGGCGTGGTGAGTTCGCTCGGAAAAGGCCTCACCTCGGCGTGCATCGGCCTGCTCCTCGAACGCCGCGGGCTCACCGTTCGCCTGCAAAAACTCGACCCGTATCTGAACGTCGATCCCGGCACCATGTCGCCGTTCCAGCACGGCGAAGTCTACGTCCTGGACGACGGTGCCGAAACCGACCTCGACCTCGGCCACTACGAACGCTTCACCCACGCACTCCTCAACCGCGACTGCAACTTCACCACCGGCAAAATCTACCAGACGATCATCCAGAAGGAACGCAAGGGCGAGTACAAGGGCAAGACGGTTCAGGTGATTCCGCACGTCACGGACGAGATCAAATCCTGCATCAAGAAGATGATTGCACCGGACGTCGATGTCGCGATCACGGAGATCGGCGGCACCGTCGGCGACATCGAAGGCATGCCGTATTACGAAGCCATTCGCCAGTTCGCGCTCGATGTCGGCAAGGCGAACTGCCTGTTCATTCACCTCACGCTGGTGCCGTATTTGAAGGCGGCCGGCGAACTCAAGACGAAGCCGACGCAGCGCAGCGTCCGCGATTTGCGCGAGATCGGCATCCAGCCGGACGTGCTGATTTGTCGCACCGAAAAGGAGATTCCCGAGAGCGAGTGCGAGAAGATCGCGCTCTTTTGCAACGTCGAACGCCGAGCCGTGATCGAGGAGAAGGACAAGGAATTCAGCATTTACGAGGTGCCGCTCTCGCTGGCGAACAACGAACTCGATGCTATCATCGTCGAGAAGCTGAACCTGACCCACGCCAAGCCGTTGAACATGGACGATTGGCGGTCGATGCTCGAACGGATGCGCAAGCCCGCCCACGAGGTGACGATCGGCTTCGTCGGGAAGTACGTGAAACTCCGCGACGCCTACAAGAGCGTTTACGAAGCTCTGGATCACGCGGGTATCGCCAACGACTGCAAGGTGAGGATTCAGAAGGTCGATTCCGAGAAGCTCATGACCGAGCCCGGCGGCGTGGCCAAGGTACTCCACGACGTCGATGGACTGCTCGTCCCCGGCGGGTTCGACAAACGCGGCATCGAGGGGAAGATCGAGTCGATCCGCTTCGCCCGCGAACACGGCTTGCCGTTCTTCGGCATCTGCCTCGGGCTCCAGTGTGCGACCATCGAGTTCGCACGCAATGTCGTCGGCCTGGCGGACGCGAACAGCACCGAGTTCAACGGGGGAACGCCACACCCCGTGGTCTGCTTGCTGGATGCCCAGCGGAAGATCACGCAGATGGGCGGCACGATGCGGCTCGGGGCGTTCGAGTGCGTGTTGAAGCCTGGCTCGGCGGCACACGCAGCCTTCGGCAAGGAGCGAATCTCGGAGCGCCATCGGCATCGCTACGAAGTGAACAACGATTACCGCGTGCAGTTGGAGGCTGCGGGGTTCCGCTTCTCCGGCACGAGCCCGGACGGCGCGCTCGTGGAGGCGATCGAATTGCCTTCACACCCGTGGTTCGTGGGGATTCAGAGCCATCCGGAGTTTCAATCGAAGCCGATGGAGCCGCACCCGCTGTTTCGCGATTTCATCGGTGCGAGTTTGAAGCACAAGCTCGCGCGCAAGACGGATGCCGAGGCGGGTGGAGCACGCATGGTGCCAGCGGGATAGGACACGCACTAAAACCCGGTTTCTGCCTTGGAAACCGGGTTTTTTGAAAGGCATGAGAAACCCGGTTTCCAAAGCAGAAACCCGGTTTCCAAAGCAGAAACCGGGTTTCAAGGCTCCGGATCTGCAAAGTGAGTTCTGCACGCATGGTGCCAGCGGGATAGGATCAACTTCGCCAGAATTCCCAGTTTCGACTTCTCTACGCAGCTCAGCCCGGGAATCGACGAAGAATCCGCGTCGATTCCCCTGAATTGATGGCCTTTCTCACCGGAATGAGACTTCATCTGGCGGATCAATCGGGCCGAGTCTCAACGGTCACTGTCACTCATCTCGGATTCTTGCCCATTTTGTACTTGCAATTCCTCTCCGCCTCGTACATTTTAGAGCCACGGAGTAAAAGCTCGGCTTCGAGCGCACAATTTCGCCCAGAAGGGGCTCGCACCCCTTCTTTATTCTCCGGCAACTGTCAAACTGAGGGCGGAAAGGATTCGCGTACGAGGCGAATCACTTCCACCCTCAACCCCTCTGGAGGTCCGTCCATGAACCTGCGAACTCGCCTGTCGGTGACCTGCCTGGAAGAGCGAGCCAATCCGAGCGGTACGGGCGACCCCGCTCCGTCGCCTTACGATCCGACTCTGCCTCCGGCGCAGACGTCGCCTATCGATCCGGCTCCAACCGGTGATCCGGCATCGGCTCCGCCTTACGGTGGCTGAGCGGGTAACGACTCACGAAATAGGAACGCATGCGGCGCTCTAACGAGCATCGCGTGCGTTTTCTCGTTTGCTGGGTTCGGCTAAAACGCAAGTTCCTTTGCCGCCTTCAAGAATCGGTCGAATTCCGGCCATCCGCGCACCGGTGCTAGGTCCGCGCACTGCTCGATCAATGAAAAATCGTGGAACCCCGCACGACAGGCCTCCTTCATCTGTGAAATCGCGATCACTCGATCGGACGGCTCGGTCTTGGAGGTGATCGAATAGACGCAGGCTAGTTTGTACAAGAGCCAGCGATCCCGCTTGGTTACGGTCCGTTTCTCGATGATCGCCCGGCACAGCTTCGCTTCCTGGTGGGCCTCCGTCCGTCGATCGAGTCGAGCGAGACTGAGCGCGCGCATGGCACGTCCGAGTCCATATTCCGGGAAGACTTCAATGAGTCGATCCGCGGCAGCGAGGGCGGCCTCGTCGTCGTGCAAATGATCGGCGAGCACCACGAGCCGCAGTCGCAGAGCTTGAAGCGATCTCGGATTCTTTTCCAGGGCAAGTCGAAAATCCGCGAGCGCTTCTTTTGGCGCTGTTGCCAGCCGCGTGTAACCGCGGGTCAGATAGTCGGCTTCCCGTTCGGGCTGTAACCCGGCTGCTGCGGTGCGATCTTCGACAGCACCCACTTCGTCCTGCAACCGATCCCTCGCGTTAGCACGCAAATACAGAACCTGCAATCGCGGGGCCTCGTTCTCCAGGGCTGCGGACAGGTCGCTCTCGGCCTCTCGGAATTCACCCTGTTCCATTTTCGCGATGCCGCGATCCCGGTAGGCTTCGCCATACTTGGGATCGAGTTCGATTGCACGAGTGAACGCTTCCTCGGCAGCGGCAGAGCGGTTGAGCAAACCCAGCGCGACCCCCGTGTGGTAGGCCGGCCTCGGGTCCTCGGGCATGAACGCGGCCGCCGTCTCGTACCGTTCGAGTGCTCGATCGTACATTCCCATGTTGGATCGGCAATACGCCAGGAGGAAGTGGCCGGTGGCGTGGTTGGGTTGCAAGGCGATCGCCCGTTCGAGCGGCTTCTGGGCCCCTTCGAACCGACCCGCTGTAACCAGAGCCGCACCATCGAGGAAGCAATCCCGCGAGGTCCGAGACTCACTGGGCTCGGGGGCCTCGACCGCTCGGCCCGTCAAAACCGCTTCGAACTCCGCTCGCTGGCGGGCCAACAACGGCGGTGGCGAGTCGCCGAAACAGCCCTCCGCAAGCTGGCCCAAAAATCGTGCGTCGGCGGCGGCAACCTGGGGTTCATTCGCCTTCCCCTCTTCCCACCGGGCTTGTGCGAGCAGCACCAGGAGTTCGCCCACATTGCCAGCCAGTTCGTTGCGCTTTGCCGCCGGCAGCCGTTGAAACGCCGCCTGCGACTGCCAGTTCGGATCCGTCGGCAGTCCGTATTCGCTCAGCAGCCGCATCGCTTGTTTCATGCCGCGCGTGCGATGCTTGGGGTTCACGGGAAGCGTGAGATCGAGCCGAACGGCCTCCATCCCATCCTGGAGATTGCGCGCTCGCGTCTCGGCTTCACCCGCAACGCGCTTCTCGGATTCGGAGAACGCATAGGCTCCGGTGCTGCCCGCAGCCGCGAGTGCCGCGGCGACGAGCATGGCCACCAGAACCTTCGGATTGCGGCGACGCCACTTCCCAAATCGCTCGGGAATCGAGCGATCCGCAGCGAACTGGAGAGGCCGATCCGCGAGTTGCCGTTCCAGATCCTCGTGCAAGTCGGCGGCGCTCTGATAGCGGTCTTCCGGCTTCGGCGCGAGCAACTTGTTGACGATCGACTCCACCGCCGGCGCGATGTCCGGATCGATCTCGCGAAGCGAAGGCGGACCCTTCAACCGGTCCGCGATCAACCCGTCGAACTCGGTGAGCGTGCGCGACGTCACCGGGAACGGATGCTTGCCCGTCAGCAGTTCGAAGGTCATGACCCCGAGCGAATAGAGATCGGTGCGGGCATCGACTCGGCCCTCGCCGCGCGTCTTCAGGTCGAGCAATTGTTCGGGAGCCATGTACGGTACGGTTCCGCCGACGACCTCGCGGCTTTCTTCGAACGCCGCAAACGAGAGGTTGAAGTCGAGCAGCATGGGCTCGCCGGTGTCGGCGAGGAGTACGTTGGCGGGTTTGAGATCGAGGTGGAGGACGCCGCGTTCGTGGGCGTGGGCCAAGCCGCTCGCCAGCTGCGATACGATCCGGAGTACGGCGTCGCTATTGCCGACGAGTGAAAGGGCGGTTTCCCCGGTCGGGGTCGGAGGCGCGAGGTGCGTTCCGGAGCCAGCGGGAAGTCGGAAGCCCGAACGGGAGCGGCTTCCCGCAACCGAGGAGCCCTTCCGCGTGGCCAGTGCATTACGCGTCGAGTAGCCGGGTGCCGCGACCTGTCTCTTGCGATAGCCCACGAGAGCATCCGCGAGCGTGCGGCGGCCCAGGTACGGCATGCAGATGATCTGAACCGGAGCGGACTCGTGGACCGAATAGACCGGCACCACATTCGTGTGCTGCAAGCGGGCGATGCGTTCCGGTTCGCGCGTCGGCCGCAGCGTCACCTTCAACGCCACTTCGCGACCGGCGAGCGCTTCCTGCTTCGCCAGAAACACGCGGGCGAACGTGCCGTGTCCCAACTCCTCCACGATGCGGAAGCCGAAGAAGGCATCCCCCGGTTGGGGCATCGCGACTCGCTCCGTAACGGCCTGGCTCGCGCTCGTGCTGGATCGCAACAAATTGGAAAGCGGGGGCGGGGTGATCGCGGGAGTCGAAATGGAGTTGGTGAAGAACGGCAACTCGTCCAGCGCCACCGTCGCGTGCTGGCTCGATTCGAACGGATGGAGTGCGGAGGGGAAGACGGGGGCGAGGGGCATGGGGTTAACCTGAGCGGGTTCCGATCGCACCGGAAAGTGCGATCGAAGCAATTGTGCGGGTCGTAGTGGTATGGGGGTCTAGCACGCGAGCGGAGGTCTGCAAATGAAAGCGGAAGATTTTTGTCGCGTTCGGCGAGCCCCTGTCGGGAACTTCGACTCGCCCCTCAATTTGTGTACCCCGGCGCGATGAGCTGAAAAACTGGGAGACGCCCACTCCGAACTTGGTGCCTTTGTGGTGAACGCATGAAAGCCGATGCCCCTCGGTTCTCGATGGTGGGAACGCCCTCTACTTGCCCACGATTCTCGCGCGGGGTATCACGGTGGTATCGCACTGGAGCCACCGCATGAATGCCGCGTTCCTCTCCCTGGCCCTGCTCATTTCCGCTGAACCCAACGACGTCGGTGTGCTTCCCCTCGGAGCCGACGGCAAGCCGCTCAACTTAGACTTTGAAACCGGCACGCTCAAAGACTGGACCGTCGAGGGCGAGGCGTTCAAGGGCCAACCCATCAAGGGCGATGTCGTCGCGGGCCGGCGCGGGGATAGCCGCAGTCGCCATCAGGGCCAGTTCTGGATCGGCGGCTTCGAGAAACTCGCGGACAAACCTACCGGCACACTCACCAGCGTTCCCTTCAAGGCGACCCACCGATGGGCCACGTTCCTCGTCGGCGGTGGACCGCACGAGAAGGAAACCTGCGTCGAAGTCGTGAACGGCAAGGATGTGATCTTCCGCGCCAGCGGCCTCGAAGAAGAAGACCTGCACCGCGTGCTCGTCGATCTCGGGCCGTACCAGGATCGGGACATCTTCATCCGCATCGTCGACAAGCACACCGGCCACTGGGGTCACATCAACTTCGACGACTTCCGCTTTCACGCCGTGAAGCCTCAAGCCCAGGGACGGCCGTCCCTGGGCTTGGTGCCGGACACGTACAAGTTCGCGGGCCTCAGCCCCGAACAGGCCGCCAAGGCGATGACCGTTCCCGAAGGCTTCCGCGTGTCGGTCTTCGCAGGCGAACCGGACGTGCATCAGCCCATTGCCATGTGTACGGACGATCGCGGCCGTCTCTGGGTCGTCGAAGCCTACACCTACCCGCGCCGCAACCCGCACCCCGGCCCCGTGCTGCCGGACGCTCAGAAGAAACTCGGCGACAAGATTCTGATCTTCGAGGACACCGACGGCGACGGCAAGTTCGACAAGAAGACCGTGTTCTTTGAAGGCCTGAACATGGTCAGCGGGATGGAACTGGGCTTCGGCGGCGTCTGGATCGGTGCCGCCCCGTACTTACTCTTCATCCCCTGCGATGCGAAGACCGACGCGGCCGGCGAGCCCAAAATTCTCCTCGACGGCTGGGGCTATCAGGACACCCACGAGACGCTCAACTCGTTCATCTGGGGGCCGGACGGCTGGCTCTACGGCTGCCACGGCGTCTTCACCCATAGCCGTGTCGGCAAGCCCGGCACCCCGGACAAGGACCGCACGCCCATCAACGCCGGCGTCTGGCGCTACCACCCGACCAAGCACGCGTTCGAAGTCTTCGCGCACGGCACCTCGAACCCGTGGGGCCTCGATTTTAACGCCGAGGGCGAGTTCTTCATTGAAGCGTGCGTGATCCCGCACATGTGGCACGTGATCCAGGGCGGCCGCTACATGCGGCAAGGCGGCACGCACTTCAACCCGTACACCTTCGACGACATCAAGACGATCGCGAAGCACCTCCATTGGCAGGGCGCGAACCAGTGGGCCGGGAACGCCAGTTCGGGAAGCATGGGTGGCGGCCACGCCCACGCCGGGCTCTTGTGTTATCAGGGCGGCCTCTGGCCCAAGGAGTACCACGGCAAACTCTTCATGGGCAACCTGCACGGCCACCGCCTCAACGTCGATGTGATCCGACCCAAGGGCAGCGGCTACGAAGCCGACCGCAACCCGGACTTCCTGCTGACGCACGACAAGTGGTCGATCCCGCTGGCGCTTCAAGCCAGCCCGGACGGCAACGTCTACATGAGCGACTGGTACGACAAGCAGATTTGCCACCGCAACGAGCCGGAGATCTGGGACCGCACCAACGGCCGCATCTTTAAGATCAGCTACAAGACCACAAAGCCGGTGGTCGGCCTCGATTTGCAGAAGTGCACCGACGAGGAACTGGTGAAGTATCAGTTACACGAGAATCAGTGGTACGTGCGACACGCACGGAGGATATTGCAGGAACGTGCGGCGAAAGCGAAGCCAGACGCTTCGATTTCAGTTGCGTTAAAGAAGACGGTCCTTGAGAGTCGCAACGACGTCCATCGCTTGAACGCCCTGTTGTCCATCCACGCTATTGGCGAATACGAGATGGGCTTGAGGATGCGTCATTTCTTGTCCTCCAAAGGCACCTCACCGCACTTAATCGGATGGAGTGTTCGACTAGATGCCGAGAACGGAATGCAAACACGAATGGCTCAAACCGAAAGCCAGGTTCTACGGCGATACTTGGCTTCGAACATGATGCGCTTTCCAGATCCGCAGGATAAGTTTCTTCAACTCAGGGAACTGCTTTCCCACGCCGAAGACGCTGCCGACCATAACCTGCCCTTCCTCTACTGGTACGCCCTGGAACCGCTCACCGATGTCGATGCCGCGAAGGCCTTGAAGATCGCCATGTACGGCAAGGTGCCGCAACTCGTCGGCTGGGCCGCGCGGAAGATCGGCATGTCGGACAAGCCGGAAGCCATCGGCTTGCTCGTGAAGGCCGCCGGCGAGGCGAAGTCCACGGAGCAGCAAGTCTCGCTTCTGCAAGGCATCCAAGCCGGGCTCCGAGGCAAGCGGCAGTTCCCGATGCCGAAGGAATGGGACACCGCGTTCCCCGCGCTCATCAAGTCCGAGAACGCCGATGTGCGAAGCCAGGCACAAACGCTCGCGGTCGTGTTCGGCGACAAGAGCGCGTTCGCCGCGCTACGCAAGGTGATTGCCGATGCGAAGGCCGCGCCCGCGGCGCGGGTTGCTGCGATCGGTTCGCTCGTCGATGCCAAGGACGCAGACCTTGTTCCCATTCTGCACGGGCTTGTGAACGACGCGGCCCTGCGCAGCGCAGCAATACGTGGGCTGGCCGCGTTCGACGATGCCAAGACGCCTGAGGTGATTCTCGCCGCGTACGGCAGCTTTAACACGGTCGAGAAGCGCGACGCGCTCGCCACGCTGGCTTCACGTGTCGCCTACGGCAAGGCCATGATGAAGGCCGTCGGCGATAAGAAGGTGCCGGCTTCGGATGTGTCCGCCGAGACCGTCCGCCAGCTTCGCAACCTGCAAGACAAGGAACTCGATAAGCAGATCGCCGACCTGTGGGGCAGTGTCCGCGAGACCGCTGCCGACCGCAAGAAGCTCATCGAGCTTTGGAAGGTCAAGATCGACACGAAAGGCCAACCGCCGGTGGACTTGAACCTCGGCCGCGCGGTGTTCGCCCGAACGTGCCAGCAGTGCCACACGCTCTACGGCGTCGGCGGCAAGGTCGGCCCGGACATCACCGGTTCCAACCGCAGCGACCTCAACTACCTCCTCGAAAACATCCTCGATCCGAGTGCCGTCATTCCCAAGGAGTACGCCGCGACTCGGCTCGGGCTGCTCGATGGCCGCGTGGTCACCGGCATCGTGAAGGA
>JAYTGN010000239.1:0-12070 GCA_043733485.1 Gemmataceae bacterium
GGTGGCACAGGCATTCCTGCCTGTGTTGGTGTTGGTGGCACAGGCATTCCTGCCTGTGTTGGTGTTGGTGGCACAGGCATTCCTGCCTGTGTTGCTGATGTCATCGAGCCCCTCCTTAAAGTAAGTCAGGCACTCGCTGCCGCGGCCGACGCTCCCGGCATCGCGCTCTGGCTCGTCACTTCCGGCGCGACCCTCGGCCACGATGGCCCTCCGAACCTGATTCAAGCGCCGGCGGCGGGGATGCTTCGCACCATCGCCACCGAACTGCCCGGCGTCTCGTGCCGGCTCCTCGACCTCGATCCGGCTTCACCCGAAGACCACGTCGAACTCGCGCTCGCGGAGTTGTGGTCGCCGCCACCTGAAGACGAAATCGCCTATCGGCACGGCGAACGGTTCGCGAATCAGACCGTGGCCACGAACCCCGATGCCCTGCCCTTCCGCCCCGTGCCTGCGAGCCAGCAGGCGAACGCGACCTTCGAACTTCGCACCACGGAACCGGGTAGCCTCGACGGTTTGGCCTGGGTCGAAGTCGATTCCACGGCACCGGCTCCGCACGAGATCGAAGTCGAAGTTCGCGCCGTCGGCCTGAACTTCCGCGACGTGCTCAAAGCGCTCGACATTTACCCGCTCGCCCCGACCGAGGCCCGTTCGTTCGGCGACGAATGTTCCGGCGTCGTTCGCCGCGTCGGCTCGGCCGTCACCGAGTTCCGCACCGGTGATTCGGTCGTAGCCATCTCGGCCCACGGCTTCGGCAACCGCGTCCGCGTTCCCGCCGTGCTCGCGGCCAAGAAGCCCGCGAACATCAGCTTCGAGCAGGCCGCGACCATCCCGATTTCCTTCCTCACGGCCAATTACTGCCTGAACGACGTGGCCCGGCTCGAGGCCGGCGAATCGGTTCTGCTCCATGCGGCCGCGGGTGGCGTGGGCCAGGCCGCCATCCAGATCGCACGCCGCATCGGAGCCGAAATCTTCGGCACCGCCAGCCCCGAGAAGCACGACTTCCTCAAGAAGCAGGGCCTGCGCCACGTCTTCCATTCGCGCAATCTCTCGTTCGCGGACGGCGTGCGAACCGCGACGAAGGGCCGCGGCGTCGACGTCGTGATCAACTCCCTGGCCGGCGAATTCATCCCACGCACGCTCGAACTCCTGGCCCCCGGCGGTCGCTTCGTCGAGATCGGCAAGAAAGACATCTTCCAGAACACCGCGCTGGACATGAACCCGTTCCGCTCGAGCGTGTCGTTCAGCGCCGTCGATCTGTCGAAACTCGTGGCGCGGAAGCCCGAGTGGATCGGCCGCCGGCTGCGTTCGCTCATGGAACTGTTCGCGACGGGCGACCTCACGCCGCTCGCCGCCACGACCTTCCCGGCGGAACAGGTCGGCGACGCCTTCCGCCTCATGGCTCAGGGCAAGCATCGCGGCAAGCTGGTAGTCACTTGCGATCCGCAGCACCCGCCCGCGAAGGTGCTCGCGCACAACCGCCCGCTCGTTCGCCCGGATGCTTCGTACCTCATCACCGGCGGCCTCTCGGGGCTCGGCTTGCGAACGGCCGAGTGGCTCGCGGATCAAGGCGCGAAGTGGCTCGTGTTGGCGGGCCGCGGCGGCGCGAAGACCGACGTCGCCAAGGACGTGCTCGCTCGGTTGACCGCTCGCGGCGTTCAAGTCGAAGTCGTGGCTTGCGACGTGAGCGACTCCGCTGCCGTGGAGCGACTCGTGAATCCTGGTGGCACAGGCATTCTTGCCTGTGCAGGGGAGACCTCACAGGCAAGAATGCCTGTGCCACCAAACCAGCGCCCACCGCTTCGCGGCATCATTCACTCCGCGATGGTGCTTCAAGACGAACCGCTGGCGAAGGTCGCGCGAGCCTCGTTGGAAAAGGTACTGACGCCGAAGGTGGCGGGGGCGTGGAACCTGCACGTGGCCACGAAGGACGTGCCGCTCGATTGGTTCGTGATGTACTCGTCGGTCGCCACGCTCTTCGGCTCGGCGGCTCAGGCTAGTTACGTGGCGGCGAATCGCTTCCTCGATGCACTGGCGTGGCATCGCCGGGCCGAAGGGCTTCCCGCGATCGCGGTGAACTGGGGGCCGCTCGCCGAGATCGGCATCGTCGCGGACAACGCCGCCCTCGCCCGCTACCTCGAATCGGTCGGGCTCGGGTTGCTCGCGCCGGACGAAGTCTTCCGCTTCCTCAAGTTCCTGCTCCGCCGCGATGCGACGACCGCCTCGGTGGTGCAGGTGGACTGGGCGAAGTTCCGCGAGAGCAACCCGACGGCGCTGAAGTCGCACCGGTTCGCGGCGGTCGGCGAACGCAGGGCCTCAGCGGAAAGCGGCGGCGGCTCGGACGCTCTTGCGGACCTGCTCTCATGCCCGGCGGACGATCGCGCGAGCTTCCTCATCGCGCACCTGCGACGCGGTCTTGCGGCCGTCCTCCACGCTGATGAAACGGCCCTCGATCCCGCCGCGCCGCTCACCACCTTCGGCGTCGATTCCCTCATGGCGTTCGAGTTCAAACTCCGCATCGACCGCGACTTCAAGACCAACGTGCCGATCGAGAAACTCTCCGCGGGCACCACGCTCACCGAACTCGCGATGATCCTCGTGAAACAACTGTCGACGGGTGAAGCCGAGCCGGAAGTCGCGGTCGCGAAGCCCGCTGCACCGGCCCCGACACCCATCGTCCACGCGCAACCGATTTCCGATGGCGGCTTCCTGCGCGTTCAAACGCGGACGAGCGCTAACGGCACGTTCGAGAACCTGACCTTCGACGCGGCGGCACTGCTCTACATTCCGGACCGCGTGAACACCGTGGGCGGTGTGGGCGACGAGCAGATGAGTGCGATGTTCGGCCCCGATCCGTTCGTGAGCCACCTCTACGAGATGCCGCTGGGCCGCATTGGCGTGATCACGTTGCCGATCCGGGGCCGCGAGATGTTCGGTTCGCCTCGCGTGCCAGGGCTCGTGAAGAAGGCAGCGGAACTCGCCCGACGGCGCGGCGCGAAGTGCATCTCGCTCACTGGGCTCATTCCCTCCGCGACCGATTACGGGCTCGCCGTGCGCGAATGGCTCGGCGGCGATTCCGGCCCGCGCATCACCACGGGCCACGCCACCACCACGGCCGCAGTCATTCTCAACCTGCAATCCATGCTCGAACAAACCGGACGGTACCCGGGTTGGGAGAACCTCGCCGTTCTCGGCATGGGCTCGATCGGGCAGGGATGTTTGGCGCTGGCGCTCGATGTGCTGCCGCACCCGCGTTCGCTCATTCTCTGCGATGTGTATGCGAAGAAGGACGAACTCGCGGGCATCGCGAAGGGGCTGCGCGAGCGGCACAATTACCGCGGGCCGGTTCGCGTGCTCACTTCCGATCGCGGCCTGCCGGACGGCCTGTTCGAAGCCACGACGATCCTCACGGCCGTGAGCGTGCCGGACGTAATCGACGTGTCGCGATTGCGGCCTGGAACGATTATCGTGGACGATTCGTACCCGCCGGGGTTCTCGCTGGAACGCGGGATTCAGCGGGCGGAAGCGGATGCCGATCTGTTCTTCGGTAACGCCGGAATGGTGCGGCTTCCGGATCCGATCCGCGAGACGGTATTCCTGCCGCCGGGTGCCGAGCCCGTGGTGGCTCGCCTCGGCGACGCGGCGTTCCGCAAGGAACTGTCCCGCGATCCGCGCGAACTCACCGCCTGCATCCTGTCGTCGCTCCTCACGGATCGGCACGAGGGATTCCGGGCGACGGTCGGGCTCGCGGACCTCGCGGATTTGAGAAGCCACTACCGCGGGCTCGAGCGCCTCGGCATCACGGCGGCCAGGCCGCAGTGCGGCACCTACTTCGTCCCGGACGATGTAGTGACTCGGTTCCGCGAGAAGTTTTCCGCCCCCGCCCCCGGAGGGCTCGTTCCAGCGGCAGGGAGTGCGTGATGACCGCGACTGCGGATGCCTCGCCCGGGCTTGCCGATGTTGTCGCCGCCCACCGGTTAATCGAAGACCTCTTCCCCACGCGGCCGTGGTGCTACTGGCGCGAACTCCTGTTCGGCGGCACTGCGGCCTGGGCCGCAATTCTCGTTGCGATCCTCTCCGATTCACCACTCCTCGCGGCAATCGGCGGCAGCCTTGCCGTGCTGCTGTGGTATCGCTGCGCAGCGATGGTTCACGAACTGACCCATCAGCGGAACACGAGTATTCCCGGCTTCCACCGCGCCTGGAACGTCGTCGTCGGAATTGCCTGGCTGCTGCCCTCGGTGATGTACGAAGGCGTCCACAGCAGCCACCACAAGAAGACGAGCTACGGCACGGCAAACGACCCCGAATACCTGCCGCTCGCGGGCAAACCTTGGGCCATCGCCCGCTACCTCGCCTTCTCGTTCGCCATCTTCCCGACGCTCCTCGCGCGGTTTCTGATCGGTGCGCCGCTCTCGTGGTTGGTGCCGCCACTGCGACGGTTCTTGATCCGGTCCGCGTCGAGCTACTCGATCAACCTGGGCTACGAACGCACGATGTCCCTGGCGGAACGTCGGCGACTCGTGCGCTGGGAATGGGTGGTCCTTCTCGCTTGGTGGCCGCCAATCGCACTGACGCTGCTCGGCGAACTTCCCTGGAAGTGGCTGGCGGTTTGGTACGCGGTCTATTCGCTCGTGCTGCTCGTGAACCGGATGCGAATGCTAACGGCTCATCACTTCGCGCTCGAGGGCACGCCCGTGAATCACCTCGATCAGTTCGCGGACAGCATCGACACGCCCACCGGTTGGTGGACGGAACTCTGGGCTCCACTCGGGATGCGCTACCACGCCTTGCACCACCTCTTTCCGATGCTGCCATTTCACGCCATGCGTCCGGCTTACGAGCGGCTCGTGAGCAACCTCCCTGCGGATTCGTTCTACCACGGTTCGACGGGCACCGGGCTCGTCTCGTCTCTGCGCGAGATCGTGTCGAGCCCGCCTTCGCAAAGTGCTCGGCCGGCCATCGATTGATTTCGGGAGCCGCAAGCCTTCAGCCGTTGCACTTCTTCCTCCACCTCCCGATAATCTCTCCACACCCTTCTCCCGAGGAGCCTCCCCATGTTCCGGTTGTTGCCCGCGATCATCGTCGCGATCGTGGCGGTCGTTCCCGCCGAATCCGCCGACAAAAAGCCGGCCCCCACGATCACCTGGAAGAAGACCGTCCTCGATCGCAAGTTTCGCTCCGAAGGCGTCGCCATCGCGGACGTGAACAAGGACGGCAAGATCGACGTGCTCAACGGCGAATACTGGTACGAAGCTCCGGACTGGACGCCGCACGAGATGCAGCCGTTCATGGACCACAAGGACGGCCTCGGGAACTACAGCCGATCGTTCGCGTGCTGGGCCGACGACTTCAACGGCGACGGCTTCCCTGACCTGATCGTGATCGACCACCCTGGCCAGCCGTGCTACTGGGCCGAGAACCCCAAGGGCAAGGACGGGCACTGGAAGAAGCACATCATCTGGCACTCGGCCTGCAACGAGACTCCGATCTACGCGGACCTCTTCGGCACCGGCAAGAAGGTTCTCGTGATGGGCTTCCAACCCAAGGGCAAGGGGAACGAAGGGCAGATGGCCTACTTCACACCGAACCCGAAGGACCCGGACGCGCTCTGGGACATGCACCCGATCAGCGAGCCGAGCGCGCCCGGCAAGGAAATCCCCGGCACCCAGAAGTATAGCCACGGCCTCGGCGTCGGCGATGTGAACGGCGATAAGCGTAACGACGTGATCTGCACTGGCGGCTGGTGGGAACAACCCGAGAAGGCCGACGGCAAGACCGCTTGGGCCTTTCATGCCGCCAACCTCGGCGAAGCCTGCGCCGACATGTTCGCCTACGACATGGACGGCGACGGCACGAACGACGTGATTAGTTCTTCGGCCCACAAGTTCGGTATCTGGTGGCACAAGCAGAAGCCCGACTCCACGTTTCAGAAGATGGACCTCTTCCCGAAGCTCGTCAGCGAGACGCACGCGGCCCACTTCAAGGACATCGACGGCGACGGCCGGCCCGACCTCATCACCGGTAAGCGCTGGTGGAGCCACGGCAAAGCCGAACCGGGTTCCGATGGCCCCGCCATCATCTACTGGCTGAAGAACACGAAGGGCGAAGACGGCCTGACCAAGTTCACCCCGATGACCATCGACGAAGACAGCGGCATCGGCACGCAGTTCGAAGTCGCGGACATCAACGGCGACGGCTTGCTCGACGTGATCGTGTCGAACAAAAAGGGCGTCCGCGTGATCGTGCAAGAGCGGAAGTGATTTTGTCCCGGGTGAGAAACGCGGAGCATTCAATGAACTGGCGTACCGCGGCCGTGCTCGTCATGGCGGCCGCGCAATTCATCAACCTGTTCCCGACGCTCCTCAATTTCGATCGATTCGCGTTCGGCGACTGCGGCTGGGCGCTGACGGTCGACCACCTGACCGCGGAAGACCATCAAACACCCGTCGTCGATTTCGCGTACTTCTACGGCCTACTCACGCTCCTCGTCGATCGTGGCGCCTTCGCGATCTTCGGCCGCACACCGCTGACTGTGATCGGCATTTACGCCGTGTGCTCGTTCGCGATCGCGATCTCCACGGCACGCATCGCGACCGCGCTCAACCTCAGGGTTTGCTCGTCGGTGTTCCTCATCGCGTGCATGCCGATGATCGTGATCCCGCGAGGTTTCCCGAGCCCGGCGCACGCCCTGGAAGCGGCCCTGCTGATGCTCGCATTGGCCGAACATGCGAAGGGCCGGCTCGAACGCTCGCTCGTTTTCACGGTCCTGGCCGTGCTCGCGAAACCCTCGCTCGGGTACCTCTACGGCCTGATCCTCGTCGTTTTGATTCTCACGGGGTGGCCCGGCGGAGCCTCGCGCTGGCGTCGGTTCTTTCCGGCGACCGCAGTCGCCGCCGGAATGCTCGGACTCTTCACAGCGAGCTTCGGTGTGGAACCGGTGCTCAAGACGTTGCTCCCGCTCGACGGCATGAAGGTCTACAGCGACGAAGGCGTCGGGTTCCTGTTCGGGGCCGGCAAACTCTTCTGGCTGCCTGCGGAGCCCAAGCTCGAATACTACCTCGGCATTCCCGGAGTCTGGCTCGCCTCATCCGCGGTCCTCTTTCTGACGGCGTTTCGCCTGATCCCGCGCATTCGCGACGCGGGCGCCAACTTCGCGATCACCTGTGCCTTGTTGCACGGCGCGTTCGTCTTCATTCTGTTCGGCAATCAGTGGTCGTGGATCTACTACCCGCACGTGTTGTTCGTGGGGACGGCGGTGGCGCTGAACGGGCTTTCCCGGTGGGTTGGTACGGTGCTCGCGGCGTTCCTGACAATCCTGGCCATCGTCTCACAGGTGAACTGGCTCTGGGTCGGCGACTACGAGAAGTGGACCGAAACGCAGCGCTCTGAAGAAACCGCGCGGCTCTATTCGCCGGCGGCAGAAGCGGCCGAGTGGCAGCAGGCCCGCGGCCTGGCGCGGAATCGTCCCGGCCGCGTACTCGTGCTCACGCGGATGGGCTGCCCGCAATTCCTCGCGCCGGAACTGCAAGGCCCGCAATGGTGGTGCCTGATCGAGACCATCATGACGCCGCGCGAAGAGAAGCGAATTTTGGAGTTGCTGCGAAACGCCGACTGGATCGTCTCGCCCAACTGGCACGACAACGATCTGGCGACCTGGAAGACGCTGGCGGCCGAACGGCACCACTTTGAAGACGACCCCGCGACGGCCCACTTCAAATTCCTGAAGCTCTATCGTCGCAAGAAATGATTCATACGTCTTTCTGGACGCGGACCAGCAGATCGTGAACGCCGATCTCCCGAGCCCAGCGCTCGAGATACGCCCGATCGAGGCGTTCGCGTTGGGTCCGCAGGACGCCGAGGATATCGCTCCACTGCCTCTCGGAACTTTCACCGCCCATGCGGTACCAGCGGAGTTTGAAAAGCACGATGTCTTCGGGCGAGTGCAGGAAAACGGGCTCCTCCGGCGCATCGGGCATGGGGTACGGCTGCCGGCGCGAGAATGCCTCCCGCTCGAACCGCTCGTCCTTGCGAACGAAGATGTCGATCTTGTAACCCGTCGCCGGGTGGAGAATGTTGAACGTCGAACGATCGCGAAGCGCGTCTCGCAGCGCGTCGGGGCTGAGGTAGTATTCGGTGGGATCGAACGCCGCGAGAAACGCCGACTCTCGGCCCGTGAAAGGCTCGACCGTCAAGTCCGCGTCGCGGGTCATCCGACCCACTCCGTGCAAGGAACTCGCGATGGAGCCCCCGATCGCATACGCGATTCGCAACCGGGTCAACGTGCGGACCGCATACCGCAAGATGGGTTGGTATTCCTGATCGATGGGTTCCAACAGTCCCTCCGGAATGGGAATCGGGCAGGGCGTGCCCAGAATCGATTCGATCCAGTCGGTTTGAATCGCGGCGAGGGCGATTCCCGGATTTCGGGATCGCATTCCCACCGCGTGAAGCATGCGCGCCATCCGAGAGTCTTGCGAAAGGTTCTTCCACTTCCGCGCAGGCGACATGCTGCGGTAGGCGTCGTACATCCGCGCTTCAACATCCGGTGCTGTGTCCGAGAGCATGGGAACCTCCGCGTATAATTCTACCGTTTCTCGCAGGCTCGGTCGAAGAGATGACGGGCGGCGCGGCCACTGATCGCGCCGAGTTTCAACAACTCCGCTGCGATCGCTTCAACGGCCTTCCAATTGCCCTCGTCCGCCAGCAGGTATTCGACCTTCGCCAGCATCCGCCGTTCGTAGCGCTCCGCTTGCCGCGGGCTGGTCCGCTGCAGTACGAGGCGGCGAACGTAGCGTAGATCGCGATCGGCTTCGGCGAAGCCGTACTTGCCGGTGTGTCGAGCCTCCGCCGCCATGCCTGCCAACGCGATGAGAATCTCGCGTTCCAATGAGTCTTCAGACGGCCGCGCCACGCCTTTACCGAACTCGCACTGCCCGAGCCGATCCCGGCTCGGCAGCACGCTGACCCGATGCACCGGCCGCTCCAAGGCCAGCGCGATCACGGCGTGCCCCGCCTCGTGAAACGCCGTCGCCGGATCGTGAGCGGAGGCGGCATCCATGGGATCAGGAGGTCTCGTAGGGTGGGCCGGACCGCGGCCATTCGCGAAGCGAGGGCTGCGGGAGGCCCACGGGGGTGCGTTCAGACTGCCCACGTGGGCCTCCCGCAACGTCCGCTTCGCGGCCGGTGCGGTCCGGCCCACCCTACTTGGCGAGCTTCGTTTTGAAGTACGCCATCGTTCGCTTCAAGCCTTCGTCGCGGCCCACCTTCGGCTCCCAACCGAGAAGCGTTCGCGCCCGAGTGATGTCCGGTTGCCGCTTCTTCGGATCGTCTTGAGGCAGCGGCCGATACTCGAGTTGGCTCTTGCTGCCCGCCAGTTTCAGGATCTCCTCCGCGAACTCCAGCATGGTGATCTCGGCCGGGTTCCCGATGTTCACCGGGTCGTGAATCTCCGTGGCGATGAGCCGATAGATTCCTTCGACCAAGTCCGAGACGTACTGGAAGCTGCGGGTCTGTTTGCCGTCGCCGTAGATGGTGAGCGGCTCGCCCATGAGCGCCTGATACATGAAGTTCGGGAGCACGCGGCCATCGTTGAGCCGCATCCGCTCGCCGTACGTGTTGAAGATGCGGACGATGTGCGTGTTCACGCCGTGGACGCGGTGATAAGCCATCGTCATGGATTCGGCGAATCGCTTGGCCTCGTCGTAGACGCCGCGGATGCCGACCGGGTTGACGTTGCCCCAGTAGCTTTCGGTCTGCGGATGCTCCAACGGGTCGCCGTAGACTTCGCTGGTGCTGGCGAGCAGGAAGCGGGCGTTGTGGTGCTTGGCGAGGCCGAGCGCGTTGTGGGTGCCGAGCGAACCGACCTTCAGGGTTTGAATCGGGAATTCGAGGTAATCGACGGGGCTCGCCGGGCTCGCGAAGTGGAGCACGTTGTCGATCTTGTCGCGAAGTTTGAGCGGGTTCGAAACGTCGTGGCCGACGAACTTGAACTTCGGATTCGAGCGAAACGGGTCGAGGTTTTCGAGGCTGCCGGTGAGCAGGTTATCGACGGCGACGACCTCGTGCCCTTCGGCCAGGAAGCGTTCGCAGAGGTGCGAGCCGATGAACCCGGCCCCTCCGGTAATGAGCGTGCGCACGGCAGATATCCTTTTCCAGAACGAAGAATCGTGTGGTGTTGGCGTAGGGACTTAGGAGCGTCATGGGTAGGATTTGAAACCCGGTTTCTGCTCGGGAAACCGGGTTTCTTCCAGCAAAAACCCGGTTTCGAAGCCAGAAACCGGGTTTTGAATCACTTGGCTACCGGAACGGCTTCAGTGTGAACCCACGATTCAACAATGCCTCGCGCACCGCCCGCGCGAACGTCACCGCTTGCGGGTTGTCCCCGTGAACGCAGATCGTGCGGACGCCCCGCGCGCTGATCAACAATTCCACTTGCCGCACGGCTTCCTCGGGATCGCGAACGAACGCATCCGCTTCCGTGCGCGGCACCAGCGAACCATCGGGCCGGTAGCGCCGATCCGCGAAGCCTTCCGAAATGAAAACGAGCCCGCGTTCCTTCACGGCCGCTTCCAACTTAGAACCCGGCAGGCCGACCACGGGAAGGTTCCACGCACTCACCGCTGCCGAGAAGGCGAGCGCCGTTTCCCGATCGCGGCAGGCTTGGTTGTACAGCGCCCCGTGCGCCTTGATGTACCGCAACTCTACGTTCGACCCGCGGGCCAGGGCCTCGAGTGCCGAGATTTGATCGGTGCAGAGGTCGACGAGTTCTTGCTGCGAGAGTGCGTGTTCCCGCCGGCCGAAGTGATTGCGATCGTCGTAGCCCGGATGAGCCCCAACCGTCACACCGTGCCGTTTCGCGAGTTCGAGCGTGGCGCGAATCTCGGTCGGCCCGCCAGCGTGCAACCCACAGCAGACGTTCGCGGACGTGACGAGCGGCATCAACTCGTCGTCGAAGCCCGCCCCTTCACCCACGTCCGCGTTCAGGTCGATGTCCATGCACGAAGCGTATCGCGCCATCGCGAAGTCGCAAGCGGCTTCGTATACTCTTGGCATCACGCCGTTGAAGGAGTCACTCATGGCCCGTCTGCCGCTCGCCGCCCTTCTCTTCGCCCTCGTCGCCGGTTCGTTCGCCCTCATGCCGAGTACCGACGCCGCTCAAATCTTCAAGAAGAAGGACAAGGCTCCGCCGCCGCCGGTCGCGGTCAAGGAGCCGGCCGCGACCGACCCCACGACCATGAAGGTTGCCAAGGGATTCAAAGTCGAGTTGCTTTACTCGGTGCCGAAGGCCGAGCAAGGCTCGTGGGTGAGCATGTGCGTCGATCCGAAGGGGCGGCTCATCGTCTCGGATCAGTACGGCTCGCTCTACCGCGTCACGCCGAGCGGCATCAACGGGGCGAAGGAAACCGCCGTCGAGAAGATCGAAGCGAAGATCGGCATGGCTCAAGGGCTGCTCTGGGCCTTCGACTCGCTCTACGTCGTGGTCAATGGACCGGGCACCGGCCTGTACCGAGTCACCGCGTCGAAGAAAGACGACAACCTCGACACCGTAGAACTCTTGCGACCGTTTGAAGGCAACCCGACGGTCGGCGAACACGGCCCGCACGCCGTGCTGCTCCACCCAGACGGCAAGCGGCTCACCGTCGTCTGTGGGAATCAGACGAAGTTGACCAAGTACGATACGACCCGCGTGCCGCCGTTCTGGGGCGAGGATCACCTCCTGCCGCGCATCCCCGACGGCAACGGCTTCATGGCCGGCGTCATGGGCCCAGGCGGTGCCATCTACAACGTGACCCCGGACGGCAAGAATTGGGAACTCTTCAGCGTTGGCTTTCGCAATCAGTACGACGCCGCGTACATGAAGAACGGCGACCTCTTCACCTACGACGCCGACATGGAGTGGGACTTCAACACGCCTTGGTACCGGCCGACGCGCATCTGCGAAGTGACCAGTGGCAGCGAGTTCGGCTGGCGCAACGGGGCCGGTAAGTACCCCGCGTTCTACGCGGACAACCTGCCGGGCATTTGCGACATCGGGCCGGGGTCGCCCACGGGTGTGGCCTTCGGCACCGGG
>JAYTGN010000240.1:0-4593 GCA_043733485.1 Gemmataceae bacterium
GCGGCTCGGCAGGAGCCTCGCCCTTCCAACGGGAGTTCAGCGACTCCCGCACGTGTCGACTCACGTTCGGTTGGCGTGCAAGTCTTCCATCGCGGCTTGGGCCGCGCGAAAGCCGCTCGTGAAGGCGTGCTCCAGCGTATTCCCGGCGCATGCGTAGAGACCGGGACGCACTCGCACGGGCCGATCCAGGAGCGCGTGCGAGTGGCGTGCGATGCGAAGCAGTTTCCAGGCCGCTGCCGCTCCGAACCACTCCGCGAGTTGAACGCGAACCTGCCCATCGAGTTCACCTTCGTCCGCCGAACTTCCAACAACTCCGGCCGCAATCATCGATTGGCCGAGCGAGACGACATGATTCGCCGGCCCCTGCCCTTCCCCGTTGAGCAGGATGATGGGTTCTGCGAATGGTAGCGGAGTTGCGGAATAAATGAGGGTCGCGCTCTCGCGCGAAGCCGCAACATCCTCGCCGAGCAAGTGGGCCGCAGAAGCAGCATCGGTCGCGACCACCACGGCACGAGCGCGGATCGCTTCCTCACCGACAAACACTTCCCGATGCCCGAGTCGTTCCACCTTGGCATTCAGTCGAAGCGAACCGATCGGGAGCCGTTCCGCGAGTTGGTTCGCGATCGCGATCATGCCCAATGCGGGTACCGCGACCGGTCCTTCCACGAACATCCGCAGCGCGACGCGATACTCCCGGCTCGAGATTGCCAGGCTCGTGTCGTTGAAGAGCAACCCGGCGAGCGGCCGAAAGAATCGGTCGATCATCGCAGGAGTGAAGCGACCTCTCCAGCGGAGCCAATCGAGGGCGAGCGCCTCCGTTGAGTTCTCGATGTGGAGTTCGCCCGAGAGCCGCATCAGGCGGAGTTTATCGCGCAGGGTGCCGATGGGATTGGCGAGGGATTTGATTGCCGCGAGTGGTTCGAACCGCGAGTCGGCCATGCGATGGAAGCGACCGTTGAACCGGACGAGAGCGGCTCGTGCGAACGGCTGGAGGTCGAGTGCGTCGTAGTCCAACGCGCGGCGGGTTTCCGGAGCCGCGGTGGGGAAGAAGAGTTCCGAATGAAGCTGGCCACCGGCGCGATCCTCCGCTTCGAGAATTCGGAACGACAGGCCGCACTCGGCCAGCCGTTTCCCGCAGGCGAGCCCGGCCGCACCGGCCCCGACGATCAGCACATCCGGGTTCGCAATCATGTCTCGCCCAGAATCCAACAAGACGTTCTCCCGCTTTCAAGCGGCCTTCCGCTCCAGGGTCGGTTGCCGCGGAGAAGCCGCAATCTTAGGCGAGAAGCGGCGTCGTTCCAACTTGCGAATCCAGGCGAGTGGAAGTGCGAGCAGCACGAGCGGGCTCACGATGTGGGCCCGGGACAGGAATGTGAACGAACCCATCTGGGCCAGCGCGACGGCGAGAATGGCCCGCCGCAGCCGCGATGCCTCGGGTAGCATCGCGACTGTCGGCCAAAACATGAGCAGATACCAGGCATAGAACTTGGGACTCGCGATCGCGATCATCGCGAACTGCACGAGCACGACATCGTGTAAGAACTGGCCGTCCGAGTATTCTTCGGATCGCGCACGCTTCCCGACCAACGCACTCGTCAGCCCGACCAGGAGTAGACCCCCCGCGGCCTTGAGGGCTGTCGAGGCAATCGGCTCGGCGACTGCGAGACCCGGTACGAACTTCCCGAGCATCTGAAGCGGGACCATGACCAGCGAACCGAAGGAGTTGAGAAACGTGGTGACGTTTGAAAAGTTGCGCGAGACCTCGAGGGTCGATCCATCCGCGAGGTAGGGGCCGGCGATGACCGCCACAAGAGCGGTGGCGATTGCCGCGCCGATCGCCGTTCGCACCCACCCATGGCGTCGCCACAGAAACAGCATCGCGAGCGGAACGAGCGGAACGGTGCTGTACTTGATGAGAGCCGTAGCGGCGAGCAACGGAAGGACGGCCCACCAGAGTCGCCCCCGCGCCGCAACGATCGCGGCAACGAGACCGAGACCGGCGAGCAAATCGTTGTGCCCGTTCGAGAGGCCGTGAAGGAGTACGAGTGGGTTCCAGGCGACGAGGAAGATTCCGACCGAGCGCGAGACGCCGGCCTGCCGGCAGCCACGATCCACGAGCCAGACCGTGAGCCCAAGAGCCGCGACGTTTACCAGTTTGAAGAGAAGATTGGTCTGCTCGCGACTCTCGCCGGCGAGGGTCACGACGGCAGCGGCGAGTCTGGCGAAGAGGAAGCCATACGCACAAACCGTATCGTGCCAGTTGTCCGCGAGCAACGGGTCCGACTGCCAACCGGGCACTCGATCGACGGGAGTGGAATAGGGATTGAGCCCGTAGACCACGGGCAGGCGGCCATTGTTCAAGTAGCCCGCGAGGTCGAGGGAATCGAACGGCTCGATGGCGACGGCAAGCACCCAGAGCGGCACCGACCCGAGTATCAGGAGCCTACGCGTTTTGGCGCAGTCTTCAGCGGATCGAAGTCGCCGATAGCCGACGACGCAACCGATCGCGGAGCCGAGTACGACGGCCCAGATGGTCAGCTGGTGGAGCCAGGCCAACCCCGGACGCGGGTGGTAACGAAGGCCGACCGACGCGAGGGCGAAGGCAGCCAAAAGCGCCAGGAACGGGAAGGCGAGCTGGCGAACCGGCGATGCGGGCGGCATGAAGAGAACATCGGCCGAATTCCTACAGTCCCTTCAATCCGAATCCGCAGAATTGGGATAATCGTCAGACTCGACAGGTTCTCACGCGGGTCGGGCTTCGGCCGGGACGTGATCGGTGGGCTTGATGCGGTCGCGGATCTGCCGCGAGGCAGCCCGGTTCACCACTTCCAAATAAGCCAAGGCACTGGCTTCGATCACGTCCACGCTCACGGCCCGGGCGCGGGAACGCTTGCCGTCGTTCTCGATCTCGACCTGCGCTTCGCCCATCGCGTCCATGTCCTGAGTCACGGAACGCACGCGATAATCGACGACCTTCACGGCGATTCCCGTGATGCGGTTGATGGCTTTGAAGAGTGCGTCGATCGGTCCGTTGCCGACGGCGGAGTCTCGCTTCACACTGCCGTCGGCGAGGGTCAGGGCGACGGCGGCGGAAGTTTGCGATCCGGTGCCCGCCGTACTCGTGAAGCCGGCGAGCGTCCAGGTGTTGCTCGACCCGCTTTGCAGTTGGTTCTCCGAGAGCGCCTCGATGTCCGCGTCGTAGACCTCCTTCTTCTTGTCGGCGAGTTTCTTGAACTCCTCGAAGAGTCGGTTCAACTGCTCGTCGGTGAGGTGGTAGCCGAGGTCGGTGACGCGTTGTTTGAGTGCGTGCCGGCCGCTGTGCTTGCCGAGCACGAGTTCGGTCCGCGCGATGCCGACGTCTTCGGGCCTCATGATCTCGTAGGTGCTGCGTTCCTTGAGCATGCCGTCCTGGTGGATTCCGGCTTCGTGGGCGAAGGCGTTCTGCCCAACGATGGCCTTGTTCCGCTGCACGGCCATGCCGGTGATGTGCGAGAGCTTACGGCTCACGGGGTAAAGGAGCCGCGTGTTGATGCCGGTGGTGAGGCCGTAGAAATCTTGGCGGGTGCGGAGTGCCATCACGACTTCTTCGAGCGCGGTGTTGCCGGCGCGTTCGCCGATGCCGTTGATGGTACACTCGATCTGCCGGGCACCTTCTTGTAGTGCGGCGAGGCTGTTCGCCACGGCGAGCCCGAGGTCGTCGTGGCAGTGAACGCTGAGCACGACCTTGTCGATGCCGCGAACCGTCTGCTTCAAATGGCGAATGACGGAGGCGTAGTGGCTGGGCACGGCGTAGCCCACCGTGTCTGGGATGTTCAGCGTCGTGGCTCCGGCCTCGATGGCTTTCTCGACGACCTCCGAAAGGAAATCGAGTTCCGTGCGAGCGGCGTCTTCGGGTGAAAACTCGACATCCTCGCAGTAGCCGCGAGCCCGCTTGACGCCTTCGACGGCGCGTTCGAGCACTTCTTCCCGCGACATTCGCAGTTTGAATTCGCGGTGGATCGTGCTGGTGGCCAGGAACACGTGAATGCGGCCGCGAGCGGCGTCCTTCACGGCCTCGGCGGCGCGGTCGATGTCGGCCGAATTGCACCGAGCCAGCCCGCAGATGATCGGCCCCTGCACTTCGCGCGCGATCGCCTGCACCGATTCGAAATCGCCGGGTGAGGCAATCGGGAAGCCGGCTTCGATCACGTCCACGCCGAGATCGGCGAGAGCGCGGGCCATCTCCATCTTCTCGCCGAGGTTCATGCTGCAGCCGGGGCTCTGCTCGCCATCGCGAAGCGTGGTGTCGAAAACCATGACGCGGTTCGGGTCGGTACTCGGCGACATCGCAACTCTCCACGGTCGGGATCGTGAAACAAAAAAGGCCCCGGAACAGTGTTCCGGGGCCGTTGGGTACCGCATGGTTTCGTTCAACCCGCGCGGAATCGACAACAGCCCCGGTCGTGCCGGAGAAGTCGAATGAGTTCGAGAAGTAGAATCGCGCGGCTCATGAATGACACTCTAGTCAAGGAATGGTCGGGAGGCAATCGGAGTTCGCTCAACGGGTGTACCCATAGATTTTGGCGAACCGGCGACGTAAGTCGCCGGGTGTGC
>JAYTGN010000241.1:0-27745 GCA_043733485.1 Gemmataceae bacterium
AGCCGCCGGGTTGCGAAACCCGGCGGCTTACGCCGCTCGGCTCGCCATTGAGAGACCCCATGCTGCGTCCCATTCGCCGTGCCCTGCTTTCCGTTTCAGACAAGACCGGCCTCGTCGATTTCGCCCGCGAACTCGTGACGAAATACGGCGTCGAACTGATCGCCACCGGCGGCACGAAGAAGCTCCTCGCGGACGCCGGGCTGCCGGTGAAGGACGTGGCCGAGATCACGAAGTTCCCCGAGATGCTCGACGGCCGGGTGAAGTCGCTGCACCCCGCGATCTTTGCCGGGCTGCTAGCGAAGCGCGACAAGCCGGACCATATGGCCACGCTCGCCGAGCATCAGCTTCCCGAAATCGATCTGGTGGTGTGCAACTTGTATCCGTTCGAGCAGACGGTCGCGAAGCCCGGCGTGACCGAGGCCGAGGCGATCGAGAACATCGACATCGGCGGCCCGTGCATGGTGCGGGCGGCGGCGAAGAACTACGAAAGCGTGGCGGTAGTGGTTAACCCCTCTCATTACGCGAGGGTGTTGAAGGACCTTCAAGAACATGCAGGTTCGCTACCGCGCGAGTCTCGACTTTGGCTTGCCAAGCATGCCTTCAGCGAGATCAGCGACTACGACGCCGGGATCGAAGTTTACTTCATGAAGCTGGGGACCTCTGGGTCCGGCGACCTACACATTAAGACGCGTCCACTCTATTGGTCGGACAGCACCACACTCGCTTTCGATCGGAAACAAACGCTTCGATACGGCGAGAACCCGCACCAAGAAGCCGCCTTCTACACCGAGCCCGGCATCACGCGCCCCTGCGTCGCCACCGCGGTGCAACTTCACGGCAAGGAACTCAGTTACAACAACATCCTCGACCTCGACTCGGCCCTGAACCTCGTTTGCGAGTTCACCGAGCCGGCGTGCGTCGTCGTCAAGCACAACAATCCGTGCGGGGCCGCTACCGCCGCGAAACTCGCCGACGCCTTCAACCTCGCCTGGGACGGCGATCCGCAATCCGCCTTCGGCGGCATCCTCGCCTTCAACAAAACCCTGGACGCCGACACCGCCTCGGCGCTCATGGACCCGAAGGCGAAGCGCTTCATCGAGTGCGTCATCGCGCCGGACTTTGAGCCGCACGCCCTGGATGCCCTGAAGAAGTGGAAGGAAAACGTGCGACTCCTGAAGACCGGCGAACTCACCGGCGGACCGCAGGGGCTCGACTATCGCCGCGTCGATGGCGGGCTCCTCGTGCAAACCCGCGACACCGGGGCCGACAAACCCGATGAGTGGAAACTTGTCACGAAGCGCAAGCCGACCGACGCGGAGTTCGCGGCGCTGCACTTCGCGTGGTTCGTCTGCAAGCACGTGAAGAGCAACGCGATCGTTCTCGCCAACGGCACCGCGGTCGTCGGCGTCGGTGCGGGTCAGATGAGCCGCGTTGATTCGGTGCAGATCGCGGTGAAAAAGGCCGGCGACCGCGTGAAGGGAAGCGTGCTCGCCTCCGATGCGTTCTTCCCCTTCCGCGACAACGTGGACGCTGCCGCGGCTGCTGGCGTCACGGCAATCATTCAGCCCGGCGGCTCCGTAAAGGACGCCGACAGCATCGCCGCCTGCGACGAACGCGGCCTCGCGATGCTGTTCACCGGCATGCGACATTTCCGACATTAAAACCAAGAACTAACCACAGAGGCACAGAGACACCGAGAAGAGAAAACAGAGTTCAAATGAGCTAAGAAGAGTTTTTTGCTTTGTCCTCTGAATACCTGCTTACTCTGCCTTTTTCTGCTCTGTGTCTCTGTGCATCTGTGGTTAGCTCGGAGCTCCTCGATATGCGCGAAGTGCAATTGCTCGTCATCGGCGGCGGACCCGGTGGATACCCGGCGGCACTCCACGCCGCCGACCACGGCCTCAAAGTCACGCTCGTCGACGAAGATCCCAAGCTCGGCGGCGTCTGCCTCAACCGAGGCTGCATCCCGTCGAAGGCACTGCTCCACGTCGCGAAGTTGATTCGCGAAGCGAAGGAAGCTGCCGAGTGGGGGCTCACCTTCGGCGAACCGAACCTCGACCTCGAGAAGCTCCGCAACTTCGTTCAACAAAAGGTCGTGGGCAAGCTCACCGGCGGCATCGCCCAACTCACCAAGGGTCGCGGCGTCGAGGTCGTCAAAGGCCACGCTACCTTCACCGATGCGAACACGGTCGAAGTCACCGGCGAGTCGACCGAGACGATCAAGTTCAAGAACTGCATCATCGCCACGGGTTCCGTGCCCGCGATCCCGAAGCCCTGGCAACTCGACGACCCCCGCATCCTCGATAGCACCAGCGCCTTGCTGCTTCCCGACGTTCCCAAGAAACTGCTCGTGATCGGCGGCGGGTACATCGGCCTCGAACTCGGCAGCATCTACGCCGCCCTCGGCTCGAAAGTTACCGTCGTCGAAGCACTCGACACCATCCTCGCCACCGCCGACCGCGACCTCGTCGTGCCGTTGGAAAAGAAACTCCGAGGAGAGTTTGAAGCGATCTATACCAGCACGAAAGTCGCGAAGCTCGAAGCGAAGCCGGAAGGCATCGTCGCTTCGCTCGAAGGTACGGACGCGCCCGCTTCCATCACCTTCGATCGCGTGCTGGTCTCGGTGGGTCGGCGGCCCAACTTCGCGAACCTCGGCCTCGACAAAGCCGGCGTGAAGCAGGACGAACGCGGCTTCATCACGGTGAACAAGAAGCGTCAATCGAACGTGCCGCACATCCAGGCCATCGGCGACATCGCGGGCGAACCCGGCCTCGCGCACAAAGCCACGGCCGAGGCCCGCGTCGCGGTCGAGGTGCTGCTGGGTGAGCCAGCCGAGTGGAGCCCGCGTGCCATCCCAGCGGTGATCTTCACCGACCCCGAGATCGCCTGGGCCGGCCTGACTCAGAAGGAGGCCGAGACGCAGAACGTGCCGCACGAGGTGTTGAAGTTCCCGTGGGCGGCGAGCGGTCGGGCCGTGAGCATCGCACGAACCGAAGGCCTGACCAAGATGCTGGTCGACCCCGAGAGCAAGCGCGTGCTCGGCGTCGGCATCTGCGGCGCGGGTGCGGGTGAAATGATTGCCGAGGCGGTGCTCGCGATCGAGATGGGAGCCGTGGCCCGAGATATTCTCGAAAGCATTCATCCGCACCCGACGTTGAGCGAGACGGTCATGGAGTCGGCGGAGCTGGCCTACGGGGCCGCGACGCACATGGCGAAGCCGCGCAAGAAGTAGCTCCCGCGCCACACCACCGCTACAACCCGCCTCGCTTTCCCGACCGAAAAAATGTGCTTCTCCCTGCCCCGCGGCCGATATGGCTCTAGAATCGGGTCAGGGAGGGTTCATGCGCGTACTGCTCATCGCCGACGTCCATGGGAATCGGGCGGCCCTCGAGGCCATCCAAGAGCCGCACGATGTCTGCCTCTTCCTGGGAGACCTCGTCGATTACGGCCCCGAGCCCGGTGCCTGTATCGAGTGGGTGAAGAAGCACGCCCATCACGCCGTTCGCGGCAACCACGATCACGGCGTCGCCCAGAATGTGGAAGTGCAAGGCGTCGGCGGGTTCCGCTTCCTCACGGCCTGTACTCGCCCGGCCACCGTGGCCGCGATCAATCCCTGTCAGCGACAATACCTTGCCGAGCTTCCCACCTCGAAACTTCTGACCCTCGGCGGCAAGCGATTCCTCCTGGTTCACGCCACGCCCCGCGACCCGATGGACGAGTACGCCACTTCGGACCCGGCCTTCTGGGCACCGCGGCTCGCCGGGCTCAAGGTCGATTTCGTTTGCGTCGGGCACACCCACCAGCCGTACACGTTGGACGTCAACGGCATCACGGTCATCAATCCGGGCAGCGTCGGGCTCTCGCGCGACGGCGATCCCCGCGTCGGATATGCCATCGTCGAGGACGGCAAAGTCGAGATGAAGCGGGTGGAGTATCCGGTGGACGACACGGTGCGAGCGGTTCAGGCCAGCGACATTCACCCGACGGCGAAGCAGATGCTGGCCGATATTTATCGGGGCGGTGCGTTCCTGGCGCGATGGGTGAAGAACGGCCACGCGGGGGTGAAAGCGATGAATGGAGTGGCGGCCGAATAGTTTGGCGAGCGGCGACGCGAGTCGCCTCGCCCGAAAAGTCTCGCTTGGGCTTGCGTAGATTCTCACGCCTCGGCATATCCCGCCAGTCGCTCATCTCGTCCGGATTCACAAAGGAGTCCGCATGTCCCGCTGGACGCTACTGCAAGTCGGCCTACTCGGCGTTGGCCTCACGGCTCTCCCGCTCTCGGCACGGGACAATCCGTGGCGAACGAACACCGCGGTGGAAGCCGCCCCCATGCCGCGCGCCAAGCACGGAAGCATTCAAGTGGAACTGCGGTTCGACCTGAAGCGAGAAGCTCCTCGAGCCGTGGGGACCTCCGACTGCGGCCCTGCTCCTGCTCGCCTCGCCGGAACCTGGTACCGCGAGATGCCGGGCCTGGTCGCGGCCCTGAGCTTCAAGCACGACGAACTGACGATCACCGTGAAGCGAAGCTGCGAAGGCACGTTGACGACCGCGACGATGACGGCCGAATTCGCCGCTACGAAAGATGGCACCGTCCACGGCGTTTTCACCGGTGCCGATGTGGACGTGAAAGGCAACACCGACAACCTCGGCCTCGAACTCGCCCAGATGTCGCTCGAGATGCAGGGCATGATCGATCAACCCTTCGCGTTCCGCTGTCGGCCGACGGAGGGCGGCGTCATGGTGAGCAACCTGCGCTTCCCGGACCCGCGTCGTGAAATGACCGAGGAGCTGGCTCTGCTCTGCGGGAAGTACACCTTCACGGAGAAGTGTACGATTCCTTCGCCGAAGGCGACGGCAACGACGGCTCGCGCCGCGACCGAGCCCAGTTATCCAGAACGATACGGCATCGCGGCCCGAGCCGAGGTCGTTGCTCCATTCGCGGCGCAGGTCGCGATCGGAAGCAACCCGAGCACCTCGCTTCCTTATCTAACCCCGGTGCCGAACAACGCACCGCCGGAAGTTCAAGCGATGATGCTCCAGACGTTCGGCCAGATGATGAGCAGCCCCGCTTCACCACCGGCGTGTGCGCCGTCCGGCCACACGTTCCCAATGCAGACCGCGATTCCCGCCACGTACGCGCCGTCGCCGATGCCGAGCGTTCCCACCAACGCGATGCCGAAGGGCACGTGGGTGCGCGAGGTCGGGGCGCTCCGCTACAAGCTCGAGTTGAAGGAGAACCACCTCACCGCGACCGCGACCTTCTCCGAAGAGAATGATGGCATGGTCGCGAGCATCGACCACATCCTCACGGTCGATTGCTATCCGACCCGCAATGGGAGCGAGGTCGTCGGCCTGATCACCGGCTTCGACATGACGACCTCGGGAATGGGGCTGACCTCTGCTGAGTCCCGCGAGTTGATGAAGGTTTTGCCGGCACTCCAGAAGGCACTCGGCGAGAAGCCCATCGCCTTCACGTTCCGAATCTACGACGACGCACTCGTGATCGGGAACGTCCGCTTCCCCTCAATCGGCGGCGAACAGGATGAGATGACGAAGGCCTTCGAGGGCATGGCCGGTCGCTACAAGGCGAACGCCGCGCCATTGAAGGTGTCGAAGCCGCAGGACGAAGTTCAGATTGGCGGCACGACATCGCCGCAGTACTACCCGGGCGTTCCGACACTGCCGATGCCTCCACCGAAACCGTTGCCCCAAGGTGAACCGTCGAAGAAGCTCAACCCGTTCCGCAACGGTGGGCTGTCGAGCGATCCGAACGTCCGCATGAAGCAGCTTCTTGATCAGGCGGACGACCGGAGCAATGCTTCCGTTGCCCCGCTCGACGTTCAGCCGTAATCTGCGTTCAACTTCACAGCGAGAGGCGCTCCCATGGCATCGGACAAGAAGATTCGCGTCGCGATCGTCGGGCTCGGGTTCGGGGCCGAGTTCATTCCGATTTATCAGTCCCATCCGAACGCGGAACTGTACGCTGTCTGCCGGCGCGATCCGGCCGGACTCGACAAGTGCGCCGACAAGTACAACATTCCGAAGCGCTACACGAGCTACGAGGAACTGCTGAAGGATCCGAACGTCGACGCGGTTCACATCAACAGCCCGATCCCGGACCATGGGCCGCAAAGTCTCGCGGCCCTGAAGGCGGGCAAGCACGTTGCCTGCACCGTGCCGATGGCCACCACCAAGGACCAGATTCAACAGATCGTCGAATTGCAACGCACGGTGAACAAGGTCTACATGATGATGGAGACAGTGGTCTATGCCCGCGAGTATTTGTTCGCGAAGGAACTGTACGAGAAGGGCGAACTCGGCCGGATTCAGTTCCTCCGCGGCAGCCATCAGCAGGACATGGACGGCTGGCCGAACTACTGGCCCGGGCTGCCGCCGATGTGGTACGCGACCCACTGCGTGAGCCCGTGCTTGGCGATTCTCTCGAAGCCGGGCTCGCCGGCCCACGCGGACAAAGTGAGTTGCTACGGCTCGGGCCGCATCCGCGAGGAACTCGTTTCGAAGTACGGCTCGCCCTACGCCGTGGAGACCGCGACGTTCAGCGTCCGGGGTTCGGACGTGTGCGCGGAAGTGACCCGCAGCCTGTTCGACGTGGCGAGGCAGTACCGCGAAAGCTTCGACGTGAGCGGGTCGAAGAAGAGCTTCGAGTGGCAGCAGGTCGAGGGCGAGGACCCGGTGATCCACACGAAGAACTCGCCGGAGAAGCCGTTGAGCGAACTGGAGATTCCGTCGCGCGTGAAGGTGCCGGACTACGCGAGGTTGCTGCCGGCGGAGATTCAGAAGTTCACGATGCCGGCGGCGATCCAGGACGCGGACCACCTGAGCTTCCTTCAGGGCGGTGGCCACGGAGGCAGCCATCCACATCTGGTTCACAACTTCCTGATGGCGGTACTCGGCAAGCAGCCCGCTTTCCCGGACGCCCCGACGAGTGCGAACTGGACCCTGGTCGGAATCTGCGCTCACGAATCGGCCCAGATGGGCGGCGAACAGGTGCCAATCCCTTCGTACTGACGATTGTGGCGGGTTGCGGCGTGGGTATACTGAGATCAGTAAGGAGGGCGAAGTCATGTCGATCGCATCGCAACTCGTGCCGCGGCCTTATCCCACGCACCTGGATCTTCCCCACACGGATGACGAGCCCAAGGAAAACTTCTACCAGCCAATCCAGTCCTGGTTGCTGTTGGATACGCTGAACTCGCACCTTCCGCAAATTCACTCGGATGGGAACTACACGCTGGGCGCGGACTCAGGAATCTACTTCCGACGAACCGCTCCTCCGCTGCTCGGCTGCCGCGCTCCGGATTTCTTCTACGTGCCCGGCGTGCCGAAGTTGCTTGATGGAATGCCCCGCCGATCGTACGTGATGTGGGCCGAAGGCGTCCGCCCGCTGCTCGTGATCGAATACGTTTCCGGGAACGGAAGCGTGGAGCGGGACGCGACTCCCGACACCGGCAAATTCTGGAGCTACGAACGGGAGATTCAGGCGAAGTACTATCTAATCTGGAATCCCGAGAGCGAGCAACTCGACGCGTTTGAATTGATTGACGGCCAGTACGAACCGATGATTGCCAATGCGGAGGGTCGGTATCCGATTCCCGAAATGGAGCTCGAGTTCGGGATCTGGGAAGGAGTCTTCGACGAGACGCCGTCGCTCTGGCTCCGCCCGTGGACGCCCGAGGGGGATCTGATTTCCTGCTCGGTCGAGGCAAGGGTCGAGGCCGAGGCGTTGGTCGAAAGCTTAAGGCGAAAAGGGAACGCGGACCGCCGCAGGGCCGAGAGCGAGAGGCAACGCGCAGACTCCGAGAAACTACGCGCGGACTCCGAGAAGCAAAGCGCCGTTGCTGAACGACTGGCGAAGGAGAAGCTCGCGGCGAAACTCCGCGAGCTTGGCCTCGATCCCGACAGCCTTTGACCGAAGTCACTTCTTCTTTGGCAAGTACTTCGCCGGCTCCGGTTCGCTCACCACCTTTAACAGTTCCAACACGATGTCGTCGCTCGATTTCCCCTCGGCTTGCGCCTGGAAGTTCGCACTGACGCGGTGCCGCAGCACCGGGATGGCGGCCTTCTTGATGTCGTCGATGGCGACGCTCGGTCGGCCGTCCATCGCCGCGAACGCCTGACCCGCCCGCACCAAGAACTGACCCGCGCGCGGCCCCGCACCCCAGTCCACGAGCCGCTTGATCATGTCCGGCGCGGTCGGATCCTTGGGCCGCGTCGCCCGCACCAACTTCACGATGAACTCGATGACGAAGCCCGGCACCTCGATCTTCCGTACCAACTTCTGCCACGCCAAGATCCGCTCGCCCGTCAGCACCTTCGCGATCTCCGGCTTGTCGTCGCGGGCACTCATCGACACGATCGAACGCTCTTCTTCGGCCGAGGGGTAATCGACCTTGATGTTGAACATGAAGCGATCCAACTGCGCCTCCGGCAGCGGGTACGTGCCTTCCTGTTCGATCGGGTTCTGCGTCGCGATCACGAAGAACGGATCGGGCAGCTTCATCGTCTCCTGACCGGCCGTGACCTGTCGCTCTTGCATCGCTTCGAGCAGGGCGGCCTGCGTCTTCGGCGGCGTGCGGTTGATCTCGTCCGCGAGTACGATGTTCGCGAAGATCGGCCCGCGCACGAAGCGAAACTCGCGCCTGCCGTCCGGCAACTCATCGAGAATCGTCGTGCCCGTGATGTCCGACGGCATGAGGTCTGGGGTGAACTGAATGCGCTTGAACTGCGTGGAGAGAATCTGGCTGATGCTCGAGACCATGAGCGTCTTGGCGAGACCGGGCACGCCGACGAGGAGGCAGTGGCCACGCGTGAAGATCGCGGCGAGAATTTGTTCGATGACTTCGCTCTGCCCGACGATGACGCGGTGCAGTTGCTCGAGCATCTGGTCGCGGTCGGCGGCGAACTGCGTGAGGTATTCGGTGAATCGATCTTGGGACACCGGGCGGCTCCTGGATGCCTAGGGAGTTGCAATTATAGGGAGGGCGAGAATCGTTTGCCCGAAATCGAGAGCGGCTGGTATACTGATCGCGTGTGAGTCGTGAGGCGATTGCGTCATGTTGATCAAACCATCGCTCTCGTCGATCTGGTTGGCCGAGGACATTATCGACGAGGATAATGGCAGAACCACGTTGAGAGGAGTTTTCAACCAGATCGCGCTGACTTCTGAAAACGGAGAGTACGAAAGCCCTTTCTCGATATTGTTCGCGGTGTCGGATGTTCGACGGAGATGTCGATGCGAGTTGAGATTGTCGGACCTTGCCGATCTCTCGATCATCTACAGGCGGCCGTTGATTCTCGAAATCGTGTCGACCTGGGAGGTGCAAGACTTCACCTTACGTATCAATCACTTGCCCATCTCCCGCCCGGGCGACTACGTATGGGAGCTTTACCTCGACGACGAGTCCCTCGGATCGACACGAATGACTGCGGTTCGAGCATATTAACCCTGTTAGGAGTTCGAAATGGCGAACCCGCTGACGATGCGTACCCGCGTTTCCAGGAAGATCTTCCTGGATGACACCGGCGAAGGCGGTAAGCCTGAACGCCCCACCTATCGGTGCGAGATTCACGTTTACCCTCGTGCAACTGGAGGGTTTGTCGCGGTGTCGGCCAATCTGACGGGAATCGAGGGGATCGGGGCCAGCGAAGCGGAAGCGATTGCGAACGTGAAGCAGGCGCTCATCGCGGCGATTCCGTTACACCTTCGCGAAGACGGTCGTGTCAACTGGCAGAACCCGCCAACCGAGGTCGGTCCCGGTGGCACCGTCAAGGTGGTCTTCCCCAGCCTGTAGTTCAAAACAACACATCACATCAGCGGAACTCGTTCCCGCTGAATCTTCTTCGCGTCGTCGGCTTCCACGTAGTCGCTGTGGCAGACGGCCTTGTCGGCCCCCGCGCCGACGGCCTTCTTCGTCTTGCTCGCCAGGCGGTGAATCTCGTCCGGACTCAGCACGCCTCGCTTGGCGAGGATCTCCTGCTGCTCGGGCGAGAGTGCTGCCGAGACCTTCGCGCTGCCGCGTTGGGAAGCTTCATCCTTGCCGGACATAAACTCGACGATCTCCTTCGAGATGCGGACGCTGCACCAGTCGTGGCCGCACATCGCGCAGAAGTCCGTGTCCACGTCCAGGTCTTCATCGTGGTAGGCCCGGGCAGTGTCGGGGTCGAAGCTCAGTTCGAAGTGGCGTTCCCAATTGAGTGCGGCGCGGGCCTTGGTCAACTCGTCGTCGCGGTCGCGGCTACCGGGTATGCCCAGCGCCACGTCCGCAGCGTGGGCCGCGATCTTGTAGGCGATGCAGCCCTGCTTCACGTCGTCCTTCTTCGGCAAACCGAGGTGTTCCTTGGGCGTCACGTAGCAGAGCATCGCCGCCCCGTGATAGCCGGCAGCCGTCGCACCGATGCACGACGTGATGTGATCGTAGCCGGGGAAGATATCGGTCACGAGCGGCCCGAGCACGTAGAACGGTGCCCCGTGGCAGACAGCCCGCTGGAGCTTCATGTTGTACTCGATCTGGTCGAACGGCACGTGTCCCGGCCCTTCGACCATCACCTGAACGCCCTTGCGCCAGGCCCGTTCGGTGAGTTCGCCGAGCGTGTAGAGTTCCGCGAGTTGGGCCGCGTCGGTGGCGTCGGCGAGGCCGCCGGGCCGCAGTCCGTCGCCGATCGAGAACGTCACGTCGTACTCGCGTATCACGTCGCAGATCGCTTCCCAGTGATCGTACATCGGGTTCTGCTTGCCGTGCGTGAGCATCCACTTGGCGAGCAGCGACCCGCCTCGGCTCACGATGCCGATGAGCCGTTTGCGGATGAACCCGAGGTGTTCGCGGAGTACGCCAGCGTGGATCGTGAAGTAGTCCACGCCCTGGGCCGCTTGCTCCTTAAGCGAGGCGAGAATGATCTCCGGCGAGAGGTCTTCGATCTTGCGGCCGATGATCATCGAGTAGATGGGCACGGTGCCGATGGGCACGGTGCTGGCGCGAACGATGGCGTCGCGGGTGGCGTTGAGATCGCCGCCGGTGGAGAGGTCCATCACGGTGTCCGCGCCCCAGCGCTCGGCCCAATGCAACTTCTCGACTTCCTCGTCGGTGCTGGAACTCACCGGCGACGCGCCCATGTTCGCGTTGATTTTGGTGAGGCTCGCGCGGCCGATGGCCATGGGGTCCAATTTGTAGCCGAGGTGAACCTTGTTCGCGGGAATGACCATGCGACCAGCAGCGACTTCGTCTCGCACCTGGGCCGCCGTCAGGTGTTTCTCGCGCTCGGCGACGCGCTTCATTTGCGGCGTGAGAAGGCCGAGTCGCGCCGACTCGAGCTGCGTGATCGGCTCGAATCCCACGGGGAAATTCACCCGGCGCAACGTGCCATCACCCTGCTTGAAGACGACCGAACCCTTGGTGGGAACGAACGCCTTGCCCGCTGCCCCATTGGCGAGCGTGGAGGAAATCTCCTCGGTGTTCCACCCCTCCGGTAGGAAGTTCCACGCGGTCTTGTCCGACGGCGCGGGCATGCCCGGCGTGTCCGGGGAAGCGAAGGTCTTCGCCCCAGCGACGCCGGGTTCGATGGCCGGTCGTTTTGCGAAGCTACCGGGCGTCGTGCCTTGAGCCGCAGTCGAGGGATTGAGGCCGAGCGGGGGAAGCGGTAATTGCATGGCGCTCATCGCGTGTCTGGACCTGCGCGGGCGAAGGGGATGGTCACAATTTTAGGATAGGCGACGCTGCGGGATTGAACAGGCAAGCGAGGCGCACCCGGGTTGCGAAGTCCACTTGCAGGCCTGGATAGCCCCCGCTATCCCAACCGCGCCCGATTGCCGGACTTGCGGAGGTAAGATCATGCCCGACTGGGGATGGCTGGAGCCGAGGATGATCGGCGGATTGCTCCTGGTTGCCGCGGCGATCAACTGCATTCTCGCGCTGCGGCACTTCGTTTTTCGCGAACCGACTCTCTCGGCACACTTCTCGCCGAAAGGTGGCTGCCAGACCGCGATCGTGGCCGAACTCGATCGGGCCCGCTCCGAGATTCTCATGCAGGCCTATTCGTTCACGTGCCCGGACATCGCTCGGTCGCTGATCGCAGCGGTGGCCCGTCGCGTTCGCGTCGTCGTCCTGCTCGACCGCTCGAACGAAGCCGAGACTTATTCCGAACTCGGCGAACTCGAGAAGCACGGGCTCGAGGTCTTGATCGACGGGCAGCACGCGATCGCCCACAACAAGGTGATCGTGATCGACGGGCGAACGGTCGTGACGGGAAGTTTCAACTTCACGCGACAGGCCGAGAACGAGAACGCCGAGAACTTGCTGATCTTGAAGGACCACCGCGAACTGGCTGCTCGCTACCAAGAGAATTTCAACGCCCATCGCGGCCACTGCCACGCGCCGGGCGCGGGCAAGCCGGTTCACGTTCACGCACGTGGGGCAGCCTGAGTACAATCAGAATGGGAAAAGCACCTGGAGAACTTCATGACCATCACAGTCGCCGATGCCCAAAATCGCCTCGCGGAGCTGATCGCGGCACTCAAACCGGGTGAGGATGTCGTCCTCACCTCCAACGAGCAGCCGGTCGCTCGGTTGGTCGCGTCGGAGCCTCTGGAAAAACCACGACGACTCGGCACGCTCAAGGGCACCGTGTTGTACATGGCTCCGGACTTCGATGCGCCGCTGGAAGACTTCAAGGAGTACATGGAATGAGGTTGCTAATCGACTCCCATGCTCTGATCTGGGCAGTTGAAGATCCGAACCGTCTGACAGCGATTTCATCCTCCGCGCTCCAGAACCCCAGGAACCAACTCATCGTTAGCGCCGCGACGATCTGGGAAGTGGCGATCAAGGTGGGGACTGGCAAGCTCAAATTGTCCGAGCCGTATCGGCCGTGGATCACGAAAGCCATTTTCGACCTGGGGGCGACGATCCTGCCCATCACCATCGACTACGCCGATTTCCAGGCGGGATTGCCGTTCCACCACCGGGATCCATTCGACCGACTGCTGATCGCACAGTCGATCGTCGAGAGTATTCCCGTTGTGAGCGGCGATGCACTGTTCGATGCCTACGGCATCACTCGTATTTGGTAAGCGATCAACTCTTCGCGAACAATTCCAACGCTTCGTGCTTCTCGCCAAGCACGGTCTTCGAATCGACGCCCAACCACTGATCGAGTACGGCCGCATAGACGCGGCGGAAGTCGATCGCGTGGATCAAGTTGCCGGTCTCCATCTTGGTGAGGCTCGGGTGTTCGCCGACGATGCCCGACTTCACTTTGCCGCCTACCAGGAACATCGGGGCCCCGCTGCCGTGGTCGGTACCCTTGCTGCCGTTCTCGTAGCCGCGGCGACCGAACTCGGAGAAAGTCATGATGCAGAGGCGGTCCTTGTGCCCGCGTTCGGCGAGATCGCGATACAGGGCCGAGATGCCGTCCGAGATGGTTTGCAGCAGGTTCGCGTGCGCTCCGATCGCGCCGCCCTGGCCGGCGTGCGTGTCGAAGCCATCCAGCGAGACGTAGAAGATGCGGGCGCCGAGGTTCGCGTCGATGAGTTGAGCCGCGAGTTTCAGCCGGTTGCCAAACGCGGTGGCCGGGTACGGCACCTTCGGCTGATAGTTCTTGCCGATCGCCGCGAGCTTGTCGCTGGAAGCATAAGTGTTCATCTGAGTGCGAGCCACGAAGTCGAGCAGATTGCCTGGCGAGCCGGGGGTGTTAGCCCCCGGAGTGCTAACCTTCGCCACGTCCGTGATCACGCCCTTCTGAGCGGCCTTGTCCGCGCCGTTCGCCGAGGCCATCTTCAACTGGAAGTCTTCGAGCGACGTGACCGACGGCACGCGAACCGGTGCGCCGTTGAGCGCGAGCGGCGACGATTCGTTCCCCGCAGCCAAGTGGAATGCCGGAGCAGGATGCGCCTTGAGTGCCTTGCCGATCCAGCCGTCGTTGAGGCTCTCGGCGGTACTCGCCGCGTTCCAGATGTCCATGGAGCGGAAGTGCGACTGGCTCGGGTTCGGGTAGCCGACGCCCTGGACCACGCACACGGCGGACTTGTCGTTGTGCAGGCGAGCCATGGCGTCGAACGCAGGGTGGAACCCGAGGTCTTTGCCGATGCCCTTCACCTGATCCTTGGGAATGGCGAGCGTCGGGCGAATCTTGTAGTACTCGTCGTTCTTGTACGGGATGACGGTGTTGAGGCCGTCGTTCCCTCCCGTGAGTTGAATCACGACGAGGACGGTGTTCTTCGCGCCCTTTTTGTCGGCGGTCGGGGCGGCGAACGCCGTGCGACCCAGGAATGCGGGCACGCTGGCCCCGAACCCGAGGAGTGAGGATTGTTGCAGGAAATCGCGGCGCGTGGTCATGGGAACTCCATATAGCCCGCCGTTTACGGCGGGCAGGTCAGCCGCACCCGCCGTGAACGGCGGGCTATATGAATCAGTCCAATTGAAACTCCGGGATCGTCAGCACGAGATGCGCGACGGCCCGGTAACGGTGGTTCGACTTATCGTCCGATGTCCAATACACCGGGAACTTCGTGGCCTTGGCTTGCTTCAAGTAGGCGAGCAGGCGAGCCCGCGTTTCGGCCGGAGCGTCGCCCTGGAGGAAGACGCCGAGTAGGAAATCGACCACGTCCTCGTCGGTCTTCTTGCCGTGGTTGGCGAGCAACTTCGCCGGGTCGCAGCGCGTGCCGAAGCCGGTGCCCTCGGTGGAAGTCAGTGCTAAAGCGAGGTTGTTCCGAAAGAGCAGCGTTTGGGCGTTGAGCCAGATTTGCCCGCCATCCCAACCTTTGACCGAAGGCGGCGCGAACAGCACTTGCCCGAGCCCTTCGAGAATAGCCGCGAGCGGAAGCGGACCCGCCGTGCCCTCCAGCCCGCGGACGATGCTCACCGCGAAATCGACCGGCGACTTGATCTTCGCTCGATAGCACTGCGGCGAAAAGAACAGGTTTGAACGCAGCATCATCGACACGAGCTTACCCGTGTCGAAGCCCGACGAACGGTACATCTCCGCCAGCGAATCGATGACCTCCGCAGCGGGCGCGTCCGACTCGCTGATGAAAAAGCGATACAGTTTCGACACGATGAACGTGGCACTGGCTGGTTTCTCCAGACAGAGCGCGGCGACTTCCTCGCCCTTGAACGTGCCGGTCTTGCCGAACACTTTCTTGGTCGAATCGTCGTGCTGCTTGCGGTTGAAGCTGCTCTTGCCGTTCTCGATGTTGTAACCGGTGAAGGCCTTCGCCGCCTCGCGGATGTCCGCCTCCGTGTAGTTGCCGATGCCGAGGCTGAACAGTTCCATCAGTTCGCGGGCGTAGTTCTCGTTCGGCTTTCCCTTCACGCTCTGGATCGTGTCGAGCCAGATCATCATGGCCGGGTCGCGGCCCATCTCGACGAGCAGATCCTTGAAGCTGCCGAGAGCGTGCTTGTGCATCAGCCGATACTGGCCGAGCATGTAGCGGGCGTTCTGCACCTTCACGTTGCTGGTGGCGAAGTGGTTGTGCCAGAACAGCGTGAGTTTTTCGCGCAGCGGGTGGGCCGTCTTGAGCATGCGGTCGAGCCACCACGCGGAGAGTCGCGGCAGCGGGGCCCCCGGCGGCATGCTCTGCTCGCTCGCCATGAACTCGGACGTGCGCGTGAAGTCTTCGGACTCCGGCTTGCCGGAGAGGACGCGTTCGAGTGACTTCTCGTGGCCGTCGGCAACGCCGGCTTCGAGTTCGGCATGCGTGGCCCCGAACCCGGCCCGCCGATACAGGTGGCCGACCTTGCGCGCATCCCAGGGATTGGCGGGCGACGGAGTGTATGGTTGCCAGAAGTTATTGATGTCGAGTGTCATGTGAGCTCTTATTTGTAGTGCCGATAGTATTTGAATGCCTTCGGCCATTCCTCTCGCGGTCGAAACGCAATGGCGACCTCGGAGCCATCCAATGCGGACTCCGTCAAAACCACGTGATCTTCAAAAGCTTTGGCGGCCTCAAACTCAGTCTCGTTGACGCGACAGATTACCTTGTAGAACGGACCCGCTAACCATGTTGCAACATCGGATGATTCGCGGAATTTCAAGTAGCACGCTAACGATGAATGAGCAGCAGCCAGGACCGCGAATCCTGCGGGGACCTGTGTCCTTGATCAGAATGTACATTTTCATGAGAAATCACTGTCGCCCCTTCGGGGCTCTACTGACGAGATCAATTCCTACTCGACTCATCCAGGGGTTCCGCTCGCAAAGCCTCGCTTCACCCCTGGCTACTGTCGGTAGCCCCTTCGGGGCCGCATGCTAGCCAACTGCACTCAGCGGTTTTTCTCTGTGTCTCTGTGCCTCTGTGGTTAGCTCTTTAATCTTCCATGAGGACTCGGCAGTATCGCGCTCGCTCCGCAGATTGCGCGTTGCGGCTAATCGGTAATCATCGGGTCCAGATCAGGTCGAATTTGTAAACGGTTGCGGCTTCGTCGATCTCGATGTTCACGGTGCCGAGTTTCTTCAGCCAGTTGCCGATGGCGTCGACCTGCTTGCGGGCGTCCTCGATGCCGACGCCGCCACTCAGGATCGCATCCGTAATCAGAGGGTCCGGTAATTCGTAGAGCGCTTTGGAACCGCCGGCGGCGAAGATCTTGTGCCGCCAGACGGCGGGGCTCGCCTTCAACGTCGCCGTACGGCGAACCTCCGCGATCACCTTCTTGCACGCTTCCAAAGTCGAGGCCGCGATGAACTGGCCCTCGGCCTGCACGAAGCAGGGCTCGAAGTTGAAGCGGATGCCATCGGGGTCGTCCGGGAAGGCTTTGTTCTCGGGGAAGCGGTAGACGATGATCTTCACGCCGTCGTGCTCCACCTCGGTTTGCTTCATGCCGAACTGGAGGTTCAGGATGATGCCGGCACTGCGGAGGGCGTTCTCAAGGCCGATGCCGAACTTCGGATCGCGCATCGTGGCGACGTAGCCGAAGGCGGGGAAGCGGATGCCGGGCACCGTTTTGTAAGGCAGCACGTCGTGGTTCAGCACGACGCCGCGATGGTAAGCACCCCACGATTCGAGCAGTTCGCTGAACTTCACCGAGCCGGGCAGGACCTTGTTGATCTGCGTGATGCCCTCTTCGAGTTGCTTGCGCATCTCGTCGTTGATGAGCTTGTCGCGGTGCTTCCAGTAGTAGCCGATGTCGAGGTACATGCTCTGACTCGCGACGACGCCGGGCGGTTCGAGCAACGGTAGCGAGCCCAGTTGTCCCTTCTCCGCCGGCACGTGGAGGGCGAATTCGGGCGGGAACTCGCTGCGGCCCGCGGGCATCCGAAGGGCCAGCCTCAAGCCGTTCTTTTCTTCGAAGAGCCCGGCCGTCACGAAGTCCGAACGACGCAGGCAGTCGAGGGTGCCGCCAGCCACGAGCGTTTGCAGGAAGTCTTTGCGGGTCGCGTCGAAGAAGTCCTTCGTGGCCTGGTCCTTCTTCACGGAGGCGAAGTCGATCCAGACCATCAGCAGCGGGTTCTTCGGGAGCAATTTCTCGGCCTCTGCGAACGTCTTCTTGTTCCGCACGGAGCCGACGCCATCCTTGAGTTGAAGCGACAGTTCGAGGAAGGGAGCCTGGTTGGAAACCAAGATCGTGCTGCTGCGGCGAGCCGCCAGCAACCCGTCGCCGAAGGTCACGATTTCGGCACCGTGCTTGGTCTCTCGCTTCGGTCGGCCCACTGCTCCCTGCCGCTGGAGTTCGTCGCCGACGATGTCGACGAACAGGTTGAAGGCCTTCTCGGAGTGCTTCTCGTCGGTGCCGTGCATGGCGAGGATCGAGGAGCCGTTGTCTTTGAAGAACCCGCCGAAGGCGATGCCGTTGCCGGCGAGTTGGTCGAGGAGTTCGGGCCACTTCGCGCCGAGCTCGCGTTCGAGGTGCCCGAGCATCTGGAAGAAGCGGCGAGCCGTGGTCGAATCGAGGACGGCCTTCACTGGCGCGAGTTGCTGGGCGTCCTTCGCGGCGTCCAGACTCGTGATGGCTTCAAAGAGCTTCCGCGGGTTGTCGATCTTCCCGACAAGCTGGACGCTATCGGGGACGCTGGCGAGCGGGTCGGACGCCTGGCTCGGGGCGGCCAATATCGAGGCGAGTAAAGCAGTGGTGAGGGCCAGGCGCGACATGCGGCGTCTTCCGGAGAGTGGTGCGGGTTCGCTGCCAGTCAATACTTCCGAGGTGCCGGTGCGGTTTCAGAAAAGTCGGGCTTCGCGGAACCAATTCGCGCCGTCCGTGTTCATGATGGTAGAAGCGAACCATGTCGGCCCCTTTGGGCCTGGGAGGCGATCATGCTCAGGAAACTCGTGTCGGTCGGTCTGTTTCTCGCGGCCTTGGCGGGACTGTTCGCAGTCTCCGAGAAGGCCGGTGCCGCGGACGACGCCAAGAAGGTTGTCCTCAAGAAGAAGGTGGCCGCCAAGAAGAAGGCCGAGCCACTCAAGACGGACGAGATCTTCAAGAAGCTGGATGCGAACTCGGACAACAAGCTGGATCTGGAGGAGTTCAAGAAGCTCTTCACGGTGCAGCCGGAACCCAAGGGCAAGAAGGGGAAGGAAGTCGGCCCGTTCGATCTGGAGTTCACCTTCAAGAGCCTGGACGCGAACAACGACAAGTTCCTCTCGGCGGAAGAATTCAAGGGCATCGTGCCGGCCATCTTCCCAGCACCGAAGAAGTAACCTGAGTGTTAAACGCTGCGGCTTCGCGATTCCCGATCACTTCCTCCACCACCGAACTCAGCACTACAGATCCGGCGACCGCGCCTGCAGCAACTTCGCAACCAGGGCCGTCCAGCCGGTCTGATGGCTGGCCCCGACGCCGCGGCCCGTGTCGCCGTGGAAGTATTCGTAGAAGAGCACGTAATCCTTAAAATGCGGGTCGGTCTGCTGCTTCTCGCAATTCCCGAACACGGCCCGGCGACCCTTCTCATCCTTCAAGAAAATGCGGGCGAGTCGCCGCCCGATTTCGGTCGCGATCTCTTCGAGATTCAAGAACTTGCCGCTGCCGGTGGGGCACTCGATGCGGAACTCGGGGCCGTAGTAATGGTGGAAGCGCTGGAGGCTTTCGAGGATGAGGTAATTCACGGGGAACCAGATGGGTCCGCGCCAGTTCGAGTTGCCTCCGAAGTCGCGGGTCGCGGATTCGGCGGGCTGGTAACTCACGGTGAGCCGCGTCCCGTTTGCGTTGCAGTCGAACGGGTTCTCGTCGTGGAACTTCGAGAGGGCCCGCACGCCGTAGTCGGAGAGGAACTCGGTCTCGTCGAGCATGCGTTTGAGCAGCTTCTTCATGCGGCTACCGCGAAGCAGCGAGAGCAGCCGGCGATCGCCCTTGCCCGGTTCGTGCCAGCGCGACACGAGTTCCGCCAGGTCGGGCCGGTGGTTCAAGAACCACTTCAAGCGCTTGGCGAACTCGGGCAGCTTCTCCAGCATCTCGGGCTCGATCGTCTCGACCGCGAAGAGCGGGATGAGGCCGACCATCGACCGCACCTTGAGCGGAATCTCGCGGCCATCGGGCAGGTTCAACTCGTCGTAGTAGAACTGATCGTCTTCGTCCCAGAGCCCACCTTCGGGGTCGCCGGGCTTCTTGCCCATCGCGGTCATCGCCTCGGCAATGTGGAGGAAGTGCTCGAAGAACTTAGTGGCGACATCCTGGTAAACGGGGTTGTGCAGCGCGAGTTCGAGCGCGATCCGCATCAGGTTCAAGCAGTACATCGCCATCCAGGCGGTGCCGTCGGCCTGGTTCACGAACCCGCCGGTGGGCAGGGGTTTGCTGCGGTCGAAGACGCCGATGTTGTCCAACCCGAGGAACCCGCCCTGGAAGATGTTTCGCCCCTGCGCGTCCTTGCGGTTCACCCACCAGGTGAAGTTGAGCATGAGCTTGTGGAAGACTTTTTCGAGGAAGGCGAGGTCGCCTTCGCCGCGGCCCTCGCCCGTGAGCGGATGCTTGCGATCAATCTGAAACACGCGCCAGCACGCCCAGGCGTGAACGGGCGGGTTCACGTCCCCGAATTCCCACTCGTAGGCGGGTAGCTGGCCGTTCGGGTGCATGTACCATTCGCGCGTGAAGAGCAGCAGTTGGTTCTTCGCGAAGTCCGGATCGACCATCGCGAACGGGATCATGTGGAAGGCGAGATCCCACGCCGCGTACCACGGGTACTCCCACTTATCCGGCATCGAGATGACGTCGGCATTGTTGAGGTGGGTCCAATCGCGGTTGCGGGCACCGGGCCGCTTGCGTTCGGGCGGCGGCGGCGGCGGGTTCGCGTCGCCCTTGAGCCAGAGCGGCACGTCGTAGTGGTAGAACTGCTTGGTCCAAATCAACCCGGCGAAGGCTTGCCGCTGCACGAGCCTGGCATCGTCGCTGGCAATGTCCTTCTGGAGGTCGGCGTAGTAGGCGTCGGCCTCGCGGATGCGTTCCGCGAATACGCCGTCGAAGAACGTGACGGGGCAGGCTTCGGCGAGCGTGCCGGTGCCGCAAGCGGACGGGCTCTTAGCGTTGGTGAGTCGCACCTTGACGACCGCACTTCCCCCGGCCGGGATGCTGAAGCGGAAGTGGGCGGCCGCCTTCGTGCCCCGCCCCTCGTGATTCACGGCCGCCCGATCGCCCCGGACCACGTATTCGTGAAAGGCGTCCTTCCAGAAACCGACTTTCTCTTCCTGGAAGAGCCGCGGGTTGGTTTCGTTCTCGGTGAAGAGCAGTTCCGCTTCCCCGTGAACGTGGAAGTTGTAGTCGCCGAGACGGTGGTGCGAAATCGCGAGAAGGTCTGGCCCGACACCGGTGATCGTTGGCCGTGGCGAGCCGGGCTTCCAACTCCACGTGTTGCGAAACCAGACTTGCGGGAGGATGTGGAGTTCCGCGGCGGCCGGGCCGCGGTTGTGCGCCGTGATTCGCATCAGCACTTCGTCCGGCCCGGCCTTGGCGTACTCCACGAGGACGTCGAAGTAGCGGTCGCCGTCGAAGATGCCGGTGTCGAGCAGTTCGAACTCCGGGTCGCCCGTGCCGCGCTTGTGGCCTTCCTCGAGCAACTTCGCGTACGGGAACGGACCCTGCGGGTACTTGTAGAGGAACTTGAGGTAGCTCTGCGAGGGCGTGGCGTCGAGGTAGTAGTAAAGCTCTTTGACGTCTTCGCCGTGGTTGCCCTCGGCGTTGTTGAGCCCGAAGAGGCGTTCCTTCAAGGTGTCGTCGCGGCCGTTCCAAAGGGCGAGCCCGAGGCAGAGGCGCTGTTCGTCGTCGCAGAACCCGGCCAGCCCGTCTTCGCCCCAGCGGTAGGCGCGGGCGTGGGAGTGTTCGTATGGGAAGAAGTCCCAGGCGTCACCCGTGGGGCTGTAGTCTTCGCGTACCGTGCCCCACTGGCGCTCCGAGAGGTACGGCCCCCACTTGCGCCACGGCTCGCGCCCTTCGCGATCCGCGACCATCCGCAGACGCTCCGCATTTCCAATGAACGGATGGGGAGACGAAGGAAGCGGCATGGGCGGGTCTCGTGATGGATTCTCGGTACACTTTATCCCGAGAAGCGAATCCTGGCGAATCGCCCCGTCGCGAAGCCGCAAGCGGCAATCATCAACTATGACCACCCTTCGCCGATTCCTCGTCCTTCAACTCCTGATGCTGTGGCAGGGCGGGTTCCTCTTCTACGCGTCGTTCGTGGTTCCCGTGGGTACGGAAGTGCTCGGCTCGGCGGAAGCGCAGGGGCTGATCACGACCCGCGTCACGAACTACTTGAACGCGGTCGGCACCGTCGGGCTCATTCTCTTCGCCTGCGAGTTGCTGGCGAGCGGTGGGCGCTTGCGGATTCGCTGGAGTTGCTGGGCCGTCGCGGCAGCATGCCAGATCGCACTCTTTATCATCCACGTGCAACTCGAAGCGATGATGGACCCCGACCGCACCTTCGTGGTGAAGCGCGTGAGCTTCTACCGCCTCCACGGCATCTACCTCTGGGTCACCACCATTCAATGGGTGGCGTGCCTCGTACTGACGTGGTTCACGCTGCGGGCGTGGGCGGAAGTTCGCACCATTAATATCGGCGAATCGTCATCAAGCCGTTAACGAGGAAGCCGGAAAGGAAGCCGGCCAAGAGGTTCGCTTGAAACGCATCCTTGCCCGCTTCGAGCGATTCGCGGGCGGCGTTGACCTGCCCGCGATCGAACGCGCGTTCCGACTCCACGAAGCAGTACGCCATGACTCCCCAGGCCACGATCATCGCGCCGACGTAAGCCCGCATCCCGTGGCGACGCCAACCCGGAGGCAACCGGAATATCGACGTCACGGGCAGCAGCATCACCAGTACGGTCACGCCCGTGGTGGTCGCGAACAGACTCACGATTCCTTCGTCCAACATCGCGAACGGAATCGTGACGAGGCAGAGCAGCAGCATCAAGCCAATCCAGTTCGATTGCCGAATTTCTTCCCGGCTCAGCGCGAGCCGGCCGAAGCGGTTCAAACGCAAGAGCAGCGAGAAGAGTGGGCTGGCGATCCAGGTGAGCACCACGAACCCGATGAGCGCGAACAGCGCGGGCTCGGCGAACGGCCGGAGTGCGGGGTTGTTGCGCGCCGCGGCCCCGAGTGCCCGCTGCAAGACGAACAGCCCGATGATCACCATCCACTGCGTGCTCGGGTTCAGGCGGCTCATCCAGAGGAAGAACCCCAGCATCTGCCGGTAGAGCCAGTATCGGGCCTTGAGCGCTTCGATGAGCCCCTCGCGCGCGAACTCGTTGGTCGGGTCGATCCGCAGGGATTCGCGGAAGTGGTGCAGGGCCTCGACCGGCTTCTTCTCGTGAAGCAGCGCCCAACCGCGACCGGTGTGAGCCAGCGCATCTTGCGGATCGCGGCGAAGTGAGTCCGCGGTTTGTGCGGTGGCGTCCGCCGTGCGCCCGAGCCGCAGCAGGGCCATCGTGCGAATGGCCGAGCAGCCCGGATGGTTCGGATCGAACGCTAAGCCTTCCTCGGCCGCATGAACCGCGGCGGTGGCATTGCGGCGATCGAGCGAGATGCTCGCCTTCACGGCGTAGAATGAGGCGTCCGTCGGGTCGAGCCGCAGCGCTTCCCCGATCGCATCCTCGGCATCCGCGAGCTTGTGCTGCTTCATCAGCACGTGAGCCCGGGCATAGTGGCAGAACGAAAGCCCCGGCTGAAGGCGGAGCGCCTGACCCACTTCCTCCGCTGCCGCTTCGAGCTTGCCTTGTTCGAGCAGGCACAGCGCAAGGATCGCATGGGCCAACGCGAACTCGGGATTCCCGAGCAAGGCGAGCTTCAACTCGGCTTCGGCCGCAGGGTGGCGGTCTTGCTGATAGAGCAAGAGGCCGCGTTCGAAGTGCAGGTCGCTCGCATCGGTGTTCATCCGGACATGGTAGAAACGCGAGAGGAACGAAGCGAGAAGCCGCCCGAGTTCGATACAACAGCGGTTCGAGCAAGTTTCGTCCGCCGGCGCGAACGACCGGCGGGCTTCCAGCGTACAGGTATTAAGGGAACGTGCCGGAACCATCCTCACCACCGGATTCCGACGAGCAGCTTCTCGCCCGGCTCCGCGAAGGGGACCGCGAGGTGTTCGGCCCACTCGTTCGCCGTTACGAACGCGAGCTGTACGGCTACCTCCGCCGCTACCTGGGCGACGACGACCTCGCGGACGACGTGTTCCAGACCACGTTTTTGGCCGTGTTCCGCAAGATCAAGCACTACGAACCGGGGCGGCCGGCGCGGCCCTGGCTTTACGCGATCGCCACGAACCAGGCGATCGACGCCCTGCGAAAGCAGAACCGCCGAGCCGATCGGCGAGCGGACCTGATGACCGCCCCGGACGACGACGGGGAGCCGAGGCCCCTGTTCGAACTGCTGCCGTCTTCACACGAGAGCCCACCGGATCATGCGGAACGGGCCGAGCAGCGGGAACGGGTGCGGGCCGTGGTCGCGAGGTTGCCGGACCTCTTGCGGGAAGTGATCCTCCTGGCGTATTTTCAAGGGATGAAGTACCGGGACATCGCGGACGCGCTGGAGATTCCGCTCGGCACGGTGAAGTCGCGGCTCCACGCGGCACTGGTGAAATTGACCGAGGAATGGGAGAAGGCCGAACTGGCGAGTTCCACCCGTACGCCGACGCCAACGGCGAGTTCCTGAACGAGGCGACCATGACGCACGAAGACTGCATCGGGTACGTGCTGAACCTGCTCGAAGCCGACGAGCGCGTCGCGGTGGAAGCGCACCTCGCGGCCAACCCGGACGCGCTGATTGAAGTGGATCGAGTGCGGGCCGCATTCGCGCCGCTCGAAGCGGATCGCGAAGCGCCGTTGCCGCCGCGAGGCCTCGCCACCCGCACGATTTCCCGCCTCGCCTGCGAACTCGTCGAGACCGAGCCGCAGACTCCACTCGATAAGAACACGCCCTCGACCATCGAGATGGCCGTGCGGTATTACTCGGGCGATGGAGCCGAATCGCGGTCGGTCGGCGGTCGATTTCGCTTCGAGATCCTCGTCGCTCTGGGCATCGGGTTCTTGGCCATTGGCCTCGGCCTCTCGTTCGTCGGTCGGGTTCGCCAGGCCAACGAAGTCGCCTCGTGCCAGAACAACCTCCGCACCTTGCACCAGGGGCTCTCGGGCTACGCGGACACCCACGAGGGCCGCTTCCCACAGGTCGGGACGGAAGCTTACCCGACGGCAGGGACCTTCGTGCAAGCGCTCACCGATGCCGGGCAGTGCCCGCCGGGCTTCCACGCCAACTGCCCCGCGGCGGCCACCCGGCCCGATTCCCACAACCCCATTTCACAGGTGTCGTACACCTACGCCCTCGGCCACCGCACCCCCGGCAACGTCGTCCTCGGCCAATGGCGTTCCAACGATTCCCACTCCGAAAACGACCTGATCCCCATCACGGCCGACTACCCTTGCTCTTCCGCGGCCCCGAGCGGCGGACCTACTTCCGGCCATCGCCTGGGGCACAACGTCCTCTTCCTCGGAGGCAACGTTCGCTATGCCACCACCGCCAACGTGGGCCTGAACGGCGACGACATCTACCGCAATCAACTGGGGGAAGTCGCGGCCGGCGTGAACCGCGTCGATGCCGTCCTCGGTCGCAACGGCGACGTGCCCTGATCCCGATTCTCGAATGCCTCTCTCCCACCCGCCGATTCCCTGGTAAGATTGAGTCAACGTTCAACTCGACCGGATGGGGCACGCGTATGGTGGTGGTGCGGTGTACGGGTTGCCGAGGCGCTTCGCAAGTGGAGCCGGAGGCGGTCGGCCTCACGGTCGTCTGCCCGCGTTGCCACGAGCCGTTCCTGGCGATTGAAGAAGCCGCACTTGTCGTTAAACCTGCCTCCGTGTCGCGCCGGGCCGAACCCCTCGGACCCGCGAGGCAACCGGTTCGCGCCCCTCAACGGACTCGGAAAACCGCCGAGCCGGTCGGCGCACCCGGTGCCCACGACCCCCACGATTCGCCCATCGCTGCCACCGGCGGGCTTCCCGTTTCGGTGCTCATCGGGTTCGCGTTGCTTCCCTTCGCCATCCCGTTGCTCTGGCTGATTGGGCCGCAACTCCTGACGCAACCGCCGGCGCTGTCGTTGGCCGCGCCGGCCGCGCTCGCGCTCTCCGCATCCATACTTTGCCTGTCCGTCGTGTTCACCGTGGATTGGACGCCCGCGACGCGGATCAAGGGCGTGCTCATGCTCGTGGGGCTCTCGTACTTCGCGGGCCTCAGCCTTTATTTCTTGAAGAAGGAAATGGTCGACCGGGCCAAGGAGTTCCTGAGCCCGCCCGAGAAGCAGTGGGAGTTCGAGGCAAAAAAGGGGGCGTATCGCGTGCGGTTGCCGGTGAATCGGCAAGAGGTGCAGGAGGTGAAGGTCCAGCCCCTCGCGGGTTGGAAACTTTCGTGCTACCAGGCGCATCACGAACCTTTGGTGGCCTCGCCGGTGAGCTATTTGTTCGGCTCGGGGCCCGATACGATGCCGAAAGCCGAGAAGTGGTTCGAGGAGATCGGCAAGGCGGTGGTGGCGGATGCGGGCGGCGCGCCCGTCTCGCCTCCTTCCGGAGTGAAGTCGGTCGACGGGCACGCGGGACAGCGCTGGTTGGTGGAACTTCCCAATGCCGACCGCGTGGTCGAGGTTTATCGGGTGAACGGCACGGTCTACTACCTCTCGATCGAGAGCGAGCGACTCAGCCCGGACGAGCCTCCGGCCCGGACCTTCTTCAACTCGTTTCAAATCGGTCCGCCGGCCAAGGACGAGAAGTAAAGGCGGATGTCATGGCGATGCCGGTCCGTTCGCTGCCGGTGGTTCAGAACTGGGACTGCAGCGGCTGCTCCGCGTGCTGCCGGACCTACCACGTGCCGGTGAGCGCCGAAGAACGCAAGCGCATCGAGGGCCAAGGCTGGGAACGCGACCCCGAGTTTGCGAACGCGCCGTACTTCGTCCAGGAAGGTAGTTGGTTCAGCGGCCGATCCTTTCGTTTGAACCACCGAGCCGACGGTGCCTGCGTCTTCCTGGGTGCGGATAACCGCTGCCGCATCCACGCGAAGTTCGGCTCGGCAGCGAAGCCACTCGCCTGCCGCATCTATCCGTTCCTGCTCGTCCCCGCCGGCGACCACTGGCGACTCGGGCTCCGCTTCGCCTGCCCGTCTTCGGTGGCGAGTCGGGGTCAACCCTTGTCCGGCCACGTGGCGGAAGTCCGCGAGTATGCCGCGGCGTTGGAAGAGGATTCGCCCGGGGCGGTGAACGCACCGCCGACGCTGCTCCGTAAGGGTCAACGCGTTCCCTGGGCCGACCTCGTTCGCATCGCGACCGCCGTCTCGAAGATGTTGGAAGACGGCGAGGAGCCCCTCGAACGGCGCTGGCGCAACGTACTCGGGTTCGTGGCGCTTTGCCGCGACTTGAAGTTCGATGGCGGCGGCAACGCGAAGAAAACGATCTCCGGTACACGGCTCAGCGAGATGCTGGCCGTCCTGGCCGAGGCCGTGGACGAAGAGACTCCCGAGACGGCGGAGGAAGTGCCGCCGCCGGGCTGGGTCGGCCGCATGGTTTTTCGCCAAGTATCGGCCGTGTTCTCGCGGAAGGATCACGGCGCGGAGAAGGGAAGTGCCCAGCGCGGCCCCGCCGGCCGCATCCTGGCCGCGATGAGTTTCGCGCGCGGCGCCGGTCGCATCCCCAAGGTGAACTCGCTGATCCCCGAGGCAAGGTTCGCACAGGCCGAGGAACCGGCCGGGCCGCTGAGCCCCAGCTCCGAGGCGCTGCTCGCACGGTACTACCGGATGAAGGTGGAATCGCTCCAGTTCTGCGGCCCGACGAACTTCGACCTACAGTTTTGGGATGGGCTCGAATCGCTGGCCATCACGCTCCCCGCGATCCTCTGGCTCAGCCGCGTACTCGCAATCGGCGCCCTGAACCGCGACGAGGCCATCGAGCGAAGCTTGCGGTTGGTGGACGACAACTTCGGCTTCAACAAACTGCTCGGCCTGGGCCGGCAGAAGTTCGCGTTGAAGTTGCTGGCGAGTCGCGGCGAGTTGGCCCGGCTCATCGCCTGGTACGCGCGATAAGCCTCGGCCGAGTGGCACGGTCAGGAGACCGGGCCACAGCAGAGCGAACGGGAAGCCTCGGCCGAGTGGCACGGTCAGGAGACCGGGCCACAGCAGAGAGTTCGCGTTGAAGTTGCTGGCCAGTCGCGGCGAGTTGGCCCGACTCATTGCTTGGTACGCGCGGTAAGCCTCGGCCGAGTGGCACTGTCAGGAGACCGGGCCACAGCAGAGCGAACGGGAAGCCTCGGCCGAGTGGCACGGTCAGGAGACCGGGCCACAGCAGAGAG
>JAYTGN010000242.1:0-4574 GCA_043733485.1 Gemmataceae bacterium
CAGTTGGAGCACCGGCTGGAAGCACGGTGCCACCCGGAGGCGGTGGCCTTCCGCCTGAAGGCCTCTCCATCGACAAGATTCCGGGATGGTCCGCACGCACGGGTTCGCTCGAAGTGGATCGCGTGGTCGTCGCCGCCGGGATCGTGTCGACGGAGAAGCTCGACGATCCGAAGGTGCCTCGGAAGAACAAGCCGGAGCCGCGTACGCTGTTCAATTCGAGCCGGCCCGTTAGCCCGGCGGATGAAGGCTACACCGACCCTGCGCCGGAACTCGGCACCGCGGCACTCAAGCTCGAAGTTCGGAGCCAACCGCGCAAGGACGCGAGCGGCAAGCCCGTGCCGACCGACCACGTTCTCGAACGCACGTTCCTGGCCGTGGATAGCCCGGCGGTGAAGTTCGCTCCGGGCACGCTGGTTCGGGTGAGTTGCTGGATCAAGGTGCCGAAGGCGATTGTGGGCGATGCCGCCGGTGGCGTGCTGTTCTACGACGACGCGGGCGGCGAACCGCTCTCCGTTCGCGTGCTAAACACCGGTTCGCCGGAAGGAACCTGGAAGCCGTACCACTTGTATCGGCGCGTGCCCGCCAGCGGTCAAATCTCCGTCACGCTCGCACTCACCGGGCTCGGCATCGCGTACTTCGACGACGTGCGAATCGAGCCGCTCCTGGTGGGTGCGGCCAGCGCGAAGCCTCGGTAGTCCGCACTCTCCGAGTGCGGTCCGGTCGCAAAGTTCCTCTCCGGCGCGAGAAGCGAGGGCAAGCCCCCGTGCTTCTCCGTCAATCTCCCATCCCGTCGCTTGTTCGCGGTGCATGTCGGTTCCATCTTCCAGAGACTGCCGAACACCCCTGCACTCGGATTCCCCACCGATGACCCCGCTCTCCGTCGAGTCCGTCTGCGACCTGAACGCGACCCCGAGCCCCGATACCCATCACGGGACGAGCCCGATGGTATCTCAGGCCCAGGGCCTGCTTTCCTGGTTGCTCGATACCTTGATTCTGCTCCCCGAGGAGTGGGACGAAATCGCCCAACGTGATCGCGACGAGTTCCACCGAATCGAGGAATCGAACGACTTGCTCGCCAGCCTGGTGAGGCGGCACCTGCTCACGCAGTTTCAGGCCGATGCGGTGCTCGAAGGCAACGGCAGCGACCTCGTTCTCGGCCACTACCGTTTGCTGGACGTACTCGGCCAGGGCGGCATGGGAACCGTCTACCGCGCCGAACACCTGCAACTGCGAAGGCAGGTCGCATTGAAGGTGATGGCTCGCGCCGTGGAATCCAACCCGAAGTTGCTCCACCGCTTTTATTCCGAAGCCCGCGCGGTCGCTCGCTTGCAGCATCCGAACATCACGGCTTGCTTCGACGCGGGGCGTGCGGCACGCGGCCTCACCGGTGCGGCCCCGCGCGATTACTTCGTGATGGAACTCATCTCCGGGCAGGACCTGTACAACCTCATTCGCGATAAGGGCCCGCTCTCCCCGCACCGTGCGTGCCATCTCTTCCGGCAGGTCGCCGAAGCGCTGGCCGAGGCCCACCGCCACGATCTCGTCCACCGCGACATCAAGCCTTCGAACATCGTCATCACGCCGGACTGGCAGGCGAAAGTGCTCGATTTCGGGCTGGCCCGCGTGCCGAACCGGAACCTGACGGAAGCGGGCACGCTTCTGGGCACCGTGGGCTACATGGCTCCGGAACAGGCCCGCGACCCGCACGCCGTGGATGCCCGCGCCGACCTCTGGAGCCTCGGGGCCACACTGTATTGGACGCTCACCGGTCGCGAGCCGTACCCCGAGAGCGGCAACACAATTCGCGACCTGCACCGTCGATTCACCACCACTCCGGACCCCGTGCGGCACGTGCGCCCCGAGGTGCCGAGCGAGGTGAGCGACCTCGTGGCCCGACTCATGGAGACGGACCCCGACAAACGCTATCCTTCGGCGCGAGCCGTGGCGATGGCCCTCACCGGCTTCACACTCTGGCTTCCCACGGTCACGACTGCGGCCCCGATCGTGAAGGCCGGCACCCGCGATCGCATTCTCGTGGTGGACGACGAACCCAGCATCCGCCGCTGGCTCGCCTTGCTCCTGAAGAATCAGTACGACGTGGGGGAAGCGGAGGATGCGGAACTCGCGCTGGCGGATGTGGAGCGGCACCCGCCGGACGTGGTGATCGCGGACGTGAACCTGCCGGGAATCTCCGGCCTGGAACTCGTGGACCGGATTCGCGCCGCGCTGCCCGACCCGGACCGCGTGAAGATTATTCTGGTCTCAGGGGCGATGCCTGCGGACGCGCTCGGCGGACTCGCGGCGACGGGTGCCGACGACTTCCTCTGCAAGCCGTTCACTTCCACCGAACTGCTCTCCCGCGTGAAGGCGCTCTTGCTCCGCCGGCACACCAAGGACGTCGCCGCCCATTCCGCCTTCGGCCTTCTGAGGCCTCATCCCACCGCCAACGACTCGCCGGCTTCCCTCCGCCCCACCGCTGCCTCCGAGGCTCTCTCGTATACCGTTTCGCGGCTCTTGGTCGAAACCAACATCGTCTCAGAAGGGCACTGGTTCCGCGTGATTCGCTACGTTCGCGCTCTCGCCACGGCCTCTCCGGATGAAGGGGAATACGTGCGACTCAAGGATCCCGCTTACATCGATCTGCTGGCAGCGGTGGCGCCGATCTACGACATGGGCCAACTCGCGATGCCCCGCACCGTGCTCATGAAGCCGGACAAATTGGATGCCGACGAACGCAGCGTGATGCAAACGCACACGACCGCGGGTTCCGAGGTGCTGCTCACGGTGGCGGGGAAGTTCGCGGTCGATTTACCCAGCCTGCCGATCGCGGCGGAACTCTCGCGCTCGCACCACGAGCGCTGGGACGGCAGCGGCTACCCGGACATGCTCGTGGGCCACGACATCCCGCTTTCGGCGCGGGTCGTCGCCATCGTTGCGGTGTACGAGGCGTTGCGTTCGCGCCGCCCGCACCGCCCACCCTTGAGCCACACCCGAGCCGTCAAGATGATCACCACGGAGTGCGAAGGCCAATTCGATCCGCGGCTCTTGCAAGCCTTCACGGCAGCGGCCCCGCGCTTCGACCAAATCCATCAGGGCCAATGAAGTGAAGACGCTCGGGTGCTTCGGGGTATAACGGTACTGGCGGCGCGATCCGGTTCCGCGCCGCAGCGGTTTCGTTTCACTTCACCTACGAGCACTCGATGCGCATCTACCTCTTGGTCACAGCACTGCTGATGGTCGAACTGCGATCGGCGGATGCCGCGGACCACCGCGTGCAGGATGTCGCGGGACTTCGCCGCGCCATGGGTGCCGCGAAGCCCGGCGACCGCATCCTCCTGGCCGCAGGCGACTATCCCGGCAACCACTTCTTCCAAAATCTCCACGGCTCGGCTGCCAAGCCGATCGTCATCGCCGCCGCCAACGCGGATCGCCCACCGCGCCTCGTCGGCGAAACCATCTGCTTGCAACTCTCCGGCGTCAGCCACCTCGAACTCAAGGACCTCGTCTTCACCGGTGCGAAGGACAACGCCCTCAACATCGACGACGCGGGCAAACCCGACAAGCCTTCGCACCACGTCACGCTGCGGAACATCCGCGTGACCGACGTGGGCCCCAAGGGGAACAGCGACGGCATCAAACTTTCCGGTGTGGACGACTTTCTCGTCGTCGATTGCACGGTCGAACGATGGGGAAGCGAGGGTTCGGCCATCGACATGGTGGGCTGCCATCGCGGGGTGATCTCGCGTTGCAACTTCAAGAGCGGCGGCGCGAACGCCGTGCAGACCAAGGGCGGCTCGGCCGAGATCGCCATTCACCGTTGCCTCTTCGACGAGTGCGGCGAACGCGCCATCAATGCCGGCGGCTACACCGGCGAAGAGAGCTTCCGCCCGCCGCTCAAGGCGATGCCTGCCGACGCCAAGTACGAAGCGAAGGCCATCCGCATCGAAGGCTGCACGTTCCTTGGGGGCGAGTCCGCGATCGCGCTCGTCGGCGTGGACGGAGCCACGGTTCGGTTCAACACGATCGTTCGCCCCGAGAAGTACGCGCTGCGGATTCTCCAGGAGAACACGGCTGCGGGATTCGTGCCGTGCCGCGATGCGGTCTTCGAGGACAACGTGGTGGTTTTCCGTTCGGAGAAGTGGGGCGATGGCGTGAACGTGGGGGCGAACACGGCGGCCGAGACGTTCAAGTTCTCGCGCAATCTGTGGTTTTGCGAGGACCGGCCGAACAGCAGTGCCCCGAAGTTGCCGACGCCGGAAAAGGACGGCGTGCTGGGAGAGGATCCGCAGTTTCGGGACGCGGTGAAGAAGGACTTCCGGGTGAAGCCGGGCAGCCCCGCCGCCGACCGCGGTGCCCATGCGTTCAAGGATAAAAGCGGCAAGAAATGAGGCTCACACGATCGTGATCGGGCGCGACGGTAGATCGGCGCGAGCATTTGAGGCAGCGAGGAGGAAAAGGGCGAACGCAGCGCTCCTGCGCAATTGTGCAGTGGTTATGGGAGGCTCCGTGTGGGTTGTGTTGAGAGTTTAGCCGCGACGCGCAGTCCTCGGAGCGGAGCGCGCCAAACTAGGTGC